>NZ_JAWVZF010000074.1:0-12726 GCF_033722355.1 Arsukibacterium sp. | reverse complement strand
GGGCATTCAGTTAGGCGAAGGCCAGGTACAGCAGCAACGTCAGGGCGATAATCAGGCAGGTAGCCGGCGCGATGGGCATGCGGGTAATGGCCACGCAGGCAATGAGCAAACGATTGAGGAACAGGCGACAACGGTGCAGTTAGACGTTAAGCTTAGTGAACGGATAGTGGATTATTATGCCTAGCGCAGTTCAGGTTTAAGGCTTAAGTAAAAACAGAAGCTAATGATTTACATCAGCGGTGAGCCGCTAGCATAATAGCGTGAAATCATACAATTAACGGAGATAAAATGGCAGCCGACGGTGACTTAAAGCTGGCAGAAGGTATAAGCGGTCTGAAAAAAATAATGATGCTGGCCGGTGCTGTGCTGGTGGTGCTGATTCTGGCTGCCGGCGGTTACTTTTATTTTCTGGGAGCTAACAGTGCCAGCCCTGTAACTAACGCCGATGAAGCTGCTACAGAAATCACTGCCAACGTCAAACCCGCCGGGCCTGAGGGCAATGCGCTTTACGTGGCAATGCCAAGACCTTTCGTATTTAATGTCCCCGGTTCAGCGCGCGACAGGCTGGTACAGATCAAAGTGCAGCTGCTGGTGCGTGGCAAAAATAATGAGACCATCGCGCTGCGGCACATTCCGTTGATAGAGGCAAGTCTGCTGGCGGCATTCAGCAGTGCCAATGCGGATGAGCTGATTACTACTACAGGCAAAGATGCTTTAAAAAACAAAGCCCTTAGTGATGTGCAGCAGGCGCTGCTGGAAGTGGCGGGGTCAGCGGTGGTGGAAGAGGTACTTTTCACCAGTTTTGTTATGCAATAAGAGTGAGCTATCGTGACCGATTTATTGTCGCAAGATGAAATTGATGCGCTGTTACATGGTGTTGATGACGTCGAAGAAGAAGAAATAGACGAAGGCGGTGATGGCCGTGGCCGATCTACCATGGAATACGATTTCTCGTCGCAGGATCGTATCGTCCGTGGTCGTATGCCTACTCTGGAAATGGTCAATGAACGCTTTGCCCGGCATATGCGCATCAGCTTATTTAACATGATGCGCCGCACTGCCGAAGTGTCGATTAACGGCGTGCAGATGATTAAGTTCGGTGAATATGTCCATACGTTATTTGTACCAACCAGTCTGAATATGGTGCGGTTCCGGCCACTCAAAGGTACCGGTCTGATTACGATGGAAGCCCGGCTGGTGTTTATCCTGGTGGATAACTTTTTTGGTGGTGATGGCCGCTATCATGCCAAAATTGAAGGGCGGGAATTTACACCAACCGAGCGGCGGATTATCCAGATGCTGCTGAAGCTGATATTTGAAGATTACAAAGAAGCCTGGGCACCGGTGATGGACGTCTCGTTCGAATATCTGGATTCGGAAGTAAACCCGGCAATGGCAAATATTGTCAGCCCGACAGAAGTGGTGGTAATAAGCTCATTTCATATTGAGCTGGACGGCGGTGGTGGTGATTTCCATGTCGCGCTGCCGTACTCCATGCTGGAACCGATCCGCGAGCTGCTGGACGCCGGGGTGCAAAGCGATAAAGAAGACACTGATTTACGCTGGAGTAAGGCGCTGCGCGATGAAATTATGGATGTGAAGGTCGATTTGTCAACGAAAATGCTGGATGTTGATCTGACGTTGCGTGAAGTGATGGAGCTAAAAGCCGGCGACATCATTCCGGTAGAAATTCCTGAGCATATCACGGTATTAATTGAAGATTTACCGACGTACCGGGCCAAACTGGGGCGGTCACGCGAGAATGTGGCATTAAAGATTATCGAAAAAATCAGGCGGCCAGAATCAGTTAAATCTGAACTTCATGTGTTTACCAAAGGTGGCAGGCGCCTGGACAGCGATGCAGATATTTCAGAATTAGAAGCCGATCTGAACTTAACAGAGCGGGACAGAGGATAAAACGATGGCAGACGATAAAGACACTATGGACGAATGGGCAGCAGCTATGGCAGAAGCTGAGGGTGCCGAAGATGCAAAAGCCGTTGATCTGGAAGAGCTGAAAGATGAGAAATCCAGTATCAGCGTCGATGAACAGCGTAAACTTGACACTATTCTGGATATTCCGGTTACCATTTCAATGGAAGTTGGCCGGGCGAAAATCAGTATCCGCAATTTATTACAGTTAAATCAGGGTTCAGTGGTTGAGCTGGAACGGGTTGCCGGTGAACCGCTGGATGTGCTGGTCAATGGTACCCTGATTGCGCATGGTGAAGTGGTGGTGGTGAATGATAAGTTCGGGATCCGGCTAACCGATGTGATCAGTCAGATTGAACGGATTAAAAAGTTACGCTGATGCCATTATTTATCAAAGCTTTTTATCGCCCGGGCATGGGGTTGCTGCTGGCAATGCTTTTGGCACTCACGTTGCCGGTGCTTGCTACAGAACCCGTGACAGCTGAGCCAGCACCGCAGGCGGTACCGGAAGAGAGCACAGAGCAGCAGCCCACTGACGTGACTGTATCGCCACCAGAGGCGGTACCGCAACCAGAGGCTGCTGCGGCTGGCGCCGGGCCGGCCTCTGAATTAACCGCAACCGCTGATCCGCGTCAGGGCGTTCCGTTTACCCGCCAGGAACCGGCGCAGGAGCGCAAGCCGGGCCCGGGCATTAGCCTGGCTAAAATCGCCATTTCTCTGGCGGCAGTAGTATTACTGGTGGTGGCGCTTGGCTGGCTATTCAAAAAATTGACATTACGCCTGCCTGGCAGTCAGCATGTCAAAGTTATTTGCTCGGTGCCGCTTGGTCAGCGTGAAAGACTATTAGTCATTGAAATACAAGGAAAACAGCGCGTGCTTGGCGTGACGCCCCACAGCATTAATATGCTGTTTGAGTTAGAAAATTCCCTTCCTGAAACAAAGTTGGCATCAGACTTTCATACACAGTTGCAATCATTCCTGAAAAAGTAAGTTTTTATGTTGCGATTGCTGTGTTTGTTGTTGCTGTTAGTCAGTCCTGCAGTGCTGGCCGATAACAGTGTATTGCCGGCTTTAACTGTCACCACTAATGATGATGGAACACAGCAGTATAGCGTAACGCTGCAGGTGCTGGCGTTAATGACCATGCTGAGCTTTATCCCGGCTTTGGTCATTATGATGACCAGCTTTACCCGGATTATTGTGGTGCTGGCGATTTTACGGCAGGCTATCGGCTTACAGCAGACGCCCTCTAATCAGGTGTTAATCGGTATTACCCTGTTCCTGACATTTTTTATTATGGCACCGGTATTTAAAACGGTTAATGAGCAGGCTATTCAGCCCTATCTGAATGAATCCATTTCACCGGTGCAGGCGCTGGATGCGGCTATTGCCCCGGTTAAAGCCTTTATGCTGCATCAGACCCGGGTCAGAGATTTAGATACCTTTGCTCAGATTGCCGGCATAGAGGTGTTGGAGCAAGCGCAGGATTATCCGCTGACCGTCGTGATACCGGCGTTTATTACCAGTGAATTAAAAACAGCGTTTCAAATTGGCTTTATGTTATTTATCCCTTTTCTGATCATCGACCTGGTGGTTGCCAGTGTGCTGATGGCAATGGGGATGATGATGTTATCGCCAATGATTATTTCGTTGCCATTTAAACTGATGATGTTTGTGCTGGTTGATGGCTGGATCCTGGTGATGGGCACGCTGGCCACCAGTTATGGAGTAGGCACATGAGTCCGGAGGTGTTTGTCGATGTGCTGCGCGATGCGCTGTTCATCGTGATTTTACTGGTCAGTGCCATGATCCTGCCGTCGCTGTTTGTCGGCTTAATTGTGGCGGTGTTTCAGGCTGCAACATCGATCAATGAACAAACGTTAAGTTTTCTGCCAAGGTTAATTGTCACCCTGCTGGCACTGATTTTTGGTGGTCACTGGTTTGTCCGGGTCATAATGGATTATACCAATGACTTATTTCTCAGTATTCCGACTGTGGTGAGTTGATGGAATTTCCGCTTGGCATTTTAATGCAGGGTATTGCTGATTTTCTGCTGCCGCTTTGCCGGATAACCGGCATGCTGATGATTATGGCCGGCCTTGGCGCACGCAATATTCCGATGCGGATTAAAACCGGTCTGGTGGTGATGATCACTCTGGCTGCGATGCCAATGCTGCCACCGGTAACCCCGCCCGATTTATTTTCCGCCGCCATGTTTGTCGAAGTGTTTTTCCAGCTGATGATTGGCTTCGCGCTGGGATTTATTTCACAAATGTTTATCACTACCTTCGTGTTAGCCGGGCAGCTGCTGGCTACCCAGACCGGCCTCGGTTTTGCATCACTGGCTGATCCGTCAAGTGGGGTGAGTGTACCGGCCATTGGTCAGTTTTATCTGATCTTGGCTACCTTACTGTTTTTTATATTTAATGGTCACTTAATCATGATCCAGATGCTGATATTCAGCTTTCAGACGCTGCCAATTAACGGTCAGTGGTGGGAAGTGAGCAGCTACTGGACCGTTATTGAGTTTGGTGGCTGGATGTTTGCCACTGCGCTGGCGATAACGCTGGCACCCATCGTGGCGATGCTGGTTGTCAATCTGTCGTTTGGCATCATGACCCGGGCGGCACCACAGCTGAATATTTTTTCGATAGGTTTCCCGATCACCATGTTATCAGGCTTAGTGATCTTATGGCTGACGCTGGATACCTTTTTATTCCACTATGATAAGCAATGGCAGCATGCAATCGATTTCAGCTGCCGGCTTATCGGCTGTTAACGGAGGCTGACCATGGCAGAAGATTCCGGCGCCGAAAAAACCGAACAGCCCACGCCCAAGAAGCTGCAAGACGCAGCAGAAAAGGGCCAGATTGCCCGCTCAAAAGACCTTGGCACGGCTTTTGTGTTAATTGCCAGTGCTGCTGCGCTGTTAATGTTCGGCAAAATGCTGGCAGTAGCTGTACTCAATGTTGGCCAGCGACTGATGAGCCTTAATTACAAAGATATATTCGACCCCAACGCCATGTTTACTGCCTGGGGCGCAGTGGGGGAGGAATTGCTGCCGCCACTGGCAGCTATTTTTACTTTTATTCTGGTTGCGGCCTTTGTTGGCAACTGTTTACTGGGCGGCTTTAATTTCAGCTGGCAGGCAGCCGGGCCCAAACTTAGCAAAATGAGCCCGATCCAGGGCTTTAAGCGAATGTTCGGCTTACAGGCATTGGTGGAACTGGGTAAGAGTTTCCTGAAAGTGGCTGTTGTCGTAACCGTGGCTTATTTGCTGCTTAAAGTGTTTTTTATGGACATTATGTCGCTGTCACTGATGAGTGATCCGAATAATATTGAGTCGGCACTTTATATTCTGGCGTGGTTATTTTTGGGGCTGTGCAGCAGCGTGTCTGTTATCGCGATGGTTGATGCGCCTTATCAGAAATGGAACCACATCAAACAGCTTAAAATGAGCCTGCAGGAGATAAAAGACGAGTATAAAAACTCGGAAGGTAGCCCTGAGATTAAAGCGCGGATCCGCCGCACTCAGATGCAGATGTCAATGAAACGGATGATGCAGGAAGTGCCGACAGCCGACGTGATCGTCACCAACCCGACTCACTTTGCGGTTGCGTTAAAGTATGACCAGGGGAAGTTCCGGGCACCAGTGGTGGTCGCTAAAGGCGTGGATGAAGTAGCGATGCATATCAGAAAGATTGCCAATGAGCACAAAGTACCGGTTATTGAGTCACCACCACTGGCCCGCTCTATTTTTTACACTACTGAGTTAGATCATCCGATACCGGAGCAATTGTTTGCTGCTGTCGCCCAGGTATTGGCCTATGTTTATCAGCTGAAAATGTATAAAAAAGGCAAAGGCAGCCGGCCAAAAAGTCTGGCCAGAGAATTACCGATCCCTGCCGATTTCCGCCATTAACTTCCCAATCAAAGAAAGAAAAAAGGAACAACGTGATTTTCAGAAAAATCACGCTGTCTCCATTAGCACCCCCGCCTTTATGCTGACCTGTTTTAATCTGCAGTTATGGAATGGTTTTTGCTGATAATGATTCAGCCTCGCGTTATGCGCCAATAATTTGTCAGGTACGCCATGCAGTTTGTTCAGTATTTCCATAGCTTTGATAAGTCAAAATTATCTTTTATGAAAGGGCTGGGCACGCCGCTGCTCATTCTGGCAGCGCTGGCGATGGTCGTGTTGCCCTTGCCGCCGATTCTGCTGGATACCTTATTTTCATTTAATATTGCACTGGCGCTGGTGGTGTTGCTTGTCACCATTTATACCCTGCGACCACTCGATTTCGGCATTTTCCCCAGCGTACTGCTGGTAGCCACTATTATGCGCCTGGCTCTGAATGTCGCCAGTACCAGGGTGGTATTACTTGAGGGACATAATGGTGGTGATGCCGCCGGGAAAGTAATCGAAGCATTCGGCTCAGTGGTGATCGGCGGCAATTATGCTGTCGGTATCGTGGTATTTTTAATTCTGATTATTATTAACTTTGTGGTCGTGACCAAAGGTGCCGGCCGAATTGCGGAAGTATCGGCGCGCTTTACCCTCGATGCCATGCCGGGAAAGCAAATGGCTATCGATGCCGATTTAAATTCCGGCCTGATTACCCAGGATGAAGCCCGCACCCGGCGCGAGGAAGTGACGAATGAAGCAGATTTCTACGGCTCAATGGATGGTGCCAGCAAGTTTGTAAAAGGAGATGCGATTGCCGGTATCGTCATTCTGGTTATTAATTTAATCGGCGGTTTAACCATCGGCATGCTGCAGCATGACTTAAGCTTTGGCAATGCGATGGAAATTTATACCCTGCTGACCATAGGTGATGGTCTGGTCGCGCAAATTCCCTCCTTGCTGCTGTCAATCGGAACGGCAATTATCGTTACCCGCCAGAACAAGTCAGGTGATTTGGGCGAGCAGATGACTGCTCAGCTCAGTGACAATACCCATGTCCTGTTTATCGCTGCTGGCGTGCTGACATTAATGGGTATTGTACCCGGTATGCCGCATTTTGCTTTTCTGAGTCTGGCTGCGTTAATTGGTGGTACTGCCCGGTTTATCAGGAAGAAAGCCGTTAGGGTGCAGTCAGAACTGGTGACCAGAAATACCATGCCAGCGGCGGATAATCAGGTTCAACCGGTCAAAGAAATTGGCTGGGATGATGTGCAGGGTGTCGATACTATTGGCCTGGAAGTGGGGTATCGGTTAATTCCGCTGGTAGATAAAGCCCAGGGCGGTGAGTTGCTGAACCGGATAAAAGGGGTGCGCAAAAAATTGTCACAGGAACTGGGCTTTTTGATCCCTCCGGTGCATATCCGGGATAATCTCGATTTAGAACCAAACAGTTACCGGGTTGCACTGATGGGCGTCACCAGCGGTGAAGGTGAGTTGCGCCACGATAACGAACTGGCCATCAACCCCGGTCAGGTATTTGGTCAGCTTAAAGGCGTCGCCACCAAAGATCCGGCCTTTGGCCTGGAAGCGGTCTGGATAGGTAAAGACCAACGGGAACATGCGCAAACCCTGGGTTATACCGTGGTTGATGCCGCCACAGTCGTTGCTACTCATCTGAGCCAGATTTTAACCAACAACGCCGCCAACCTGCTGGGCCACGAGGAAGTCCAGAATCTGCTGGATATGCTGGCCAAGCATTCACCTAAGCTGGTGGAGGGACTGGTTCCCGATGTATTACAGCTGACCACCGTGGTCAAAGTACTGCAGAACCTGTTACAGGAAGGGGTACCTATCCGCGACATGCGAACCATTGTTCAGACCCTGGTTGAGTACGGCAGTAAGAGCCAGGATGTTGATGTCCTTACCGCAGCCTGCCGGATTTCACTGCGCCGGTTAATTGTCCAGGAAGTGGTGGGCAGTAAGAGCGAAATTCCGGTTATTACCTTTGCGCCTGAGCTGGAGCAGATGCTGCATCAGTCTATGCAGGCTGCTGGCAATGATGGTGCCGGTATTGAGCCGGGTCTGGCTGACCGGATTCAACAATCCTTACAGGAAGCTCATCAGAACCAGGAATTAAATGGTGAAAGCGCTGTAATGCTAACGTCAGGAATTTTACGCTCAGTCATGGCACGATTCGTGAAGTACACTATCCCAGGTCTGCGGGTACTATCTTACCAGGAAATTCCCGATGATAAACAAATTCGAATTGTCAGCGTTATTGGTCAGCAAAACTAGGAGTAACTCATGAAAATAAAACGCTTTGTCGCCAAAGATATGCGTACTGCCTTGACGGAGGTCAAAGAGTTTCTGGGACCTGATGCAATAATACTGTCCAACAAAAAAGTGGCTGAGGGCGTGGAGATTGTCGCCGCGATTGACCCGGAGAATCAGAGTGCTCAAGCTGATAAGCCAGCGGTGGCAGCACATCCGGCAGCAAATAACCAGCGCCAGCCACAGCGCAGCGAGCCACGTTTTAGTGCAGTAGCGGATGACCTTGAGCCAACGTCTGGCGCCAGTGCAGAGCAAGCCGCAGCGCCGGCAGATTCGTTACGGGAATTGCTGGCCCGGCAAATGATCAAACAGCAAGGCCGTGAGCCGGCGGCAGCAAAAAGTCTGCACCAGCCCGACCCAGTGCAGCCGCAGGTTACAAAAGCTGCGGCTTTTGAGCGTCAAACTTCTGGCACGACTGCGGCACCGGCAGCCGGACACTGGCAGGAGTTGGCCAAACAGCAGCAGCAACAAAGTCAGGCAATGGCCAGTCAGTTTGAGGCCATGCGTAATGAAATGCTATCGATGCGTCAGTTGCTGCAACATCAGGTATCAGGTTTAATGTGGCAGGATTTAGCAAGGCGCGAACCGGTACGGGCCATGGTCATTGAACACTTGCAGCAACTGGGGCTGTCTGAGCAGGTGGCCGATCAGCTTGCCTGTTTTATGCCAGAGCAAATCAATGCCAGTGAAGCTTGGGATACGGCCATGGAATTACTCAGCGGCCAGCTTACTACTACCAATGATGATATACTGCGTCGTGGTGGTATTATCGCCTTAGTCGGACCGACTGGTGTCGGTAAAACAACAACCGTGGCCAAACTGGCTGCCGGTTTTGCCAAGCGCCATGGCGCCGATCAGGTTGCACTAATTACCACTGACTCATACCGGATTGGCGCTTTCGAGCAACTGGCGACCTTCGGTCGGATTATTGGCTGCCCGGTCAAGCAGGCAAAAGACAGTGACGAGCTGGCACTGCTGTTAAATCAGCTGGCGCAACGTAAACTTATTCTTATTGATACCGCCGGCATGAGTCAGCGCGATGTACGTCTGGCAGAAAAACTTGCCAGTTTAGTACATAATTCACGTGTTAAAATAAAAAGTTATCTGGTATTGTCTGCGACAGCGCAGGCCAGGGTAATGCAGGAGACGGTCGCCCAGTTTAAACGGATTTCTCTGGCGGGTTGTATTTTCACTAAACTTGATGAATGCTTAAGTTTAGGTGAAGTCATTAATGTGGCCATTCAGAATGCATTACCGGTAAGTTATATGACCAATGGCCAGCGGGTACCGGAAGATATCCTGGTTGCTGATGCCGCCGATTTAGTGCAGCGGGCTGAGATATTGCGGCTAACGCATAGCAATGCAGGACATCAATGGTATCAGGATGATATGTCCAAAGCGGAATCAGCCTATGCATAATCACGAATTAATTGATGATCAAGCCAATGGCCTGAGAAGAATGAATAAGCAGATGGTAAAAGTAATTTCAATAACCGGTGGTAAAGGTGGCGTCGGCAAAACTAACGTCAGCCTCAATCTGGCAATGGCAATGGCCCAGCTGGGTAAAAAAGTGCTGGTGCTGGACGCCGACCTTGGCTTGGCTAACTGCGATGTGATGCTGGGCTTACGGGTGGAAAAAAATCTCTCTCATGTATTGTCTGGCGAATGTGAACTGGATGATGTGATAATAGACGGTCCCTTCGGGATTAAAATTGTGCCTGCCACCTCTGGCTCTCAGAACATGACTGAACTGTCCCCGGTGGAGCATGCTGGCCTGATCCGGGCTTTCAGCGAACTAAGAACCCCGGTTGATGTGTTGCTGGTTGATACCGCTGCCGGTATTTCTGATATGGTATTAAGCTTTTCACGAGCCTCGCAAGATGTAGTGGTAGTGGTATGTGATGAGCCCAGCTCAATTACCGATGCTTATGCGCTGATGAAAATACTGAGCCGCGATCATGGCGTTGAAAAATTTAAGATTGTTGCCAATATGGTGCGCAACATGAAAGAAGGCCAGGAGCTGTTTGCCAAGCTAAGCCGGGTAACTGATCGTTTTCTGGATGTCAGTCTTGAGTTAGTTGCTACCGTGCCTTACGATGAAAACGTCCGTAAAGCGGCCCGTAAGCAAAAAGCGTTTATCGATGTCTTTCCGAAGAGTCCGGCCAGCATGGCAGTTAAAGGTTTGGCACTGAAAGCCATTAAATGGCCGGTGCCGGCCAGTGCCTCCGGTCATCTGGAGTTTTTTCTTGAACAACTTTTACAGCCGCATGCTGACCAGGGGGTAGTGTGAATAGTAAACTGGCCGCATATGGTGGAGTTGACCAGATGCAGCAGCTGGTTGAACGTCATGCACCATTAGTTAAAAGGATTGCTTATCATTTAATGGCCCGGTTACCGGCCAGCGTACTGGTAGACGATTTAATCCAGTCAGGCATGATTGGTCTGATTGAGGCTGCGAAAAATTTTGATGGAAGTAAAGGTGCCAGTTTTGAAACGTTTGCCGGCATCCGGATTCGGGGGGCAATGCTTGATGAAATGCGCCGTGGTGACTGGACGCCCCGTTCGGTGCACCGTAATGCCCGGTTAATAGCCGACACGATAGCTGAGCTTGAAGCCATCCATGGGCGCGATATTAAAGACTTTGAAGTCGCTGAAAAACTTGATATATCCCTCGATGAGTACCATCATATGTTAACCGATGTCAGCTCAGGCAGAATTATCGGAATAGAGGATCTCGGTGTATCAGAAGATGTACTGGTAACGGCTGATGACCGCGAAGGTGACCAGTTATATGAACAGCAAGCCAATGAAGCGTTCAATAAAGCACTGGTAACTACGATTAGCAGTTTGCCGGAGCGCGAAGCTCTGGTACTCTCACTGTATTACAACGAAGAATTAAATTTAAAAGAAATTGGGGCGGTGCTGGATGTCAGTGAGTCCCGGATAAGTCAGATCCACAGCCAGGCACTTGTGCGGTTAAAAGCCAGAATGCAGGCTTGGGTATAAATTAAAGCAGTTGAGATACCGGGCGTATTATCTCGTCGGAGGGGACTTTGGATAAAAATATGAAAATTCTCGTGGTGGATGACTTCTCAACCATGAGACGCATTATTAAGAACTTGCTGCGTGATTTGGGCTTCACCAATGTGTCTGAAGCAGATGACGGCAGTACTGCACTTCCTATGTTGCAGAATGGCGACTTTGATTTTGTTGTCACCGACTGGAACATGCCCGGCATGCAGGGTATCGATTTACTGCGCGCTATCAGGGCCGACGCCAAATTAAAGCATATCCCGGTGCTGATGGTGACCGCTGAAGCGAAAAAAGAGCAAATTATTGCCGCCGCTCAGGCTGGTGTTAATGGCTAC
The DNA here is from genome assembly GCF_033722355.1 of Arsukibacterium sp. Taxonomy (GTDB): domain Bacteria; phylum Pseudomonadota; class Gammaproteobacteria; order Enterobacterales; family Alteromonadaceae; genus Alishewanella. The sequence goes on along the minus strand of NZ_JAWVZF010000074.1, from coordinate 1,191 downwards.
ATTGTTAAACCTTTTACCGCTGCAACCCTGCAAGAGAAGCTGGCAAAAGTCTTTGAGCGTTTAGGTTAAGCCGTAACTGACAAGGAGCAACACTATGTCTGACACGACGGCTGCTGACATTACGCTGGAGCAAGCAAAAGAGCTGGTGCGGTTGCTGGAACTGGGCGAGCAACAGCTGGCAAACAAGCTGGTGCAGTCTATTACGGTCCCTGGTTCTTCTGAACTGTTTGCCGAGGTGGGTAAACTCACCCGGCAACTACATGATTCACTGAAAAACTTTCATATCGATCCATCACTGAATAATTTGCTGGAAGAAGACATCCCTGACGCCAAAAAGCGGCTTAATCATGTTATTGATATGACAGAGCAGGCAGCCAATAAAACTATGGATGCGGTGGAGTCCTGTTTACCTATCGCAGATCAGATTACCCAGCAGCTTAATCAGCTGTTGCCTCAGTGGCAACGTCTGATGCAAAGGCAGATAAAGCTGGGAGAATTTAAACAGCTTTGTCATGGTGTTGACGGGTTTATGCAGCAGGCCAGTGTCGACTCCGCAACGTTAAATGCGTTACTGACCGATGTGTTGATGGCCCAGGATTATCAGGATTTAACCGGTCAGATCCTACGCCGCGTTATTGAACTGGTGCGGGAGGTGGAAGACAGTCTGATTGGTTTGCTGACAGCGTTTGGCCAGAGTAATCCTGAACTGCCTGAAGTTAAAGCGAGGCCGGCCAAAGCGAAAGCCAAAGCAGCACATGAAGCAGAAGGGCCAATTATTGATGCAGCAGAACGTGATGATGTGGTATCGGGTCAGGACGATGTTGATGATTTACTGTCCAGTTTGGGTTTCTAACAGAGGTGTCTGCGCATGAGCTTTGATATGGATGAAGACATTTTACAAGATTTTCTGGTTGAAGCCGGCGAGATCCTTGAATTATTACAGGAACAATTGGTTGAACTGGAAAATAATCCCGACGATGCCAATCTGCTGAATGCTATTTTCCGCGGCTTTCATACTGTTAAAGGCGGTGCCGGTTTTTTGTCGCTCACTGAACTGGTTGATGCCTGTCATGGCGCAGAGAACGTGTTTGATATTCTGCGAACCGGAAAACGACGTGTAACACCAGAGCTGATGGACGTTATTCTGCAGACGCTTGATGCGATAAACTCCATGTTTGTTGAAGTGCAGGC
>NZ_JAWVZF010000073.1:0-12916 GCF_033722355.1 Arsukibacterium sp. | reverse complement strand
GGCCTGGCATTAATTCCGACCGCGGAAGTGCCAGTGACAAACCTGGTACGTGACAGCATTATTGATGCTGCTGAATTGCCGTTAAAGTTTACCGCCCATACCCCGTGTTTTCGCAGCGAAGCCGGTTCGTATGGCCGTGACACCCGGGGGCTTATCCGTCAGCATCAGTTTGATAAAGTAGAACTGGTGCAGTTAGTGCAACCAGAGCAGTCAATGCAGGCTCTTGAACAGCTTACCGGCCATGCCGAAAAGGTGTTGCAGTTACTGGAGTTACCTTATCGGGTTATGCTGTTATGTACCGGCGATATGGGTTTTGGTGCCAGCAAAACCTATGATCTGGAAGTCTGGTTACCGGCACAGAATACCTACAGAGAAATTTCTTCCTGTAGTAATATGGCCGATTTTCAAACGCGCCGGATGCAAGCGCGTTATCGTAACGCGGAGATGAAAAAACCGGAATTACTGCATAGTTTAAATGGCTCCGGTCTGGCTGTTGGCCGGACACTGGTAGCGATTCTGGAAAATTATCAACAGGCTGATGGCAGTGTGTTAATCCCTGAAGTACTCAGGCCCTATATGGCGGGGCAGACGCATTTAAAATAGCGGCAGCGCCATCTGACACTAATGCTCAGAGACAGCGGGCGGGTTTGGGCAAACCCGCCAGCCGGGTGGCCTGCTTGGCAGGGCCTTGTGGAAACAGCATAAACAAATACTTACTATTGCCTTTATCAGGACCTAATTGCTCCGCCATGGCTTTCACCAGTACCCGGATGGCTGGCGAGGTGCCGAACTCATGGTAAAAATCTCTGACAAACTGGATCACTTCCCAATGCGCATCGGTTAGCGTTAATTGCTCAAGTTCTGCAAAACGTTCTGCCACTGCCGGTTGCCACTGCGTGATATCGGCCAGATATCCGTGTTTATCCAACGCCAGCTCTTTACCTGCGACCCGAAGGGTGGTTAACGCCATAATAGCACCTGTGAGGCGGTAGCGGTTAATTCGACCCATTGCACGGCGCTAACGATACCAATAGCTGAGTGTGGTAATAGCTGGCGCACGCTCAGATCAGTGTCAAGCGCCAGCACAGTGGCGGATGGCCACTTAATATCGCTGCGCGCTGCCAGATAAACCGCATCCTGTCTTAATAACAGGGTATCTGTCTGCTGGCATAGCATAGCTAACTCGGCAAAATTAATGGTTGGATTAATCAGATTTATCAGTTTCATTTAAATACATATTATCTGTTGCTGGCCGGCCAGCAATTGCTGTAACTGTAATGCATTAAGCGGCTCAGCTGTAATGGTTAACTGATTACTATCAAGCTGACGCCGTTGCAAGGATGTTTGACAGACATAAACCTGCTCAATGTCGTACAGACCAAATAGTTTAAAGCCTGACTGGTAACGTTTCAGCACAAAATCGCTGCTCTGTTGCACTGGCAGCAACTGATAAACGGCATCACCGCTGAAAATAACGGCTAGCTGATGTTCAACCGCTGCCAACGCCAGACACAAGTCGAGTGTTTCCCGACCGGCGCTGGTGTTGTAGGGGCTTTGTCGCTGAATGATGGCAATACGTTGCATCAGAATTGCACCAGTTTGCTGTTAGTCAGGCGCATGGCAAACTCGGCCAGACCAGCAGCAATAAAACCACTGTCCGACATAGCCAGACCACGTTTTTCAGCGGCAGTCACACAATACAGTAATGGAATTTGATGTTGTTGACAAAAACCGGCCAGCTGTTTGCTCAGGTTGGGCTCGTCAGTGGGTAAATCAATATCAGCCGCGGCTAAGAGCACCGCATCCTGATACAGAAAAATCTGTTCAATCTGATAGCCAGCTGTCAGGGCGGCGCTGGCAAATTGCAGGGCACTGGCCACATCCTGGCTGGCCAGCGGACTGGTCGTGAGTAACAGACTGAAAGTGGTCAAAGCGGCCTCATAAAAAAATACCCCGTACAGGACGGGGCATTTTAGCGGAACTTAGCGAACTGGCAAAGGGTTACTCGTCACCCATAATTCCCAGTAAGCTCAACAGGTGAACAAAAATATTAAAAATGTTCAGATATAACCCCACTGTCGCCCGGATATAGTTAGTCTCGCCACCATGGATAATCCGGCTGGTATCAAACAAAATAAAACCAGACATAATTAATATGATGGCGGCGCTGATGGCCAGGCTTAGTGCCGGGATATCCAGGAAAATATTAGCGATAACCGCAACCAGCGCGACGATTAAACCGACCATTAAAAATCCGCCCATAAAAGAGAAGTCTTTGCGGGTGGTTAATACATAAGCTGATAGCGCGAAAAAAATAACCGCAGTGCCGCCCAGTGCCTGCATAATCAGGCTGGGGCCATTGGCAAGGCCGGCATAAGCATTCAGTAACGGGCCAAGGGATGCGCCCATAGCACCGGCAAAGCCGAACACCCAGAAAATGCCACTGGCAGAGTCCGCTTTTTTGTTAACCACAAACAGCATGATAAAACCTGCTACAAAGCAGACGATAGATGCCAGTGGTGACAGGTTCATGGCCATGGCGATTACAGCGGTAAGCGCACTGAAAGCCAGGGTCAGACCAAGTAAGAAATAGGTATTACGGAGTACTTTGTTAATTTCAATACCGCTGCTGACGGTATTAATAGTACTGGTTTCTCTGTACGACATATGCAGTCTCCTGTTAGCTGAATATTATGTCTGTTTGGCCGTTATCATACTGACTAAGTTCCCGCAGCTCCAGTAGTTATCCGATAAAAAATACGCGGCAGCTGATTTTTTTAACTTTTGGCTTTCTTTTCTCCGGCAAACTGATTAGTATACGCAGCGCTGGAGGGATGGCAGAGCGGTTTAATGCACCGGTCTTGAAAACCGGCGTGGGTTAATAGCCCACCGAGAGTTCGAATCTCTCTCCCTCCGCCACTTAGCAGTAGAGTATACGCAAACCACCGCAAGGTGGTTTTTGCTTTATGATAGCTTGTGTCAGACTGGCAACGACTGAATAACGTTGAAAAATGCATCGTTGTTGGCGGATTAATAGCCAAACAGTCAAAAGTGAACAAAAAGCGCTTTACAAAGCCGGGGGGAGTTCTTAATATTCCCCCCATAGCGCGGAGGGATGGCAGAGCGGTTTAATGCACCGGTCTTGAAAACCGGCGTGGGTTAATAGCCCACCGAGAGTTCGAATCTCTCTCCCTCCGCCACTTTCCTGATGCTAAATCGCAATTCTGCTAACATTCCATTCTTTGTTCATTAATACTTATTATTCAGGTTAAATAGTTACTGAATAATGTTTCCTATTATTTACCTTTCTGGCACACTATCAGCTGAAAAAGCCAAATCTATAGTATTGGTGTCGAACCAGTTAGCAGAAAAGCTCCGGCTCGACTATGCTAGCTGCATAAAAATTCTAATAACCAGTGAGACGGAGAGGCTAAGTTGATTAACGTGCTGTTAGTTGATGATCATGAGCTTGTACGAACTGGGATCAGTCGCATACTAATGGATGAGCGCGGTATCAAGGTGATAGGCGAAGCTGGATCCGGTGAGGAAGCTCTGCAGTTTTGTCGTCAGCATGAACCTGATGTGGTGCTGATGGATATGAATATGCCTGGTATGGGCGGTATGACTGCAACCAAGCGGATTTTGCATTTTTGTCCTGATATCAAAATTCTGGCGTTGTCAGTGTCGTGTGAAGAGCCGGTACCTACTAAAGTGATGCAACTGGGTGCAGCAGGTTTTATTTCTAAAAACTCGGCGCCGAAGGAGATGGTATCAGCCATTCGGAAAGTATACAGCGGTGTGCGGCACATCTCAGATGAAGTAGCGCAAAAAATGGCTCTGGCTAAGGTGAACAACCATAGTGAGAATCCGTTTGACGGCCTGTCAGATCGTGAATTACAAATTATGCTGATGATTACCCGTGGTCAGAAAGTAAACGATATTGCAGAGCAATTAAGTGTCAGCGCCAAAACCGTTAATTCCTATCGTTACCGGATGTTCGAAAAGCTCGCTATCAGCGGTGATGTTGAATTAACCCACCTGGCATTGCGCCACGGTATGATTGATATTGCCAAGGTATCTTCCTGACTCAATGTTTGACCCGAAAACCTTTTTAGCCTCAGTTCCTGCTCAGCCTGGCGTCTATCGGATGTTTAATCAGGAGGAGCAGGTTATTTATGTTGGCAAGGCTAAGGATCTCAAAAAGCGGCTTAGCAGTTATTTCCGGCAGCAGCTGGACAGCGTAAAAACCCGCGCCCTGGTCGCACAGATTGCCAGCATTGAAATTACCGCGACACATAGTGAAACAGAAGCGTTGATTCTGGAAAATAACCTGATAAAGCAGTTTATGCCCAAATATAATGTGCTGCTCAGGGATGACAAATCTTACCCTTACATCTTTATTTCCGGCCACAAACACCCGCGCATCAGTTCACATCGCGGACCGCGCAAACAAGCCGGGCAATATTTCGGCCCTTATCCTAATGCTGGAGCGGTCTGGCAAAGCCTGAAAACGCTGCAGAAAATTTTTCCCATTCGTCAGTGCGAAGATGGCTTTTACCGGGCCCGGACCAGGCCTTGTCTGCAATATCAGTTAAAGCTTTGCTCAGCACCCTGCGTCGGCAAGATCTCGGATGAAGATTATACCGAGCAAGTGCAGCTGGCCAGCTTATTTCTCAGCGGTAAAAATCAGCAGGTCGTTGAGCAGCTGGTGCAAAAAATGAACAGCGCCAGTGAGCAACTCGCTTTTGAAGAGGCGGCCAGTTTTCGGGATCAAATTACGGCATTGCGTAAAGTACAGGAGCAGCAGTATGTAAGCGGCGAGCATGCTGAGCTTGATATTATTGGCTTTGCGATGTCAGGCCAGGTAGCGGTGGTTCATGTCTTGTTTGTCCGCCAGCAAAAAATTCTGGGCTCTAAATCTTATTATCCCAAAGTTCCTGCCAATACGGAACGAGAAGAAGTGCTGACGGCTTTTCTGCTGCAGTTTTACTTGAGTGGCGGGGGGGGGCAGCAGATCCCTCCGGAAATCGTGCTGCCGCTGGAACTTGAAGATACCGTGTCATTAGCAGAAGCAATCAGTGATGCTGCAGGCAGAAAAGTACGGATTATTGCGGCTAAACGGGGTGAAAAGTCGCAGTATCTTAGTCTGGCGCAAAAAAATGCCACGCTGGCCTGTGACAGCCGGCAGTCAGCGGGGCAGAAAATGCAACTGAGATATGCCGCGTTGAAATTACTACTGGGCATTGAAGAGCCTGTCAAACGAATGGAATGTTTTGATATCAGCCACACCATGGGACAGGCAACAGTCGCATCCTGTGTGGTTTTTGACGGCGAAGGGCCTTATAAGCAGGAATATCGGCGCTACAATGTTACCGGCATTACTGGTGGCGATGATTATGCAGCGATGCAGTTTGCTATTAATAAGCGCTACGGCAAATTAACTGATGAAACCAAAATACCAGATATCATTTTTATTGATGGCGGGCAGGGCCAATTAAATATTGCACTGGCCGAGTTTGCCGAATGGCCCCATATTAAAAAGCCTTTACTTATTGGTATTGCCAAAGGTATTAGCCGTAAACCCGGGCTGGAGACGCTGATCCTCGGTGACACTGGCCGCCATCTGCATTTAGCCGAAGACAGTCCCGCTTTACATTTAATTCAGCAGATACGTGATGAAGCACATCGTTTTGCGATCACCGGCCATCGCAGCAAGCGGGGTAAAAGTATGACAAAAAGCCCGCTGGAAAATATCGCCGGCATTGGTGAAAAACGACGACAAGCACTATTGCAATATTTGGGGGGGCTGCAGGGTGTGATGAAAGCATCGGTTAGCGAACTGAGTTCCGTACCCGGTATTTCAAGACAACAAGCAGAAAAGATTTACCAGGCTTGTCATAACAAGTAGCATAGCACCATTGATTTTTCGAGAACTGTAATATGTGGAATATTCCCAATTTGTTAACAATGTTCAGGCTGCTGCTGATCCCGGTATTTATTATATGTTTTTATTCCGGCTGGGAGTATTACCGTTTTTGGGCTGCCTTGGTATTTTGTTTAGCGGCCATTACGGATGCACTGGATGGATATCTGGCGCGGAAACTTGAGCAGTCTACGCCGTTTGGGGCGTTTTTGGATCCGGTGGCTGATAAAGTTATGGTGGCCGTGGCGCTGGTGGTAGTAGCAATCCATGAGCAAACGTTGTGGTTCAGCATTCCAGCCATTATTATTATCAGCCGCGAAATTGCAATTTCTGCGCTGCGCGAATGGATGGCAGAAATAGGCAAAAGAGCCAACGTGGCGGTATCTAATCTTGGTAAATATAAAACCATTGCCCAGATGCTGGCGCTGATAGGTTTGATCTGGCAACCGCAGTTTACCTTGCTGGCCTGGTTTACACCGGTAGGGTACGGCATGCTTTATATAGCAACCTTATTAACTGTATGGTCTATGTATCAGTATTTAACGGCTGCCTGGCATGATTTATCGCGCCAGTGAGCTGATTGCAGATAATTAATACAAGTGAGTTAAAATTTAAGCAGTCAGTTGTAAAACGACGAATTTGTTATTGACTGGCTTAATTAAAACAGTAGAATGCGTCTCGTGTTAAGGCACATGGCCATAAGCATCGCGAGTATAGCTCAGCTGGTAGAGCGCGACCTTGCCAAGGTCGAGGTCACGAGTTCGAACCTCGTTACTCGCTCCAACTCTTAAACAGAGTGGTGCAGCAGTTTATTGGCGGGTTGGCAGAATGGCCATGCAGCGGATTGCAAATCCGTCTATCTCGGTTCGACTCCGGGACCCGCCTCCATAACGCCGTGTGAAATTTTCATAAAAGTTGTCTGCCCGGGTGGTGAAATCGGTAGACACAAGGGATTTAAAATCCCTCGGGGGAAACCCCGTGCCGGTTCAAGTCCGGCCCCGGGCACCATTTTGTTGATATCAGCGTATAAAAATACCAGGTTTTCGCGAGTATAGCTCAGCTGGTAGAGCGCGACCTTGCCAAGGTCGAGGTCACGAGTTCGAACCTCGTTACTCGCTCCAGATAATAAAAAAGCAGCCTATGGCTGCTTTTTTATTATCTGCTCTGTGCTGAAGCACCTGCCCGCGTATACCAGATTAAAAAGCAAATAGCCTTGGGCTGATAAACCAGACTGCAGCAGTGATCACGATAATTGCCAACAGGTTCAGGATCAGGCCTGCTTTTACCATATCAGCAATTTTTAGTTTGCCAGAGCCGAAGACAATAGCATTAGGTGGCGTCGCCACTGGCATCATAAAAGCACAACTGGCAGCAATTGCTGCAGGAATAACCAGCATTGAGGCGCTGGTATTAAGAGACACGGCCACCGGGCCCAGCAGTGGCAAAAATGCTGCGGCAGTCGCTGTATTGCTGGTTACTTCTGTTAGAAAAATAATAACAGTCGTCACCATAACGATCAGCAATAGCAAATTAATCGTACCGAGCGCACCCACCTGGCCAGCGATAAAGTCTGCCAGGCCAGATTGCTGTATCTGGGCAGCAAGCGTCAGGCCGCCGCCGAATAAAATTAAAATGCCCCATGGCAATTTGGTGCAATCCTCCCAGCTAAGCACCCGCTGGCCGCTTTTCAGGTTAACCGGGATAACAAACAGCAGGCTGGCGCAGAAAATGGCAGTTAATGTATCATTTAACGGCAAACCGGTAAGACTGACCAGCCAGCCTCTGAATACCCATAAACAAGCCGCCAGCAAAAAAACAGCTAACACTATTTTTTCAGCCCGCTGCATCGGTCCTAGCGCGGTAAGTTTATCAAGATACAACTGGCGGCTGACCAGCACTTTTTCCTGATACAACCGGAAATGCCACTGAGTTAACCAATACCAGGCAGCGAATAACATCACAATCGCTACCGGCACACCCAGTAACATCCAGTTTGCAAAACTTATCTCTAATTGATACTGATTGCGTAAATAACCGGCAAGTAAGGCATTAGGAGGCGTGCCAATCAGGGTGGCGACACCGCCTATACTGGCTGCATAAGCAATAGACAACAACATGGCTTTGGCGAATTTATCACTGCCTGTGTCCTGCATTGTGATAATTGACAGCGCAATTGGCAGCATCATAACCGCCGTCGCGGTATTGGACATCCACATGGATAAAAAAGCGGTAACCAGCATCATGCCGGCAATTTGCTGGCTGGGTTTGCTGCCTACTGCCAAAAGCGTTAGCAGGGCAATACGCTGGTGCAAATTCCAGCGCTCCATAGCAATCGATATAATAAAACCACCGAGAAACAGAAAAATCAGTGGATCAGCATAGGGCGCAGTCACGTTGCTGATGGTGTCGAGGCGCAGTAAAGGTATCACTACTATTGGTAGTAATGAGGTTACCGGTATTGGTACGCTTTCGGTAATCCACCAGATGGCCATCCACGCTGTCAGGCCACTGAGTACCCAGGCGGCTTGCGACATGCCTGTAAACAATGGCTCATTGAATAATACCGACAGGAAAAGTGCGGGACCGGCCAGCAGTGACAGCAGATACGAAGACGAGGGGCGATCCATTAGTGCTGCTACTCCTCAATATCCTGTGGATTTGAATTATCGTCACAGGCTGTTTTACTGGAATGCTGCACTAATTGTTCCATTTGTGCCAGCTCGTACTTATCGAGTAATCGCCACTGGCCGGCGCGAAGGTCTGCCAGCCGCACATGCATAATCCGGGTTCGTTTTAGTTTGATAACGTCGTAACCAAGGTATTCGGTCATACGGCGAATTTGGCGGTTAAGACCCTGAGTTAATATGATTTTAAAAGTATTTTTAGAGACCTGGCTGACTCTGCAGGGCAGGGTGACAGTATCAAGAACAGGCACGCCACTGGCCATTTTCTGAATGAAATTCGCTGTAATTGGCTTGTTTACTGTCACCGTGTATTCTTTTTCATGAGCATTGCCAGCGCGTAAAACTTTATTAACGATATCACCGTCATTGGTAAGAAATATAAGGCCTTCTGACGGTTTGTCGAGGCGGCCTATCGGGAATATACGCTCAGGATAGCCGATGGCATCAATAATATTGCCTTTGATATGTCGCTCGGTAGTACAAGTAACACCAACCGGTTTGTGGTACGCCAGATACACCCGGGTTGGCTTATCTTTGAGGGGCTTGCCTTGTATAGCGACAACGTCACTGGCCGACACTTTCAAACCCACTGGTGCAATCACCCCGTTTACCGTGACTAATCCTTGTTCGATATACTTGTCGGCCTGCCGACGTGAGCAAAAGCCGGTGTCACTGATAAATTTATTTAAACGATATTGGCTAGGTTCTGTCATATGATTCTTAAATAAAAAAAGCAGCCCCTAGTTTAGGGGCTGCTGGCGCGTGCGGCAAGCGTTAGCCTGGTATGGGCTAACCAATTTAGAATGTCGCTGGCATTTGCTGACTTAACCCGAATTACATATTGGGGTAATTAGGTCCGCCCCCACCTTCAGGTGTTACCCAGGTAATGTTCTGGCTGGGATCTTTAATATCACAGGTTTTACAGTGAATACAATTTTGCGCATTTATCTGAAACCGTGGCGCCTGGCCATCCTCACTGATCACTTCATAGACGCCTGCCGGACAGTAACGCTGGGCCGGTTCGGCATACTTTGGCAGATTAACCTCAATCGGAATGCTCGGATCGGCGAGCTTTAAGTGACATGGCTGCTCTTCTTCATGATTGGTATTTGACAGATAAACCGAGGTCAGTCTGTCAAAACTAATAATATTGTCTGGTTTGGGATAATCAATCTTATTGCTATCAGCCGCAAGCTTCAGTTGTGCATAATCGCGGTTGTTATCTTTCAGGGTGAAAGGGAGCTTACCTGCAAACCAATTCTGCTCTATGGTATTGAAAACACCGCCCCAGAATGTGCCAAATTTGTGCATTGCCGGTCCAAAGTTGCGGGAGCGGTGTAATTCCTGATACAGCCAGCTCTGTTTTACCGCATCGGTATATTGGGTTAAATCTTTACCGCCAGCATCATCATTAGTTAACGCAGTAAATACCGTCTCTGCCGCCAGCATGCCTGACTTCATAGCGGTATGGTTTCCCTTTATTTTGGCAAAGTTCAGTGTGCCGGCATTACAGCCCAGCAAAATACCGCCCGCAAAGGTCATTTTGGGCAAACTATTCAGTCCGCCTTTCGTAATGGCTCTGGCACCATAACTGACACGTTTACCATCAGTCAGATACTGCTTAATGGTCGGGTGTTGCTTATAGCGCTGAAATTCAGCAAAGGGATCAAGATAAGGATTGCTGTAGTTCAGGTCGATAATCAGACCGACGACAATCTGCTGGTTTTCGGCATGATATAGATAACCGCCGCCAGAGGCTTCATCAGCAAGCGGCCAGCCGGCAGAGTGGACAACCAGCCCCTGGTGGTGATTATTGGCAGGCACATCCCAAATCTCTTTGAAACCGATGGCGTAGTGCTGGGGGGATACATCTTTATCCAGCTTGAAGTGATTAATAAGTTGTTTACCGAGATGGCCGCGGCAACCTTCAGCAAATAAGGTATATTTCGCCCGCAGCTCCATACCGGGGGTAAAACTGTCTTTTGGTTTTCCGTCGCGGTCCAGGCCCATATCTCCGATGACAATACCTTTTACCACATCGTCTTCGAGCAGGAACTCACTGGCGGCAAAACCCGGAAAAATCTCTACGCCCAGAGCCTCAGCTTGTTCAGCCAGCCAGCGGCACAGGTTGGCAACTGACACTATATAATTGCCGCTGTTATGGATGGTTTTAGGTACGGCGAAGCCGGGTAATTTGCGGCTGCTTTTGGCATCACTAAACAAATAGATATCATCGTGAGTCACCGGTGTTGTCAGTGGCGCCCCGGTCTTTTGCCAGTCAGGCAATAACTCGTCCAGTGCTCTGGGTTCAAAGACTGCACCAGACAATATGTGGGCGCCCACTTCTGAGCCTTTTTCGACGACGCAAACGGTGATTTCTTTACTGGCTTGCTGTGCTTGCTGCATCAACCGGATCGCGGCCGACAAGCCCGCTGGCCCGGCGCCAACGATTACGACATCGAACTCCATTGCTTCTCTTTCCACGATGGTTACCTCTTGGATGCTTATATTTACAGTATTCACTGTGTTTATTGTGCTGATAAGGGTATTGCAGGTTGACGTTAACGTCAACAGTAAGTAGATTGTGCAGCAATATATAGCGTTATGTTTACCTTAACGTAAACCTGGCAGCAGGCGAGCGTTGGCATGCAATCGAAGAGGATTATATGAAGATATTAGTTCCGGTTAAACGGGTTATCGACTACAACGTCAAAGTTCGGGTAAAAGCCGACCAAACCGGTGTCGATTTAGCCAACGTTAAAATGGCACTCAACCCGTTTTGTGAAATTGCGGTGGAAGAAGCGGTGCGTTTAAAAGAAGCCGGGATTGCAACAGAAGTGGTCGCAGTATCTATCGGCGTTAAAGCAGTGCAGGAGCAACTTCGAACAGCGCTGGCGTTAGGGGCTGACCGGGCTATTCATCTGGAAACAGAGCATAATCTGGATTCTTTACAGGTCGCTAAGCTGTTGGCAAAACTGGTTGAACAAGAGCAACCTCAACTGGTTATTCTGGGTAAACAGGCGATAGATTCTGACAATAACCAAACCGCTCAAATGCTGGCGGCATTAACAGGAATGGGGCAGGGTACTTTTGCCTCTCAGGTTGAGGTTAAAGACGATAAAGTTCAGGTGACAAGAGAAATCGACGGTGGTTTGCAAACGGTCGAGTTGTCATTACCTGCCGTCGTTTCTACCGATTTACGGTTAAATGAACCCCGCTATGCATCGCTACCTAATATCATGAAAGCAAAGAAAAAACCGCTTGATATTAAAGCGGCTGATAGTTTGGGAGTAAATCTGAATTCAAATGTCACGACGTTGAAAGTCACCGCACCACCAAGCCGCCAGGGTGGCATAATCGTCGAGTCGGTTGCAGAACTTGTTGAAAAATTAAAGCATGAAGCGAAGGTGATCTGATGACAATTTTAGTAATCGCAGAGCATAGTAATGACGCGCTTAAAGCCGATACTCACAAAGTGGTTGCGGCTGCAAGCAAGATTGGCGGAGACATTCATCTGCTGGTTGCAGGCGAAAACTGTGAGAATGCCGTCAGCGCTGCCGCCGCTATCGCCGGGGTGACGAAAGTCCTCGTGGCTGACGCGAGTGCCTATGGCCATCAGCTGGCAGAAAACGTGGCAGCACTGGTCGCTGAAATTGGCAAAGATTACAGCCATATTCTGGCTGCCGCGACAACAACAGGTAAAAACATGTTGCCCCGGGTTGCGGCATTGCTTGACGTCGCGCAACTGTCAGACGTCATTGCAATTGAAAGTGCAGATACCTTTGTGCGGCCAATATATGCCGGAAATGCCATAGCGACAGTTCAATCAACTGATGCGATTAAAGTATTGACGGTGCGTGGCTCAGCATTTGCCGCAGCGGCAGAGGGTAACCAGGCTGAAGTTGAAAAACTGGATATTATCAAAAATCTGCAGGTGTCATCTTTTATCGGTGAAGAGCTGACTAAATCTGCCAGGCCTGACCTGACAGCGGCCAAAGTGATTATTTCAGGCGGTCGCGGCATGCAGAATGGCGAGAATTTTACCATGTTAAATGGTATTGCTGACAAACTGAATGCCGCTATTGGTGCCTCCCGCGCAGCAGTCGATGCAGGGTTTGTTCCCAACGACATGCAGGTTGGTCAAACCGGTAAGATAGTTGCGCCGGATCTCTATATTGCGGTCGGCATTTCAGGCGCTATTCAGCACCTTGCCGGGATGAAAGATTCAAAAGTTATCGTTGCAATAAATAAAGACGCTGAAGCGCCTATTTTCCAGGTTGCTGATTATGGTTTAGTGGCAGATTTATTT
>NZ_JAWVZF010000072.1:0-13292 GCF_033722355.1 Arsukibacterium sp. | reverse complement strand
TTTGCCAGTGAGTCGGTATTGATCAAATGTTTAGTAGCCGGAGTAAGCGGACAGTGCAAACTGATAATGTCACTTTGCGCATAGAGCTCATTGAGGCTGACATAGTGTTCTGCCAGCGCTTTTGCCGGCTCAATATCATAGCAGAGCAGTTTACAGCCAAACCCTTTTAATATGCGGGCGGTTGCCATCCCAATCCGGCCAGTGCCAATTAAGCCTACAGTCTTGCCATGCATATTAAATCCGAGCAAACCATCAATCGCAAAATTGTCATCTCTGACCCGGTTAAAGGCTTTATGCAGTTTGCGGTTTAAGGTCAGCATCATGGCAACCGTATGCTCTGCGACCGCTTCTGGTGAGTACGCAGGAACCCGGGCTATTCTGATGCCCAGGGCTTTAGCGGTTTCCAGATCAACATTATTAAAACCGGCACAACGCAGGGCGACCATCTCTATGCCCATTTCGGACATTTGCTTAAGCACGGGCGCCGACAAATCGTCGTTTACAAAGGCACAAATAGCATGGCAACCCTGTGCCAGTTTGACATTAACGGCATTTAAGCGGCTGTCAAAATAGCTGAATTGCAGGCTCGGATCAGCCCATTGGTTAAAGCCGGCTTCATCATATTTTTTGGCACTGAACACAGCAACTCTCATCGGTAACCTCGCGCTTATCTGCGGTCCGTTATTTTCTGATAAGTGTAGATCAGCTGATGTTGACATTATTAGCGCCAGATCAAATTTACAGCAGTTCTTCTATCGCCTGGGCGATGCTGCCGGGTTTCGTCCGGGGGGCGTAGCGTTTAACAACTTCACCCTGCTTGTTTATCAGAAACTTGGTAAAATTCCATTTAATGGCTCGGGTTTTCAGCAAGCCACGGGCACTGTCTTTTAAATGCTCGAACAGCGGTGATGCTTTAACGCCATTAACATTCACCTTGGCCATAACCGGAAAGCTCAGGCCATAGTTCAGCTGACAAAACTGTTGAATGTCCTGATTGTCTCCCGGCTCCTGGTTTCCAAACTGGTTACACGGAAAAGCCAGCACAACTAAGCCACGGTCTTTGTACTGCTGATACAGCGCTTCCAGCTGCTGATACTGCGGGGTAAAGCCACACTGACTGGCGGTATTAACAATCAGCACGACGTTACCCTGATAAGTCGCCAGATCGACTTCCTGACCCTGGCCATTTTTCACTTTAAACTGATGAATACTGGTCATTCTGTTTCCCGGTTAAATTTTGAAAATTGAAAATGGTTTGGCTTTGCCAATACTGCAGCACGCTTTATCTTCACTCAGCCGCTTTCTTTTAGATGGCTAAGTTTGTAAGCTAACAGCTTATCATTTCATAGCTATAAGTCATTTTTATGTCAATTGAGAGTAAAGGTAAAGTCGCGTTTATCGGTCTGGGCGTAATGGGTTACCCGATGGCGGGCTATTTGCAACAGAAAGGCTATCAGGTTTGTGTCTATAACCGCACTGCTAGCAAAGCGCAGGCCTGGGTTAAACAATATGCTGGCCGCTCTGCCACCAGCCCTGCGCTGGCCGCCGCAGACGCTGAGCTGGTGTTTATCTGTGTCGGTAATGATGATGATGTCCGCTCAGTGGTTTATGGCGATAACGGCGTGCTGGCGACAATGCCTCGTGGTGGCGTGCTGACAGATCATACCACCGCATCGGCGGAATTAGCCCGTGAGCTCAGCGAAGCTTGTAAAGCAAAGCAAATCGGCTTTTTGGATGCACCGGTATCCGGAGGTCAGGCCGGCGCTGAAAAAGGCGTTCTGACCGTTATGCTCGGTGGCCAGCCGTCCGCGTTTGATAAAGCGCAAGCGGCCATTATGAGCTATGCACGCTGTGCTAAATTGCTGGGACCGGCCGGATCAGGGCAGCTGGCGAAAATGGTTAACCAGATTTGTATTGCCGGTGTGGTGCAGGGCCTGGCCGAAGCACTTAGTTTTGCTCAGAACGCAGGTTTGGATGGTGCAGCCGTCGTTGAGGTTATTTCACAGGGCGCCGCCTCATCCTGGCAGATGCAGAACCGCTCGCAGACCATGCTGGATGGTAAATACGATTTTGGTTTTGCCGTTGACTGGATGCGCAAAGACTTAGCGATAGCCTTAAATGAAGCGCGCAAAAACGGCAGCCATTTACCTTTAACGGCGTTGGTAGACCAGTTTTACAGCGAGGTTCAGCAGATGGGTGGCGGCCGCTGGGATACCTCCAGCTTGCTGGCCAGGCTTAAGCGATAAAAAAAGGCGCCGTGGCGCCTTTTCTGTTATGACTGGGACGTCAGTTAAATACCATCTCCGGGATTTCCCCTGCAACGACCAGTTTACCGGCCGTTTTCTGCTGAATTTCCTCAACAGTAATGCCCGGAGCACGTTCCAGCAGATGGAAAGCACCGTTACGTACTTCCAGTACCGCGAGATCGGTAACGATTTTCTTCACACAGCCAACGCCGGTCAGCGGCAGGGTGCAGCTTTCTAACAGCTTGCTGTTACCGTATTTGTCGGCGTGGGTCATGGTCACGACAATGTTTTGGGCACCGGCGACTAAATCCATGGCGCCGCCCATGCCTTTGACCAGTTTGCCCGGGATCATCCAGCTGGCGATATTACCGTTCTGATCCACTTCAAACGCCCCCAGTACGGTTAAATCGACATGGCCGCCACGGATCATGGCAAAGCTTTCCGCTGAGCTGAATATCGCCGCACCCTTAATGGCGGTGACGGTTTCTTTACCAGCATTAATCATATCGGCGTCAAGCTGTGCTTCAGTCGGGTAGGGCCCCATACCCAGCAAACCGTTCTCCGATTGCAGCATGACTTCAATGCCTTCGGGCACATAATTGGCTACCAGGGTAGGAATACCAATACCCAGATTAACGTAGTAACCATCTTCTAATTCCTGCGCAACGCGCATTGCTACCTGTTCACGAGATAAAGCCATCGTTGCCTCCTTAACCTTGCCGCACCATACGACGTTCGATGCGTTTTTCAAAGCTGCCTTTGATGACGCGCTGCACGTAAATACCCGGGGTGTGAATTTGTGAGGGTTCCAGTTCGCCCGGCTCGACAATTTCTTCTACTTCCGCCACGGTAATTTTACCGGCGGTTGCGGCCATCGGGTTAAAGTTCATTGAGGTGTGGCGAAATACCAGGTTGCCATAACGGTCAGCTTTCCACGCACGCACTATGGCAAAGTCGCCGGTAATGGCAGGCTCGAGTACATAGTGGCGGCCATTAATCTCGCGGGTTTCCTTGCCCTCGGCTACCGGGGTGCCGTAGCCGGTGGCAGTGAAAAAAGCGGGTATACCGGCACCGCCGGCGCGCATTTTTTCGGCCAGGGTGCCTTGCGGAGTCAGTTCCACTTCCAGCTCGCCACTCAACAGTTGTTTTTCAAACAGAGCGTTTTCACCGACATAAGAGGCCACCATTTTTTTGATCTGCCGGTCTTCCAGTAAAATGCCCAGGCCAAAGCCGTCAACACCGCAGTTGTTTGACACCACAGTGAGATCTTTGGTTTTCATTTTCTTGATCTGAGCAATTAAGCCCTCTGGTATACCGCATAAACCAAAGCCACCGGCAATCACGGTCATACCGTCCTGCAGGCCGGCCATGGCGTCTTCGTAGCTATGTACGACTTTATTAAACCCTGCCATTTGTTGTCCTCTGTTCTTTGCTGAACTTTATTGTAGAGCTGTTCTTCGACTTCGCTGCTGCTACGTGTATTTTTGTCTGCGACACGCCGTGAACCCCTCCCTGGGGGCTCGTTTATGAACTTCATCCGTGAAGTTCACCCTTCGGGCCAGCGGAGCTGTTCAAATTCGTTCCTGACGAATTTGTCCGCCCGTCCAGGGCTTCAACGGTCTCAGAAAAAATCACATCCGCATCCGCTTGCATCTGTGCAGAGGTTAGCGCGCAGTACACTTTGGCCGGAACCGTGTTTTTCATGGATGAAAAACAGGAGCCTACAGGGACGTATTTACGGCGTGTTTCGGCAAAGTTGTACGGAGTGCTTACCGTGTTCGAAGAACCTTTGTTTCTGCTGTTAACTAACCACCAGTTTGCTTGCACTTGGCCTTAAGTGCCAATCCTACTTTAGAACTAGGCTGCTTGCCGAGCTTGCCGGTGATAAACCAGCCGGCCTCTGCCAGGGCGGTTAAATCGATACCATGCGAAATGCCCAGGCCATTAAGTAAGTAGACCACATCTTCGGTGGCCACATTGCCCGACGCACCGGCAGCATAAGGGCAGCCGCCCAAACCGGCCACTGCACTGTCAATAACGCTGATACCGCGGTTAAGTGCTACATAAATATTGGTCAGTGCCTGGCCGTAGGTATCATGAAAATGCACCGCCAGTTTTTCTGCGGGTACCACAGCCAGCACGGCATCGAGCATCGCGTTAACAGTATTCGGTGTGCCGACACCAATGGTATCGCCCAGTGAAATTTCGTAGCAGCCCATCTCGAGCAAGGCTTTCGCTACCCGGGCGACTTCAGAAGGTGCCACTTCACCCTGATAAGGGCAGCCAACCACGCAGGATACATAGCCACGCACTTTCATGCCGTCAGTCTTAGCTGCTGCCAGCACCGGTGAGAAGCGTTCCAGGCTTTCGCTGATAGAACAGTTAATATTTTTCTGGCTGAAGGCTTCTGATGCCGCGCCAAATATCGCCACTTCTGTGGCGCCAGCTGCTTTGGCTGCTTCGTATCCCTTTAAGTTAGGTGTCAGCGCAGCATAAGTAACCCCGGCTTTGCAGCTGATGCCGCTAAATACGTCGCTGGAGTCAGCCATCTGCGGCACCCACTTTGCGGAGACAAAGGCTCCACTTTCAATGTAGCTGTGGCCGGCAGCGCTTAACATGTCGATCAGCGCGATTTTATCCGATGTGCTGACGCTTTGCTCATTTTGCAGGCCATCGCGCGGGCCGACTTCTACTATCCGGACCTGTTTTGGCAGGCTCATGCTTCCTCCGCACTGAAATCAACCAGTTCAGCACCATCTTTTACCAGATCGCCGGCGCTGTAAAATACTTCATTTACCACGCCATCTGTCGGCGCCTTAATGCTGTATTCCATCTTCATCGCTTCCATCACCACCAGAGTTTCACCGGCTTTGACATTAGCACCGGCTTTTGCCATCACGGCAACAATAGTGCCGTTCATCGGTGCCGTTAAGCTGCCGGCATGCTCACTGCTGTCCAGCTCGGTCGTAACCTCAGTGCGGTAAATAAAATCGTAACGATGATGCTTGATAAAGACACTGATGGTGTCCTGATACCGACTAACCCGCACCTTGGTTTTATGATCGCCCAGCGTTGCACTAAGCTCATCGCCATTAAGTTGTGCCTGGCAACAAATTTGCTGGCCCTGCAGCTCAACCAGATAATGTTGCTGCTGTTCACGGACGATTAATTGCTCTGCCTTATCGTCATGAATTAAATTCAGCAGTACTGTCGGCGTTTCATTTAAACGCCAGCCATGGCTGTATTGCCACGGGCTTAAGCTGGTATTGGCCGTAACCGGCGCTTTTTGCTGTTCTAAGATAAACAGCGCTGCCAGCACCAGCGCCTGATTATCTTCCTTGCTGGCCGGAGCAAACAGATCGACCTGATGCTGATTGATAAAGTTGGTATCAAGTTCAGCCGCTTTAAATGCCGGATGCTCAGTTAAGCTTGTTAAAAAGCTTAAGTTAGTGGTAACACCGGCAATCCGGTAATCATCCAGTGCCCGCAGCATACGGGCAATGGCTCGGTCACGGCTCTCATCCCAGACAATAAGTTTGGCAATCATCGGGTCGTAGTAAGGTGATACCTCGTCATTTTCAACAACACCGGTATCGACCCGCACATGACGGCTGGCTTCAGGCTGGCGTAAATAAGTCAGTTTGCCGGTTTGCGGCAGGAAATCGTTATTGGGATCTTCTGCATACACCCGAACTTCAATGGCGTGGCCATCAATCTGAACTTCATGCTGGCTAAGTGGCAGGTGTTCACCGGCGGCTACCAGTAACTGCCATTTAACCAGATCCTGACCGGTGATCATCTCTGTTACCGGGTGCTCTACCTGCAACCGGGTATTCATTTCCATAAAATAAAAGGAACCGTCTTCATCAAACAAAAACTCAACGGTACCGGCGCCGCGATAATCGATAGCTTTGGCAGCCTTTACCGCCGCCTCACCCATGGCTTTGCGCTGCTCATTACTAAAATGCGGGGCAGGGGCCTCTTCAATCACTTTCTGATGACGACGCTGAATAGAACAGTCGCGCTCGGCTAAATACACGGCATTACCGTGATTATCGCAAAATACCTGAATTTCAATATGGCGCGGTTTGGTCAGATAACGCTCTATCAGCATTTTATCGTTGCCAAAGCCGGCTTTAGCTTCCCGCCGGGCACCGGCCAGGGCATCACTGAATTCTTCTTTTTTCCAGACGACCCGCATGCCTTTACCGCCGCCACCATAGGCCGCTTTTAACAGCTGCGGGTAACCAATGTTGACTGACTCACTGCTGAGTTTTTCATCTGACTGATCATCACCATGATAACCGGGCACCAACGGCACCCCGGCATCGGCCATAATTTTTTTAGCAGCACTTTTCGAGCCCATCGCAGTGATAGCACCCACCGGCGGGCCAATAAACACCACACCGGCGTCGCTACAGGCTTTGGCAAAGTCTTCGTTTTCAGATAAAAAGCCGTAACCCGGGTGGATCGCTTGTGCGCCGCTTTGTTTGGCAATATCGATAATCTTATCGCCGCGCAGGTAGGAATCTTTGCTGGGTGCCGGCCCCAGCAGATAAGCCTCATCAGCCATTCTTACATGACGGGCATTGGCATCGGCTTCTGAATATACCGCGACACAGCGAATGCCGAGCTTATGAGCGGTATCGATAACCCGACAGGCTATTTCGCCACGGTTAGCTATTAATATCTTGCGGAACATACTTATTTGTCCTGTAACGAATGCTGTAACCAGTTAGGGCGGCGTTTTTCCAGAAAGGCTGCCAGGCCCTCCTGGCCCTCGCTCGACACCCGGATTTCGGCAATAGCCTGGGTGGTATGTGCCACCACATTGTTGCTGATTTTGCGATTATAAATATTGTGAATAAGGCTTTTTGCCGCGCTGATCGCAGCCGGACTGTTTTGCAGCAGGCCATCGATAATGCTGTCGGTTTTTTCAGTCAGTTCAGTGGCAGCGGTAACCTCGTGCAGCAACCCCAGCTCTTTTGCAGTAGCAGCACTAAAGCGCTCGGCGGTTAAAAAATAACGCCGGCTTTGCCGCTCGCCCAGCGCCCGCATTACATAGGGGCTGATAACGGCCGGAATAAGGCCAATTTTAACTTCGCTCAGACAAAAGCTGGCGTTGTCGCTGGCTAAGGTAATATCGCAACAGGCAACCAGGCCAACAGCGCCGCCAAAAGCGGCTCCCTGTACAACGGCCACGGTGGGGTTAGGGAATTTGTCCAGCTTGTGCATCAGCATGGCCAGCTCGTTGGCGTCGTCCAGATTCTGCTGATAGTCTTTTTCAGCCATCGAGCGCATCCAGTTTAAATCGGCGCCGGCAGAGAAATTTTTACCAGTGGCGTTTAACAGCAACAGCCGTACGTCCGGATTGGCAGCCAGCTGGTCGAGTACCTGGATCAGTTCGGCAATCATCAGGTCGTCAAAGGCGTTATGAACTTCGGGCCGGTTTAACGTTAAGCTGGCCACGCCGCGCTGGTCGATACTTACTTGGGTGTAAACCTGGTTCATTTTCTCTCCGAAAGTGTATTAGCTTTTGGTATGGCTCAGTAATAGCCGGCCAGCGCCTTTCTCCGATATCGCGGTTGCTGCGTGTATTTTTGTCTGCGACACGCCGTGAACCCATCCATGGGGGCTCGTTTCCGCCCGTCCAGGGCTGCAACGGTCGCCGAAAAAATCACATCCGCACCCGCTTAATCCTCGTAGCAGCAAGCGCACAGTGCACTTTGCTCAGAACCGTGTTTTTCATGAATGAAAAACAGGAGCCTACAGGGATGTATTCACGGCGTGTTCTGACAAAGTTGTACGGCGCGATTGCAGCGTCTATGGCCAAAGCACCTGACAACCACTTGCATCACATCCTAAACACACCAAACTTCGTCTCTTCAATTGGGGCATTAAGTGCTGCGGCCAACGCCAGGCCCACGGTCATCCGGGTTTGAGCCGGGTCAATAATGCCGTCATCCCACAAACGCCCGCTGGCGTAGTAGGGGTGACCCTGTTTCTCATACTGCTCAATAATCGGTTTTTTCAGGGCCTTTTCGGCCTCTGCCGACAGCGTTTCGCCTTTTCGGGCCAGGCCATCTTTAGTGACCTGTGCCATGACACCCGCTGCCTGCTCGCCACCCATTACTGAAATTCGGGCATTTGGCCACATCCACATCATGGTAGGGTCATAGGCGCGGCCACACATACCATAGTTGCCGGCGCCATAGCTGCCGCCAATAAGCACCGTAAATTTAGGCACTTTGGCACAGCTCACCGCCATAACCATCTTGGCACCGTGCTTGGCAATCCCTTCAGCTTCATACTTTTTACCAACCATAAAGCCGGTAATGTTTTGCAAAAACAGCAGTGGAATTTTGCGCTGGGCACACAATTCAATGAAGTGAGCGCCTTTCTGAGCTGATTCTGAGAATAAGATCCCATTATTGGCGACAATGCCTACCGGATAGCCGAAGATGCGCGCAAAACCGCAGACTAACGTCGCGCCATAGTATTGCTTAAATTCGTCAAAATCAGAGCCGTCAACCAGCCGGGCTATCACTTCTTTAACATCGAAAGGTTTGCGCAGGTCGGTACCGACAATGCCGTACAGTTCTTTAGCCTCGTATAGCGGCTCTTGCGGTGCTTTCACATCCATTGGCTGTGGCGCCGGCCGGTTTAAGCGGCTTATGGCATTGCGGGCCAGTTGCAGCGCGTGTTCATCATTTAACGCATAATGATCGGCCACCCCGGAAATTTTGCAATGGACATCAGCCCCACCGAGCTCTTCAGCAGACACTTCTTCACCGGTGGCAGCTTTCACCAGCGGCGGGCCGGCTAAAAAGATAGTGCCCTGTTCTTTAACGATAATGCTCTCGTCTGCCATTGCTGGCACATAAGCGCCGCCGGCAGTACACAGGCCCATTACCACGGCAATTTGCGGAATACCTTTGGCTGACATATTAGCCTGATTAAAGAAAATCCGGCCAAAATGCAGTTTGTCGGGGAATACCTCATCCTGCCGCGGTAGATTGGCACCGCCGGAGTCGACCAGATAAATGCAGGGCAGGTGACACCGCTCAGCGATTTCCTGCGCCCGCAGATGTTTTTTAACAGTCAGCGGATAATAGGTTCCGCCTTTAACGGTGGCGTCATTGGCGACAATCATACACTCAACGCCACTGACCCGGCCAATACCGGCAACCACGCCGGCACAGGGAACATAATCATCGTAGCATTCCCAGCCGGCAAACTGACCCACTTCCAAAAATGGCGAGCCGGGATCCAGCAGCTTCTGAATGCGCTCCCGCACAAATAACTTACCCCGGGCCGTATGACGGGCAATTAACGCTTCGCCGCCACCGAGTTTAATTTGCTGTACTTTATTATTCAGATCATCCAGCACCGCCTGCATGGCATCGGCGTTTTTCTGAAATTCCTCAGTACGCGGATTAACTTTACTTACGATCTTGGTCATATCAGTTCGACTCAGTGAATAACTCGCGGCCGATCAGCATCCGGCGAATTTCTGAGGTGCCGGCGCCAATCTCATACAGTTTGGCGTCTCGCAGTAAACGACCGGTAGGATATTCGTTAATGTAACCGTTACCTCCCAGCAGCTGAATAGCATCCAGTGCCATCCTGGTGGCAAGCTCTGCCGAATACAGAATGACCGCCGCGGCATCTTTGCGGGTCGTTTCACCGCGATCACAGGCTTTTGCTACCGTATAAACATAGGATTTAGCGGCATTCATCTGGGTATACATATCAGCCAGTTTGCCCTGTACCAGCTGGAATTCGCCAATAGCCTGACCAAACTGTTTGCGATCATGAATATAAGGGACAACGACATCCATACAGGCCTGCATAATGCCCAGCGGACCGGCCGATAACACCACGCGCTCGTAATCCAGACCGCTCATTAATACTTTAACGCCACCACCAACCTGGCCCAGCACGTTTTCAGCCGGTACTTCACAGTCTTCAAACACCAGCTCGCAGGTATTGGAGCCACGCATGCCTAATTTATCCAGTTTCTGGGCGGTGCTGAAACCTTTGCTGCCACGCTCAACAATAAAAGCAGTAATGCCTTTGCTGCCGGCATTAACATCGGTTTTAGCGTAAATTACATAAGTATGGGCATCGGGGCCGTTGGTGATCCACATTTTATTGCCGTTAAGGATGTACATGTCACCTTTCTTATCAGCTCGCAGCTTCATGCTGACGACATCTGACCCGGCATTAGGCTCACTCATCGCCAGGGCGCCAATGTGCTCACCTGAACAAAGTTTTGGCAGATATTTCTGTTTTTGCGCTTCAGTGCCGTTACGGAAAATCTGGTTAACACACAGATTAGAGTGGGCGCCATAAGATAAGCCGACAGAGGCTGAGGCGCGGCTGATTTCTTCCAGCGCGACGACATGCTCTAAATAGCCCAGGCCAGAACCACCGTACTTTTCATCAACAGTAATACCGAGCAGGCCTAAATCACCGAACTTACGCCATAACTCATTCGGGAATTCGTTTACCTGATCAATGTGCTCAGCACGAGGGGCAATTTCTTCCCTGGCGAAGGCGTTAACCTGCTCGCGGATCATATCGACGGTTTCGCCTAAATCGAAGTTCAGGCCTTTATAACTGCTAATCATGGTAAATCCCCGTTAACTGTGTAGGTAAAACTGCTTAACCAGTTTTAGATTGTTTGGCATCGGCTAAGGTGTCGCGGCAACGTTTTTCAACGGTGACCAGCTCCATTAGCACCACTTTAATATCATCCAGTTGCTGATGCAGTTCGGCTTTTTTCTGCTCAATTAATCTCAGCATGGTATTTAACTGGGTAACGCTGCTTTTATCCGCATCATACAATTCAAACAGCTGGCCGGTCTCGGCCAGGCTGAAACCAAGGCGTTTGCCCCGCAGGATCAGTTTTAAACGAACCCGATCGCGTTTACTATAAATGCGGGTCTGGCCATTGCGTAATGGCGAAAGCAGCCGCTGATCTTCGTAAAACCGAATACTGCGGGTAGTAATGTCGAACTCTTTAGCCAGCTCGCTGATACTATAGGTTTTTTCTTCTTTTTCTATCATGACTGCCTTCCGGAAAAACGCCACCAACTATAAGTGAAGTTTACGTAAAGGTAAAGCTGTGACATGGCATTGCAATTGTGCAAAGTGGCAATTTAGCGGGCTTTGTAAAGCAAAAATGCCAGAGGCTGCTGGTCTGACTGTACAGTTTCCTGCACCATTTTCCGAACTATGAACGAGAGTCACTACCATAGTGTTAGTTGGTTGACGTTGGCGTAAACGTAAATTTGGTGTAGGCTCTTGGGCATCTTTTCAGGCCAACCTTGATAGGAGAGCAAAATGGCTGCTGATAACAAAGAACAAAGTATTGTAATCGTTGCTGCAAAACGTACCGCGATTGGCGGCTTTATGGGTGGCTTAGCCGGTGTTGATGCCACCGTATTGGGTGCGACCGCGATTAAAGCTGCCGTGGCGCAGGCGGGAATTAACGTTGATAAAATTAACGAAGTTATCATGGGCAATGTGCTGCCAGCCGGCTTAGGCCAGGCACCGGCGCGTCAGGCGATGTTAAAAGCAGGCTTACCGTTAGCGGCAGGCGCTACCACTATTAATAAAGTATGTGGCTCAGGCTTAAAAGCAGTCATGCTGGCTAATGATTTGCTGCGTGCCGGCAGTGCGGATGTTGTGGTGGCCGGCGGTATGGAGTCAATGTCAAACGCCCCTTATCTGCTGCCTAAAGCCCGTGCCGGTTACCGGATGGGCCATGGCGAAATTAAAGATCATATGATGCTCGATGGTCTGGAAAACGCCTACGACGGTAAGGCGATGGGCTGTTTTGCCCAGGATACGGCCAATGACAAAAAAATTACCCGTGAGCAGATGGATGCCTTTGCGGTGCAGTCGACAACCCGGGCTCAGCAGGCGATTGCCAATGGCAATTTCGAGGCCGAAATTACGCCGGTGACCTTCCAGACCCGCAAAGGCGAAGTAACCTTTACCGTGGATGAAGAGCCAGGCAATGCCAAACTGGATAAGATCCCCGGTTTAAAACCTGCCTTTGCCAAAGACGGCACCATTACTGCCGCAAATTCCAGCTCGATTTCTGATGGTGCGGCGGCGCTGATCTTAATGCGCGAAGCTGATGCCACAGCGCAGGGCGTCAAACCACTGGCCCGGATCGTTGCCCATGCCACTCATTCAATGGGACCTGAACTGTTCACCGTTGCGCCAGTTGGCGCCATGCAGAAATTATTGCAAAAAGCCGGCTGGGACAAAGAGCAGGTTGATTTATGGGAAATTAACGAAGCCTTTGCCATGGTCACCATGCTGGCCATTAACGAGCTGGGTCTGGATGAGGCCAAAGTCAACGTCAACGGCGGCGCCTGCTCACTGGGTCACCCGATTGGTGCCTCTGGTGCCCGTATTCTGGTTACTCTTATTCATGCCCTGCGTAACCGCGGCCTGAGTAAAGGTGTGGCCTCGCTGTGTATTGGTGGCGGTGAAGCCGTGGCCTTAGCAGTTGAAGTTCTGTAACTGCGGTAAAAACGAGAGCAAGTGTGAGGTTGGAATCCCGTTAGCACAGCCACAGAGTGTCTGAGTGAGCGAAAGCGAGCGAGTTGCTGTGGCGAGCATAACGGGAGTTGCAACCGGTAACGTTGCACTAAGCAAACGTTGCACTGAAAGAACCAGCTTTAAATTACAGTATGTCAGCATATTTTAATAATTAGATCTATTAGCGCGCTGGCAACACCCCCTAACAACCGGGAGAAGCAATATGACACAACAGGTTAAGCATTTTATCGACGGCGAGTTCGTCACGTCAAACAGTGACAAACTGATCCCCGTCACTAACCCGGCTACGCAGGAAGTGATAGCTCAGGTGCCTTGCGCCACTAAAGAAGAAATGACCCGGGCGGTAGAGTCGGCCAAAGCCGCGTTTTTAACGTGGAAAGAAGTTCCGGTCTCTGAACGCGCCCGGTTAATGATGCGCTTTGCCCATCTATTAAAAGAGCATCAGGCCGATATCGCTGACATTAT
>NZ_JAWVZF010000071.1:0-13438 GCF_033722355.1 Arsukibacterium sp. | reverse complement strand
GGTAATTAAAGGCTTAACTCAATGAGCAAGATTTACGTGCTACATGAAAACAACGAATGGACAGTTCATTTACAAAATAGACTCGATGAGCTGAATTACCCTTATGAGTTATGGCATTTAGATGAGGGCTTAATCGATTTATCGGCTGAGCCACCACAAGGCGTTTTTTATAACCGGATGAGTGCATCGTCACATACCCGGGATCACCGGTTTGCCCCTGAACTGGCTGGCGCGGTTATCGCCTGGCTGGAATATCATGGCCGTATAGTGATCAACGGCAGCCGGGCATTAAGTTTAGAGATTAGCAAAGTACATCAGTACTTAGCGTTAGAGAAAGCAGGCATAGCTACGCCAAAAACCATTGCTGCGGTCGGCAAAAAGCAGATTATTGCAGCGGCAAACTCGCTGGGTATGGGCGCATTTATCACTAAGCATAACCGTGGGGGAAAAGGCCAGGGGGTGCAATTATTTCACTCGGTACAGGCCCTGCAAGACTATCTTGATGGGCCCGATTTTGATGCGCCGGTTGATGGCATTACGCTCATTCAACAATATATTAAGGCGCCCGAACCCTTTATCATCCGGCACGAGTTTATTGGCGGCAAGTTTTTGTATGCGGTTAAAGTGGATACTTCTGAAGGCTTCGAACTTTGCCCGGCCGATGCTTGCGCAATAGGTGACATGTTTTGCCCCACTGACGAAACGCCAGCGCAGCCCAAGGCCAAATTTGAAATTCTGCAAGACTATCGCCCCGCGTTTATTGATAAGTATGAAATGTTTCTTAAGCAGAATGCGATTCAGGTTGCGGGTATCGAGGCCATCCAGGATGCTGAGGGCAACAGCTATGCCTATGATGTGAACACCAATACTAACTATAATTCAGACGCTGAAGCAAAGGCGGGGCAATATGGCATGCTTGAGCTGGCGCATTATCTGAAATCTGAATTAGATAAATTAGCGCTGTAAGCATGAGGGTGCTGGCGATATTCTGTATGATTAGTAGTGCGAGGAGTTAAATAATGTCTGTACAAAAAGTCCGGTTCTGGTCTGCGATATCCGCGGTTGTATTTATCGTCTTAGTAGCTGGCTGCATAATTGGAGCCATTTGGGCACCTACGCCTTTATCGGGTACATTAGCCAAAATCGGAGCATCGTTTTTCATCATGTTCCTACTTTCTTTATTTTTCAAAATGTTGCAAAAGGCTATGCTTCAAATGTTACCAAGAGCGATGCTTAAAACCAAAAGGGGCAGTGTCGTTGATTTATAGTTGAACTGCTTGTGCTGCTCCTTTGCGATAAGAAAAAACAGCTGACCCTGCGCGTCGTTTATATGATTTGGAGCCAACGTGAAAATTATCCGCAGTAAAGACTTTACCGCCAGCCGTGCCTGGGGCGCTCTGGATATCGCCTGTATGAATGGCATTACCACCCGCTTGCACTGGACAAATCAGCCGTACAAATGGCATACCAATGATGGTGAAGAAGTGTTTGTGGTGCTTGATGGCATGGTAGATATGCATTACCGCCAGGATGGCACTGAGCAGGTTAGCCGGTTAAATGCCGGGGATATTTTTTACGCCGGTATTGGCTGTGAGCATGTCGCTCACCCGGTGGGCGAAGCGCGGATTTTAGTGATAGAAACAGTGGGTAGTGTTTAACAGGTTTTGCCGCGCTGAGAAAATGACAACCACAATGACAATAACAATCCGATTAATTAAACCGGCAGATATTACGGCAGTCGTTGCACTTCAAGATAGCTGCTACAGCGATGCCTTATATGAAAGCCCGGCACTATTGCAGCAACGTTTAAGTGTCGCTGCTGACAGTTGCTGGCTGGCTGAAAACGCTAACGGCCAGTTATTAGCTTATTTATTCAGTTATCCTTCAATCAGTGGCTATATTACGCCGTTGGCATCGGCTTTTGCCCCAAGTACTTTGCCACAGCTTTTGTACCTGCACGATATGGCCGTGAGCCCTGCCGCCCGTGGCCTCGGGCTGGCCAGCCGCTTGCTTGCTACCGCTCAGCAGCATGCAATAAGCCAGGGCCTGACGAAACTGGCACTGGTTGCGGTGCAGGGCTCGGTACCTTACTGGCAGCGGCAGGGCTTTAACGAAGTTACCGTGCTTTGCGACAATGCAGAGCAGGCACTGGCCAGTTATCAGGGTGAGCAGGCCCGTTACATGCAAGCCGAGCTGTAATAATGCTCTAATGCGAATGTGGGTACTAACGCCGATATTAATACCACAACCCAGGAACGAATAATGATACAAGTACCCGCAACTGAGCGGCTGAGTTTCGCCTTGCTGTGTGAGCAGGATGCGCAGCTGCTGTTTGACGTTGATCAGGACGAAGAAGTCATGCGCTACCTTAACGGTGGGAAGCGCACCAGTATGCAGGCCATAAAAGAAATTTTTTTGCCGCGTATGGCGCAATATAGTAATAGCAGCCGTGGTTTTGGTATCTGGCAGGTACGGCGGCGTGCCGACGATGCCTATTTAGGTTGGGTATTAATACGGCCCATGGGCTTTAACACCACCACACCCAGTGCTGATGATGTGGAAATTGGCTGGCGCTTTAAGCGGGAATACTGGGGCAGGGGTTATGCCAGCGAAGCCGCCAGGGCAGTAGCAGACGCGGTGCTGGCGCATAACCGTCAGGTGCGGTTTTTATCAGCCATTGCTATGCCGGATAACGCCGGCTCCATTGGTGTCATGCGCAAACTGGGTATGCAGTTTGTAAAACGTTTTTTGCACCGGGACGCACTGGGCGAGGTTGACGCGGTGTTGTACCGACAGGATATTAATACAAAAGAATCAGTGTAATCATTCTCTGGCAGACTTACTGCCACTGAATTGCTGTAGAGCCGGCGCCGGATAGTAACGTCACCCGGAATAAGGGGTCGGAATAAGGGGTCGGAGCTAATAATCGCTGCTAATTTCCAATGCACTGAAATACATAGGATTAACTTACTGAGCCGTTAAATGTCTCCGCCCCCTTTTTCAGAGGCAAAGGCGGGGCAATTCGGCATGCTTAAACTGGCACAGTATCTGAAATCTGAATTAGATAAGTTAGCGCTGTAATAAATTTGGATTCTGGCGATTTTCTTTATCAAATCTGGTCTTGCCTGGCTGTAGCGCAACATCTATATAAGGCAACAAGCAAGACCTGACCCTGAGAATGTGTTACATCAGATTAATTGCTGATATTACTGAGGACTCTGCTTAATATCGGGGTTGAATATTATTAAATACCTGCAATACCTTTCGAATTCTATGTTTATGTGCCAGATTGATTAAGTTAAAGCTGAATAGAAGTGGGCGTTACTGATACTTCACTTTGATAAGCTGTTAAGCCTGAATACTTAAAGATAGTCCCAAAGACAAACTATATTTGTTTAACTTAAAGGGCGATAATAATGACACTAACCGTTATCGGTACGGGCGTTGGACGCACCGGCACCTACTCGCTAAAACTGGCTATCAATCAACTTGGCGCTGGCCCATGTCACCATATGGAGGAAGTTCTTCATAACATGCCTGACCAGGTTCCCCTGTGGTCGGCGGCATTAGCTGGACAGCCCGACTGGCAAGCAATTTATAACGGCTATTTGAGTGCGGTTGATTGGCCTACCGCGGGTTTCTTTCGCGAATTACTTAACACTTATCCGACAG
This sequence comes from Arsukibacterium sp., assembly GCF_033722355.1. Taxonomy (GTDB): domain Bacteria; phylum Pseudomonadota; class Gammaproteobacteria; order Enterobacterales; family Alteromonadaceae; genus Alishewanella. Next base: position 9,766 of record NZ_JAWVZF010000071.1, on the reverse strand, counting down.
CCAAGTTTATCCTGACTCATCGCAGTTCCGAGAGCTGGGCAGATAGTTTTGGTTCAACAATCTTTAAGTTGATATCAGAACGGGATCAGGCCCCGCCTGAAATGAAGGAATGGCTTGAAATGGCAGCTGCTGTCATTGCTAAATCCGGATTTCCAGAAGGCCTTGATCGCGATGGCCTTATTCAGGCTTTTAATGCCCATAACGAGGCAGTAAAAAATACGATCCCCGCCGAGCAACTGCTCGTCTATCAGGTAAAAGAAGGGTGGGACCCACTCTGTAAATTCCTTGGTAAACCGGTTCCCTCCGGGCCGTTTCCGCGTAGCAATGACCGCGCAGAATTCTGGGACCGCGTTGCGGGAAAAACCTGATGTTTAAGAAACAGGTTGTCTGTGGTATTTCAGCAATACTCTAAATTTTGGCTGTAATAAAAGGTTTTTCATGGCGATACCAAAAACGGCACGGCCTAATTCACGCCTAACTATCGGCCATAGCGCGCTAGCACAATTCAAATGGCCCCTCTATGTCTGTTGCTATCAATCGCCTGCCGCCTGAGTGCCAGTGAGCGACATTCTTAACCTCTTGCCACATTTTAAATACTGTAAAAATATCCTGTTCGGTTGCTGATACCTCTTGTGCTTGTTAGACGGATTAACCCGTATTTGTAGGTTACGAAAATATCAGCTGTACCTATAAGTTATTGTAAGTTTTTAAAAAGCGGTGTAGTGTTCTATACATTAAATTAACAAAGGCGCAAAGAACCGTATTGAAAGACGGATTTTTCTGCCGAATAAGTGTTAACCCTACGAGGTAGAAATTGAGTAATTTTCTAATTGCACTAATAGTCCCGATAATATTAGGCGTACTCTTTGCGGCGGCGGGGCGTGCGAAACCAATAGAAACTGAGGATGGTGGCTATTTACTCGAATATGCAAAAGCGATAAAGGGTTTTGGCATTGGCTTTACCTTGTTGACTTTGGGCGGGCTTGTTTTTTTATTGTTTCAAGCACCAATTAAAGATAAAGATGATATGTACGCTGTCATTTTTCTATTCGGATTTTTTAGTCTTTTTGCTATCTATTTTTATATTGAGTTCTTCACGGTGAAAATATGGGTTGGTCCAATGGGGGTACGTGGAACGTCTGGATGGAGAGGAAAGCGCGAATATAGCTGGGAGCAAATATCTGAAATCACCTATTCCCCCTTATCGATGTGGTTCAAGATTTCATCTCACAATATGCCTCCACTTAGAATTCATGCCATGATAACTGGGGTGGATAAGCTTCAGGCTCATTACATGGAAAACCTTCCTGAAGAAAAATGGAAGTCGGCCTACGAAAAATTCAGTCAAGATAAAAGGGTTAACAAGTAAATCAGCAGACCGCTGACGCGTCGGCTGATTTAGGCGTTATACGTTATAAGGAGTCAAATCGGTGGACAAGGAAGAGGTTACAGGTGAATTAGCTCTAGATGCGCTAAACAAGAAGCAAGCTTTATTAGAAGAGTTTGAAAAGCTTAGGCCAAGCCCTGGTGGTAGTCTTTGGAGAGGCGTCAGTGCTGTTGCATCAGTAATGTTAATAATTTGGCTTTTCCCAGAAGTAATAGAGCAGCCTGCTGCGTTCCTTTTATTAATACTTGTGTTTGGGGTAAGCGCGGAGATATATCGTGAAAGTAAGAAAGTTCATAAACGTATAGATCTACTTTATAAGTTGTTTAAAGATAACGTATAACGAGGCATGACAGCGGACAGCTAATGCTGCAGCTGCTTTAGGCGACATATGGCAGAAAAATTATGAATCTCCTCTTTGTTTGTAGTGAGAATAGGTTGCGAAGCCCTACTGGTGAAGAAGTCTTCTCCAAGTACGAAGGCATTCATGCAATTGGGGCCGGAACCAACGCTGATGCGGAGACGGTCATAAGCGGTGATCTGGTTGAGTGGGCGGATGTTATATTCGTCATGGAAAAGACTCACAAGAATAAGGTCTCGAAGAAATTCAAAGACTTGCTCCACGCAAAGAAACTGGTTTGCTTGGATATACCAGATAACTACGACCGGATGGACCCAGAGCTTATCCGGATACTGCAAAACAGGGTGGCCAAGCATGTGCGTGTGCGGCAGGTCATATAATAAGAAACTCAGCCGACCGCTATACGTTGGCTGAGCTTGAGCGCAAATGCGCACAACCGAGTGTCGACTTTTTATCGGTAAGAACAGGGTATAAAGACTGACTACCTAACAAACTATTTCAACTAGACAAAATTTTGTTGGCCAGGTTTTGATTCACATTTTAGCCAGAAAAATTTTATCCATTAACAGCTGGACTTGTAAATTTACTGAAGTACTACTTTCGCAAATATAAGTTTAACGACTATAGTTATTTGCAATGTATGTGGCAGGGAAGCCTGTCAATTTATCCCACGAGTTTGCTCCTCCCCAAACACGATTTAATTTGGGCGCCACGTCGTTACATATAAACGAACATCTTGCAGGCGTTTATTTTGCCCCGTAACACTGCCATTCAGCGGATGCAATAAATGCTCACAGATTATTGCTGCGCCAGGCGCGCAGATAAGGCTTACTTGTGGACCGGATAGAAGCAGTTCATACGCTCACAAAGCGTCTTATTGTAATGACGCTTGTCGCAGTACTCGTGGTTGGCGCCATATCTGCAATCACCTTATTTGGAGAAGGGCGCTTAATGATCACCTGGCTATGTTTCCTTTGTGGAATCATAGGTGGGTTTGTCAGCATTCAACAACGTATTCGAAAGGTTTCAGACGAAGAGCTTGAGCTCCTTAATCGTTCCTGGTTTCCAATTCTACTGGTTCCTATTTTCGGCGGGGTTTTCTCTCTGGTACTGTACGTTATTTTTCTGAGCGGAATTATGACTGGTGGAGCATTCCCGGAGTTTGATTTTCCAGTCAAGCCTGAAGGTCTATCTGATACGTTTTACATGAAAGCGGTTCTGTCGCAAACGTACCCCAGTACGGGCCAAGATTTAGCAAAACTGGTATTCTGGTCATTTGTCAGCGGCTTCTCTGAAAGGTTTGTACCGCAAATAGTTACAAAAATTTCAAACACAAGCCGTTCAAAAGATGCCTGACGATTGCGAACAGTTGCCACACTTGCGATCTAGAGCGGGGTTATGGTATCTGGCAGGTTAGACGCAATGGCGACGATGCCTGTTTAGGCTGGGTATTAATCCGGCCAATGGGCTTTAATAGCCAGGCGCCCAGTACTGACGATGTGGAGATTGGCTGGCGCTTTAAGCGTGAATACTGGGGCAGGGGGTATGCCACTGAATTGCTGTAAAGCCGGCGCCGGATAGTAACGTCACCCTGCATGTTTTATTTAAATGGTATTGGCATTACTGATTAAGCTGACATTAAATTTAATGTTATCCAGCGCCTGGGCATTTTGATTGATGTCACGGAGAAATTCTGCCCAGCGGGGGTCATCATGCACGGCAATAAACCCCGGATCCAGTGGGCTGAAATGGTTTGCTTTGTTAAGGGCAATGGCCTTATTCAGCCATTCGAAGGCCTTATCGTGCATGCCTTTTGCCATATAAACCCGGGCAATAGAAATCGGAGACGTATCTGCCCAGTCGGTGATTAATTGCTGCAGCGCCTGCTGATGCTGGCTGGTGTCACCCAGGGCATGATATGCCATCGCCTTGCCAGCCAGTGCCACCGCATCACGACTCTCCTGCTCGAATTCAGCCAAGGCCAGCCTGGGTTGCCCCCGGTAAAACTGCGCCAGCCCGATAAAAAAATGGGTACCGGGTTGCTCCGGATTTAAACGAAGCAACACCTTAAACGAGGCGATTGCTTCGTCCCAACGCTGCAAATAATACAGCATCATGCTGGTATTGTGGCGAATAGAAATACTCAGTGGATCAATCTTGATCGCATACTGATTAACCAGGACCGCCTCTGACGTTCTGCCCAGTTTGTGTAACAGCAGCGCTGCCATGCCCAGTGAACTGATATTAGACGGTGCTTCATTTAATGCCCGTTCTACCTGTGTGGCTGCCGCCTGAAAATCTTTATCATAGATCATAGTTAGCCATGCCTGGCTGGCGAGGGCCGGCGCATAGTTCGGATTGATTTGCAGCGCCCGCTGGATTGCAAGTCGTTCTAAGGTAATGCCTTCTTCAGGCGGAATGATGCCAATGCCTACCTGCCTGCCATAATTAACACCCAGCCAGTCCCAGGCCTCGACAAAATCGGGCTCTCTATCCAGCGCCTGCCGAAAAATCGCAGCGGCCTGCTGCAATTTTTCAGCATTGCCGGAGCGGGTCAGGTGACGCGCTTTTAAAAACAACTCATAGGCTGTTGGATCAATATGGCTGGCTTTGGGGCGTTTGCCTAAAATGGTTAATTGTAGCTGTCTGACCACTGCCTCAGCAATTTCATCCTGAATAGCAAAAACATTCTCAAACTTTCTGTCGTATGTTTCAGACCATAAATGGGTATCAGTGCGCGCTTCAATTAACTGGGCGGTAACCCTTATCATGTCACCGGATTTTCTGACTGAGCCTTCTAAAACATGCGCCACATTCAGTTTTTCAGATAAATCGACAATGTTGATATCTTTGTCTTTAAAGGCAAAGGCAGAAGAGCGGGATATAACTCTTAATTCGGAGATCTGCGCCAGCAGATTGAGCAATTCTTCCGAGATCCCATCAGAAAAATATTCCTGTTCAGGATCTGAGCTCATATTGACGAACGGCAGCACCGCGATTGAATGATCATCATAGGATTCAATAAAGGCCTCACTTCGGCCCGCTTCCCGGGCTTGATCAATCTGGTTGGCCATTTTTTCCGTTAGTGCGGCCTCTCTGGCAGGCGTTATGACAAACTTATCGACCCCAAAGTACGTTACAGCAAGGGCTAACACGACAATAATTACCTGATCAAGCGTTTTGCTCTTTTTGCCAACCGCCTTGGAGGCGGAGCGAACACCGTCATCTTTTTTCAGGCCTTCGGGGGTAAGTTCAAACACCCACGCCAGAATAACCGCGGGCACCAGGCCTATTACGGCGATAATGGTGGCATAACGAACGGATGAGTCGCTAAAGCCAAAGGCCGGAAAGATGGTCGCGACGACCTGGATCAGCAGCCATGCCATTAAACTGTAGGCAGTGGCAACACGTAAGACGTTTCGTCTTTTCAGCTCTTCGAAAAAGCTCATATGACAGTACCTCTATCCGCTTAATGCGGCGTCAGGTAGCGGTGATTAGTCAATCACGGTTGGAAATAGTGGTGATCCAGTGAAAAAGACTAGCCCAGGATAGTGCGCTTCGCAACTTACGATCCCTCATCGGCAGACTTAGCGCAGGGTAGCACGGTGCCGTTACTGTGCCGCAGAATGATTCGATTTGTATCAAGCAGCTGGTGTAAACTCTTTTGCTGAATAATGAAAGTTTGGCCAATGGAGCGTTGCTTGGAACTACCCATTTATATTGTTGATGCCTTTACCCAACAGCAGTTTAAAGGCAATGCGGCGGCCGTCGTGCCATTACAAGACTGGCTGGCGCCAGCGGTAATGCAAAATATTGCTATTGAGAACAATCTGTCAGAAACCGCCTTTATCCGGGCTTTGTCAGCCGGTAAATATGAAATCCGCTGGTTCTCACCGTTAACTGAAATCGACTTTTGCGGCCATGCCACGTTAGCCGCATCTTATGTGATATTTCAGCAGCTGGGCGGGCAGGGCGAGATTGAGTTTGTGACCCGAGAAGTGGGTTCGCTGTTTGTTCAGCAGCGTAGTGACGGCCGAATAGAAATGAGCTTTCCTAACCAGTGCCCGGCCCCGGTAGAGCAGGTGCCGCAGGCGTTATTTGCTGGTCTATCGGTAAAACCGGTACAGGTATTAAAAAACCGTCAGGCTTATTTTGCGGTGATGGCCACAGAGCAGGATGTAACAAACCTGCGCTATGCTGCAGCGCAGCTGAAACAGTTATCCCCCTATGATGTGGTGGTGACGGCGAGAGCCAGTGCCACCACATCGGAATATGACTTTATTTCCCGCTATTTCTGGCCGGCGAATGGCGGTGATGAAGATCCGGTAACCGGTTCTATTCACTCAGGACTGGCACCTTACTGGGCGAAGCAGCTGGCTAAAACAGAATTAGTAGCTTACCAGGCATCAGCGCGTGGCGGCATCTTGTATTGACGCCTTAGCCATGATCGGGTGTTAGTGTCAGGCTTTGCGGTACTGTATCTTAAAGGCACGGCTTACCTGTAGCAGTGCTGTTATTTCAATGGTTGTTATCTGGCCGGAGATATGTGTTTGCTGCGCGCCAGCAGAAATTTGATTAAAATTTAGACAGTATGGCAGGTGGCGACTATGGTTAATCAGCCCGCACAGCCGCGGGCAACCATATGGAGATACCAAAATGTTTAAGAACTTACTGATAGGATTGATGTTTTGTTCATTTACTTTTTTCACCAGCCAGCAAGTTTATGCAGATGACCATGAGCCTCCTTTTATTGGTGGGCATTACTGGGAAGTGACCGGCATTAAAATAGCAGACGGTGGCTGGGTAAAATACAACAAGTGGCTGGCCACTGAATGGCGTAAAAATCTCGACTTTGCTGTGTCTCAGGGGTGGCTGAAAAGCTATCAGGTGCTGAATAATGTCCATCCCCGAGCCGATGAGCCAGACATTTACCTTATTCGGGTGTTTGAAAACATGGGCACTGTAGCTGAGAATGAAAAGCGCCGCGTTAAATACCTGGAGTGGACTAAAAAGACAATGGAAAAAATGGCAGAAGAGAGTGGTAACCGGGCAGAATACCGCACGGTAATGAGTACTGCGCTGATGCAGGAAATGAAGTTCAGAAAATAAGGTGTCCTGCCAGCCTGTGATAACCCCGGTCAGGTGCCGGGGTTTACTCACATTTATTTACACAATCCATTTGTATCTGTTATCCCGCTGCGTTTAAATAAGCCAAAAAAAGAGAAAAAGATAATGCGTTTGAAGTGCTTATGCTGCGCAGCCTTGGCAGGCAGCCTGCTGTTAACCGGCTGCGGTGAACCCGGTTATCCTGATCATCTGCAGGTACAACGTATTGAGCAACCGGATCTGCAGGCGATGTTAATTATGCCTAAAAACCCCGGCAAGGTGCTGCCAACAGTGATCGTTGTCGGTGGCTCTGATGGCGGGCTAAATAGTGCATCCACTGCAGCTCAGGCCTTTGCGGAGCAGGGTATTGCCGCACTGGCTGTCGGTTATTTTGGTATGCCCGGATTGCCGGAAACGCTGAACCGCATCCCGCTTGAATATTTTGACGCTGCCCTGCAATACATTGACGCATCTGCACAGTTAAGTCGCAACCATTGTCAGAAAGTCGCAATTATCGGCAGTTCACGGGGGGCGGAACTTGCGTTGCTGCTTGGCGCCAATTTTGCCGGGTACGGCCCGGTAATGGCTGTTTCGCCCAGTTCACACGTCTGGGGAGCAGTGCAGGACAGCAATGCCGCCGCCTGGACGCTAAATGGACAACCGCTGAATTATGTACCGCGGCATTCACAGCCCGATTATTCGGCCAAACGCTTTGTTGGCCGTGAGTATTTCAAGCAGGATTTGCAGCACCCCGATGCAGTTACTGCAAAGATAGCGGTTAGTTCTGTTCAGAGTGAACTGTTACTTTTTGCAGGCGCCGATGACCAGCTCTGGCCTTCGGCCCAAATGACAGAGGCCATTAGCGCTGAATTTCAGCAATCTGGTCTGCAATCAAGGGTTACGTCCGTTATTTATCCTGCTGCGGGCCACGTTATTACCCCGGGGCTGTCAGCTAATTTAACCGAAGCCGCACTTAATAATGGCCAAACGCTTGTGCTGGGCGGTCAGCCTGACGCCAATGCCCGGGCGCAGCAGGATATTCTGAAGCGGGCCGTTCACGCTATTAAACATCCGGTTTGCTATGACAGCAACGCAGCGTTTAACCGCAATAAACTTAACCAGTTAACTGAGTTTGTTAAAACGACTGGCACCTCGTCGATGGTGTTGATGCGGGCCGGTGAAGTGGTTTTCGAATATGGCGATATTCATCAGAAGCATACTATTCATTCTATCCGCAAAGCCATGCTGAACTCTCTGTTCGGTATTTATATTGAGCGCGGTGTTATTAACCTTGATGCCACCCTGGCTGAGCTGAATATTAATGATATCACCCCCCTGACGGCAATCGAGCAAGAGGCGACGCTTCGTCAGTTGCTGCAATCCCGCTCCGGGATCTATCTGCCTGCGGCGGCCACTTCAGAGGGTATGCTGGCAGCTATGCCGTCGCGTGGGCAATTTAAGCCCGGTGAACAATATGTATATAACAACTGGGATTTTAATGTGGCCGGTGCAATTTTTGAAAAACTGACCGGCGAATCAATTTATGCCGCCTTTAAGCGGGAAATCGCTGCCCCCCTGGGCATGCGGGACTATAACGGCAGCTATACGACCATCGATAATGACACCGACATTGCTACTCTGACAGTAGATGGCTAGCCTGAAAAATCAGCATTCCCCGCCTATCATTTCCGGATGTCGGCTTATGATATGGCGCTTTACGGCCAGCTATACGAAAACTTCGGTGTCTGGAATGGCCAACGTATTTTGTCCCGCGAGTGGATAGAGCAAAGCACCACCTCTTATTCTGTTACCAACCAATACATGGACTTTGGCTATGGCATGCTGTGGAATGTGATTAATGCTAACGATAAACGGCCCAACCACGCCTTTTATCATACTGGTGTTGGCATTCACATGCTTGGGGTATACCCGGGCTCTGATCTGGTTTTTGTGCATCGCGTTCAAACCGAAACTGAGTACGAATTTGATCAGCAAAACCTTTATCGGATTATTGGCGGGGTGTTTAATGCACTTGAAATGGCAGCAGAAAAATAAAGCAAACCGCACAACTGTATAACATCAGTTTTGCAGCTGGCGACTCAGTCAATAGCTTGCCAGACATACTCACGTAGTAATTCAAGGTAGGGACCAGATTCTGGATCATTATTAAACCAGCGCTCCAGCACTTGCAGAAAGTCCGGGTGCCGGCGAACCAGCGGCAGTATCTGGTTTATTTTTGTTATTGCTGCCCGGCCCCATTCTGTGTTGGTACAACCAATAGCACCCAGCACATGCTGCCCCTGGGTTTCGGCAACCTGCAAAAATACCAAATCGTCAGCATTATTTTCAGCTTTATCTAAATTATGCAGAATTTGATACTCAAGGGTGTAGTCAATCCGGCCCTTCTTAATCATCGCCAGAATAGCAACGGTTGCATTTTCCCCGGTATGAGCAATCTCGTTGTTATCCTGCTCTAACGCATTATTTAAAATGCTTTGCACTGCAGGATAATGCCGGCCATCGGGATAGCCAAAGCGCAAAGTATTATCGTTAATTAAACTGGCCAGGCGCACCGGATCACCATGCCGCGCCTGTATTAGGCGGGCTTTTTCCGGGGTGGTGATAATGCCGTGCGGAAAATAAAAGTGCGTGGGCTCGCTTTGAATGGTCTCGCCGGGTATGGCGCGGTAAATCATGCAGGGAAAACATTGGTTTTCTTTACGTTGAAATTGCTTGCGGATCCGGGATTGAGGCAGCACAAGACGATTGCTATCCAGTTCAGGTAAATGTTTATCGATAACATCTATCAGCACATCACAGATGCCCTGACCAGCAAAAGGCCCATCGACGATATGAAATGGCGGCGCGGCATTAATCACCCACTCCAGCGACTGGATCTGCTGTTGCTCACGCTC
>NZ_JAWVZF010000070.1:0-13476 GCF_033722355.1 Arsukibacterium sp. | reverse complement strand
TAGTAACCGGCGGCCTGGCCATCTTTACGTGACTCCGATGCCCCGATATAGGTGTCGTTGTCATGGTCTTTCATAATAGCCTGATAGCCACCATAGCCGCCTAAACCATAGCGGACGTCATGGCCTCTTTGCATCAGCCCATGCACGGTGCTGTAAGGGATGCCACGTTCCACTTCAATGTAGCCACCGTTTGTCAGGTAAGTCTGCTGACCGTCTGTCGGTTCAGTGCTGCCCAGATGCTGCCAGCGGGCTGCATCACCGGCTTCCTGCAGGTTCATACCGTAATCCACCATGTTAATCAGGATCTGCACATGGCCCTGGGGTTGCATCGCGCCGCCCATGACACCATAGCTGACTAACGGCCTACCATCTTTGGTGATGAAAGCCGGGATAATGGTATTAAACGGCCGTTTACCCGGTTGATAGACGTTAGCATGGGTTTTATCCATAGAGAAAAGCTGGCCACGGTCCTGGAAGACGAAACCCAGACCGGGCACCACGACACCCGATCCCATACCACGGTAATTGCTCTGAATTAATGACACCATATTGCCGTCTTTATCAGCTGTGGTCATATAAATAGTGTCGCCTTCATACAGGTGCGGATTGCCGGCATCCACCCGTTTTGCCGCACGCTCACCAATCAGTTTGGCCCGCTCGGCGCCATATTCCTCTGAAATTAAACCTTGCAATGGCGTTTTATGAAAATCCTGGTCCGCATAAAATTTGGCGCGATCTTCAAAGGCCAGTTTTTTTGCTTCAACCAGGGTGTGAATACTTTCCGGTGTATTAAAGCCCATGGCTTTTAAATCAAAGTTTTTCAGGATTTGCAGCATTTGCAAAGCCGCGATGCCCTGACCATTCGGAGGTAACTCCCACAGGGTATAGCCTTTATAATCAACGCCGATGGGTTCTACCCAGGTAGAATGGTGGTTGGCAAAATCGGCAAAACGCAGGTAGCCGCCATTGTCGCGCATAAAACGATCAATTTTTACCGCAATCTCGCCTTTGTAGAAGGCATCGCGCCCCTCTTTGGCCAGCAATGTATAGGTATTGGCCAACGCCGGGTTTTTGAAAATCTGACCTTTGGCTGGAGCCTTGCCATTAAGGGTGAAAGTGCCTTTGAAGTCGCCGGGCTGCGGGCTCAGAAGCGGCACACTGCGTTGCCAGTAGTAGGCAATCAGCTCGGTGACCGGAAAGCCCTGCTCGGCATAATCGATAGCCGGTTGCAGGATAGTGCTCATGTTAAGTTTGCCGAATTTGTTATGTAATTCAAACCAGCCATCTACTGCACCAGGCACGCTGATAGGCAGCATGCCGTAGGGTGGTAGATCAGTTCGGCCCAGTTTTTCCAGCTCATGGGCCAGCATGTCGTAACTTAAACTCAGGGGCGAGCGGCCAGACGCATTCAGACCATGCAATTTAGCGGTTTTTGCATCCCAGACAATCGCATATAAATCACCACCGATACCGTTGCCGGTGGGCTCCATCAGGCCCAGTGCGGCGTTTGCCGCTATGGCTGCATCAATGGCGTTACCGCCTTTTTTCATGATATCCAGTGCAATCTGGGTAGCCAGCGGATGACTGGTTGCGGCCATGGCATTTGGGGCTATCACTTCTGAGCGGCTGGCGAAGTCGTGTCCGGTGACCCTGTCATAGGCGGTAACGGCGCAACTGGCCAGCAAGGCTGCGCTGGCAAGCAAACTAACAGAGAGATGTAATTTCATGGTGATTTACCTTTGTCATTGTTTATGCCACGCTAACTGCTGGTGACGACAATAGCCAGCGCCTTTCGACCAACGGTCTGCAGTTAACGATCAGCCGGGTTCAGCAAATGTGCTGATAACGCCGTTTTCTGTGCTAACGATAGCGAGACAGCCTGCTGCTGCTGATAATCAAACTGCACCATAACAGTGGTGCCTGAGGCGCATTTGATGCCGTTTTGCCAGGCTTCCTGATAAACATCAAACGAGCTGCCGCCAAGACGACTGATAAAAGTCCGGATTTCCACTGGCTCGCCGTACTGAGTTTGGGCATGATAGTCGATACTAACCCTGGCGATGATCAGTGGCCATTGTTTCAGATTAAGTTCTGGGGTAAAAATGCGGAATACAGCAATACGGGCGCCCTCAAACCAGACCGCAAACACGGTGTTATTTATATGCCCCAGGGCATCAGTTTCGGAAAAGCGGGGCTGGATAACTTCGCTAAACATAACCAGGAATACTCATGACAGACTTTATAGAGGTGTATGATAATGCGTTAAGCGCAGACTTTTGCCAACAGCTAATCAGCCATTTTGACAAAAGCCCGCATCGGGTTGCCGGTCGCACTGGTGCCGGGGTTGATACCAGTAAAAAAATCAGTACCGACTTATATTTAAATCAGCATCCTGAATATCAGGTGGCATTACAGCACATTGTCGATGCGACCAGCCGTTGTGCGGCTGAGTACTTTGCCAAATATCATTTTGCGCTGATCGCGCCGGTAGGTTTAACCATAACCCATCCGCAAACCGGCGAGCCTCTGGCAATAACCCATGAAAATTATGCCGAGTTCGGCGCGCCGAAAGCGGCTGATTTTATGCGCACCCTGTACCGGCTTGGGCCCATTCAGGCCCAGAAGTACGAGGCGGGCAAGGGGAACTACAATTACTGGCACTGTGAAGTTTACCCGCAGTTACCGCACAATGAGCCTTTGCACCGCACCTTACTGTTTATGTTTTATTTAAATGATGTAGCAGAGGGTGGCCAGACCGAATTTTTCTACCAGAATAAAGCAATAAGCCCGAAAACCGGCCGCATGGTCATTGCCCCGGCTTATTTTACCCACACCCACCGTGGCTGTACCCCGGTATCAAATGATAAATATATATTAACCAGCTGGATTTTATTTAACCGCGCCGAGCAGTTATATGGTCAGCCACAGAGCTGAAACAGCGAGCCCCTTCAGCACAGGGGCTTAACAGCGTGTCGCATTTCCGCTCAGGTTTGCTGCAATTCGCCGATGCTTTTAAAACGTTTTATCATTTTTAAATGCGGAATATCATCTTCCAGATAAGGTTCACTGGCACTTTCAAATCCCGACTCCTGATAAAATTGCTGCAAATAACACTGAGCTGAAATATGAATATCCATTTTTGGCCAGTATTGTGCGGTGACATTTAATGTTTTTTCCATCAGGATCCGGCCAAGGCCCAGCCGCCGGGCAGTTTGCGATACACATACCCTGCCTATGCCAGGAAAGCCGGGGAAGCTGACATCCGGTGCCAACACTCTGGAATAGGCAATCACTTTATCGCCTTTCTTTAAAATAATATGGCGGGTTTGCGGATGCAGATCTTTATCGTCCAGTTCCGGGTATGGGCAGTTTTGTTCCACCACAAAAACGTCAACCCGCAGTTGAAGCAACGAGTAAAGTGTTAAGGTGTCCAGTTCGGCAAAAGTCTGTACTTGCCATTGCATATACGAAGTTCCCTGTTTTGCTGCGCCTACGCACGCCTTAAGGACTATATCAGAGGCAGCCCTTGCTGCGCCAGTAGCCGGCACCAATCAACGGTGCTGCCTGGTAGGAAACTATCACAAAATTGCTATTTAATTGTAACGGATCTGCCATTAACTGCCGGTTTAATAAAGCAACCTTTTCATCCGTATAAGCCGGAGTAATAATAATGACCGACAGTAAACCAGCCACCCAGCTCACCATCGACAACTCAGGAATTGACCCGCAAACTAACTTTTCTGCCAATCCTGATTTTTCTGCCATTATCGAAAGCCGGATGGCGCGGCGGCGCTTTCTCAAGGGAAGCGTCGGGGCAGCGGTGGCAGCGATTATCGGCAGCTCGCTGACCGGCTGTAACAGCAGCGACAGCGAGACCGCGCCCGCGCCAGTCGTGCCGCCGGTAGCCGGATTGCCACTCTTGGGTTTTGCCGCAGTGGCTGCCGGCAGAGCTGACACCATAGTGGTTCCTGCCGGTTACAGTGCCAGTGTCCTGCTGCCATGGGGCACGCCGCTGACCGGGAGCTATCCTGCCTATCTGGCTGATGCCGGCAACAACGGCAGCGATCAGGAACAGCAAGTGGGGATGCACCATGATGGTATGCATTTTTTCCCGATAGATGCCCGCAGCACGGCCAGTAGCTCTACTGAAGGCTTACTGGTCTTTAATCATGAATATATTGATCACAATCTTATTCATACCAATGGCATTGATACCTTTCCGCGGCCGGCTGAACAGGTTCGCAAAGAAATTGCGGCCCATGGCGTCAGTGTGGCCCATATTCAGCAGCAGGCCGATGGTAGCTGGCAACTGGTTAATAACAGCCCGTTTAACCGGCGGATCACCGGGGCCACGCCAATGGCGCTGGCCGGTCCGGTGCGGGGTAGCAGCAAAGTTATCACCAGATACAGCGCAGACGGTAGCCGTAGCCGCGGCACGCTGAATAACTGTGGCAATGGTTTCACCCCGTGGGGTACCTATTTAACCTGTGAGGAAAACTGGGCAGGTTACTTTGTTAACAGCGACGCCACGCCACCTCGTGAGCATAGTCGTTACGGTGTGTCATCCAGAAACGGCCGTTATTTCTGGGAAACCGCAACACCAGCGGCTGATCAATATCAGCGTTTTAATGCCAGTATACAGGCCGCAACCGCCAGTGAAGATTATCGCAATGAACCTAACACCTTCGGCTGGATAGTGGAAATTGACCCGTTTAACCCCGATAGCGTGCCACAAAAACGCACTGCACTCGGCCGCTTTGGCCATGAAGGTATTATTTTCGGCAAGCTGGAAGAGGGTAAGCCGGTGGTGCTTTACTCCGGCGATGACTCCCGGTTTGAATATATCTATAAATTTGTGTCGGACGCGCCGTATTATAAAAATACGGCCGGCGGGCATTTATTAAACGATGGCGTGTTATATGTTGCCAGGTTTAATGATGATGGTAGCGGCGACTGGTTACCGCTGGACATCAACGATGCTGATTTTATGGCAAAAGCCAGTGCTGCCGGGGCCGAATTTACTGATCAGGCTGACGTCTTGCTGAATACCCGGCTGGCAGCAGATATCGCCGGTGCCACTAAGATGGATCGGCCCGAGTGGGGCGCGGTGCATCCTGACACCGGTGAAGTGTATTTTACCCTGACCAATAATACCCGCCGCACTGAGGAACAAACCGACGGAGCAAACCCCCGGGCAAACAACTCTACCGGGCATATCATTCGCTGGAATGAACGTGAAACCCAGGAGGCTATGACTTTTGACTGGGATATTTTTCTGCTGGCCGGCGATGTTGGTACCGAAACACCGGGTACTGAGCTGGTGCTGGATGCTGATAATCATCTGGCCAGCCCAGACGGCCTGTGGTTTGATAAAAATGGCTTGCTATGGATCCAGACCGACATGAGCGGCAGTCAGCAGGGCGAAGGCCCCTATGGTAATAACCAGATGCTGGTTGCCGATCCGGTAACCCGGCAGATAAAACGCTTTTTAGTCGGCCCGACCGACTGTGAAGTCACCGGCATCAGTGCGACACCTGATATGAAAACATTATTTGTTAATATTCAGCACCCGGGTGACCGTTCTGCCCCGGATAACTTTACCAGCAACTGGCCAGACGGCGGCAGCAGCCGGCCGCGCTCGGCTACCGTAGTCATTACCAAAGACGACGGTGGGGTGATTGGTAGTTAACTGACGGCGAGTAAAGTAAGAAGTCGCTAAGTAACAAAAAGCCGGCAGAATCTCTGCCGGCTTTTTGCTTGTCATAGATAGGGACGCAGCCAATCCACTCAGCGCTTTTTTGGGATCCAGGCCCAGGTCATGTTGGCATTAACCGGTTCAATACCGGCACTGTCAGTAATAGTTACTGCTACCGTTACTTCACCTTTATCTTCATTGTGCATCGCAGCAATTTGCGCCTCGGTTAACGTCGCTACTGCGGTTAAATCACCAGTTGAGCGTTTAATATAGTCAATTTGCATTTGCTTTAGCAGCGGTAACTTATTGTCGGGCAGGTGAATACCGACTAAAAAACCGGTAGCCGATTCTGCCAGTAAGCCAGTTGCCGCCGCATGCACCGAGCCGATATGATTCTGGGCTTTTTTGCGGTTTTTCAGCCGCAGCACCGAGCGGCCTGCCTTCAGCTCGAGCACTTCGACACCGGCAGTGCCGGCAAATTTTATTACCCGGCCAAATACTGTGCTCAGGGCAAAGCGCTGCAGCGCTTTTGGTAGCTGATAACATTTACTGACAATGCGTTGCAGCTTATTCGGCTTGGATGCATCGGACGTGTGGCTCATTGTGGTCTGACCTGTGACTAATTTTGTTTACTATGCCTCTGCCGGCAAGTAATTGCAAGCAGCTGCTACTAACACCAGAGATCGCTTACCGGCGTATCGGGGCTAAAGCGATGGCTGATTTGTGCCTGCAGCAATTCAGCACTGGCTAATGCATCAGTGACCGCATGGTGCGGCCGGTAGGGCGGTAGCTGATAGCGGCTGCGACTGGCATCCAGCCGGATTGACAGCTGCTGCCGGCCGCGCAGTTTGTCCCACCAGCTAAGTGGCTTTGCCCGGTGCAGGCGGGCTTCCAGTTCCATGGTATCAATAACCGGGAATAAAATACTCTCGCCCAGCCGCACTTTAACGCTGGCAGCCAGAAATGACCGCTCGATTTGCCGGTAATGGACAACCGCGACCTTGCCAGCGAGCAATGGCAGCAGTTCAGGCAATACGGCACTGAGATCGGGCGCATTGCTGATTTCAGAATGGGTGATCCGGTGCACGGTGACTGAGCTGTCCGTCAGCGCAAAGCGGGGTTTCAGCAGCCACTGCCGGGCGCGCGAGCAAAAAATACGCTGCAGGTTAAACGGCACTAAGCCAATACTGACGATGCCATTATCTTCTGCGTTAAGACCGGTGGTTTCAAAGTCAATAGCGAGCAGTGGTACCTGACTGATGGGGGTACTGGCAGCGATCATGCCAGCAGCATAAAACTGGCGTAATAACGGGTGTTGAACGGTAGTGGCCTGGTGTTGATAGTACTGCTGCCAGTTCCTGCCGGCACTGTCGCGCTGCCGATGGTCAGTCTTATCTGGTCCGAGATAAAGCATGCGGTTACCTCAGGCTTTAAAATGGAATTTCAGGAATTTCTGGGCATTGCTCAGCACCTGAAAGGCTTCTTTTAAATGCTTGCGCTCAAATTCTGACAGTTGCTCAGGTAATACATTATTATCGGGCTGCACACCACTGCGCAGCGCCGCTGCCTGATGGCGAATGCGGGTCATCGCAATCACTTCAAAGGCATCGCGCAAATCTTCCGCCCGGCCCTTTGGCAATATCCGGGCATCCATAATATGCTGTAACCGGCTATAGGAGTTGCTTTCAGTCGAGCCAATAGCCAGCGCGTGAATGCGGATTAAGTCAACAAAGGGCGCGGTGCCGCGGCGTTTTATATTTAAAATATTGTTTTGTTTACCATCCTGTTCCATAACAAAGTCTTTAAAAAAGCCCAGCGGTGGCGTACGGCTCAGGGCGTTGCGGGTCATACTGGCTAAAAAAAGCGGATGTTTCTGCGCCAGTTTACTGACTAGCTGCTGCAATTGTTCTGCCCATTGCAGCTCACCCCAGACACCATCCAGGTCAAAAAATATTGAACTGTGCAGCAAACGTTCGGCCGAGGGCCGGGTTATCCAGTTCTCAAAGTATTGCTGCCATACCTTAAGTGGTTGTCGCCACTGCGGATTAGTCGCCATCACCTTGCCGGTGCAGTAGCTGTAACCACAGGCCGCCAGACCGTCAGAGACAAAACTTGCCAGTTGCTCAAAGTATTTGTCATGCAGCTTAGGGTCAAAACGGTTATCCAGAATTAACGCGTTATCCTGATCTGTCAGCACCAGTTGTTCATCCCGCGCCATCGAGCCCAGCGCCAGAAAACAATAGGGTACCGGCGGCGGCCCGAGCTGCTCTTCTGCCAGTTCCAGCAGACGTTGTTTAAAGCTGCGGCCAATAGCGGCCATGGCACTGCCGATCATCTGTGAATTGGCATCTTCGTTGACCATCCGCACAAAGCAGGCGTGGACATCAGGCACCAGCGCCTGCAGTTCATCGACGGTTTGCTGCCGGAAAATCCGGCTAACCACATACAGGCTGCTTTGCGATTCGAATCGAATAATATCAGAAACTGCTATTACACCAACGGCTTGCTTATCTTTTAACACCGGCAAGTGATGCCGGTTATGCCGCAGCATCAACATCATCGCCTCGAAAATATATTGCTGCTGATCAATAGTAACCGGACCCGCCGTCATTATCTCACTAACCAGAGTTTCATATTTTAAGCCCGGTGCAACAAGCCGGCTGCGGATATCTTTGTCGGTGATAATTCCGGCCAGGTGCTGGTTCGCGTCTAAGATAAGCAATGCTGACACATTTTGTTCCGTCATCAGCTGGGCAGCCTGCCAGACACTGGCGTCACTGCCAATACTGACCGGCTCGCGGCTTAGCAAGGTGCTGACCGTTGCACCGAGTAAATTGGTCCGGGCCGGGTTGCTGGTTTTACCGGTTTTTCGCCGTTCACTGTCACCAACCTGCACATAATCAGCAAAAAACTCGTTGTCATCAAACAACTGCTGAAATACTTCATCGGGGATAAAGTAAATCAGGGTATCTTCCAGCGCGATGGCAGGAAATCGCACCTTGCCGCCACGAAGCAACCCCTGCTCAGCAAAAATCCCGCCTTCGCTCAGCCGGTTGTATAAATCGCCATTGCGCCGGAATGTTTCAACGGCACCGCTGCGAATAAGATGCAATGCATGTAAGGGTTCGTTAAACCGCAGGATCTCACTGCCTGCTTTAAAATAACCAATATCAATACTCAGCGCCACTTGCTGCAATTGTTCAGCCGGCAGCTCCTGAAACGGCGGGTGCCGCTTCAGAAACTCCAGTATTTCAATCTGCTCAATTTCCATCGCGGGTCTGCTTAACTGCCGCGGGGTTCAGACATTAAGCCTTTGACCACCGCTACACAGGATGCCAGTAGTACTATGGTGAACGGAAAACCGGTCGACACCGCCATTGCCTGTAATGCCACCAGACCTCCCCCCAGAATAAGCGCTATTGCCACCAGGCCTTCAAAGGTGCACCAGAATACCCGTTGTGGCGTTGGCGCATTCACTTTACCGCCGGCAGCAATGGTATCGATAACCAGTGAACCTGAATCTGAAGAGGTAACGAAAAACACCACCACCAGAATAATCGCTATAAAAGAGGTTATGCCAGCCAGCGGCAGTGCATCCAGCATGCTGAACAACTGCAGTGGCAGCGCGGCTTCAACAGCTGCCAGATAGCTGTCCTGCACCACCTGACTAATAGCGGTGCCACCAAATACCGTCATCCATAATATGCAGGCCAGAGATGGAATAAGCAGTACCGAGATTAAAAACTCCCGCACGGTCCTGCCCCGGGATACCCGGGCGATAAACATGCCAACAAAAGGCGACCAGCTAATCCACCAGGCCCAGTAAAAGGCGGTCCAGCCCTGCGAAAAGTTAGTGTCTTCCCGGCCAACCGGGTTAGCCAGTGCCGGTAAATGTTGCAGATAGGCAGCCAGGTTACTGAAAAAGCCGGTGAGAATAGCCAGTGTCGGGCCGACAATAATAATGAACAGTAAAAGGATCGCGGCCAGGGTCATATTAATTTCTGATAAACGCTTTACCCCGGCTTCCAGCCCTGCCAGTACCGAGACCAGTGCTATCATGGTGATACCAATCACCAGTAAAATCTGGGTAGTGACCCCTTCCGGCCAGTTAAACAGATAATTTAAGCCGGCGCTGGCCTGCGAGGCTCCCAGACCAAGCGAGGTGGCCAGGCCAAACAAGGTGGCAAATACCGCCAGAATATCAATAATATGGCCTGGCCAGCCCCAGACCCGCTCACCCAGTAACGGATAAAAAACAGAACGGATAGTCAGTGGCAAGCCTTTATTAAAGGAGAATAACGCCAGGCCCAATGCTAAAATGGCATAAATGGCCCAGGGGTGCAGTGCCCAGTGATAAATGGTCGCGGCCATACCCAGTCGCTCTGCTGCCAGCGCGTCACCCGCAGCGCCAGCCAGCGGTGCCCAGTCAGTTCTGACACCATCAACCACGGTAGTACCAGCAAATGAACTGTTAAAGTGTGATAATGGCTCTGACACACCGTAAAACATCAGGCCTATGCCCATGCCCGCGGCAAACAGCATTGAAAACCAGCCGATATAACTGAAATCCGGGCTCGCTTCAGTGCCGCCGAGGCGGACTTTACCCAGTGGTGAGATAATTAACCCCAGGCAAAGCAGCACAAAAATATTGGCCGCACTGATAAAAAACCAGTCCAGATTACTGGTCAGCCAACTGCGCATCTCAGCGAATAACACGGCAGCCTGGCTATGAAACAGCAAGGTCAGTAACACAAAAACCACAATGGTCAGACCGGAGATTAAAAATACCCGGTTATGAATATCCAGGCCAAATGGCCCCAGTTTGACCACAATATTGTCCTGTCCTACCTGATAATCGGTGTTGATCGGATTAACTTTGCCATCCGGGATCATAGGATCCTTGTCAGTTGTCATTCGTATATCCTTGTTGTTATTTTAGAAATAATAGCCAATATTAATATTGAAACGACGTTCGGTTTCACTGCTGTCGCCACTGGCGCTGCCACCGACAAACGGCTGATTTTTAGCATGAACTAAGTCAAAGTAAGTGAAAAAACCACCGGCCGCGACCGACACACCGGTTACATTCATCATCGTATCGCGGCTGCCATCAGATTTGTCATAGACCAGGCCATAGTTGTTATAGAACTGCAGCCCGGTTACCGGCCCCCATTCTACCGGCAGGCTGTAGGCCAGATTGACCGTGGCCGAAGTGGCCTCTGCCGCAATAGAGTCATAAAAGGCATAAGCGCCCACCGCCATTCGCTCAACGCCGTCAATATCATAGTGATACTGGCTGTATTGCAGTTGCAGGTTCCAGTTATGGTAGTAGCTGTTGCTGTGCAGTGCCCAGGCGTTATAGTCGCCCGCCCGGGTCTGACCGTTATGCAGGCCGCCGGCCAGCGCCGAGACGCCCAGCTCAGTTTTCAGTTCGCCGTGGTTCAGATGGTAGCCAAAGCGGCCACTGAAGGTATTGTATTCGCCAAGCGGCTGCGACGGGTCATCATAAATGCCATCCCCCGGTAGCCGGAAACCGACGATATCATACGAATACCGATCAGCTCTGCTTTCTACATAGCCATCTACCCCGCCGAGTTCATCATTTTTGAAAAAGCCGAGGTCAAGTTGCCAGTTATCACTGATGTTACGTTTAAATAAAATGCCTAAATCGTGGTCGTCTTCCAGCCCGATATAATAGTTAGTGCTGAAGAACCAGTTGTGGGAATTGTATGGCCAGTTGCCGAAAGGAACTTTGGTAATGCCGGCCTGTACCTGCCAGTCATCAGTAAACTGATAACCGACATAAGCATATTTCACGGCTGACATATAATCGAAAAAGCGAATTTCGGCATTCAGTAATACATTACCGATACTGCCGTTTAAGTTCAGTCGGAAAATATCAAAATCAAAATCGCCGCCCCGGTTTTTATTACCCTCATTGTACGAGGTATGACTGTAATTGGTCCGGATGGCACCGCCCAGTTTAATGCCATCAGCACTGGTGTCCGTGGCTTTTGCTGTGTCCTGCCGGCTGGCAAGCTGCTGCTGTTGTTCAGTGAGCTCGCTCTGCTGTTGTTCCTGCTCCGCCAGACGCGCTTCCAGCGCGGCTATTTGCGCTTTTAACTGGCTGAGTTGTTGTTTGATGTCGTCGGTTGCAGCAGGGGTGTCGGCGAAAGAGGCTGGCGTAACTAAATAGCCGGCAGCAGCGATCAGGGCGATTTTGCAATAAGTTGTCATAATCGGGCCTTATTGTTAACGGGAAAAAATGACATGAACGAAATCAGGATAGTCTACTTAGCCGGTTATACCAAACCGCAATGCAATAAAAGCGGTACAGACACTGCTTTTATAACAATGATTTAGCGAGAAAAAAGCAGAAAAACTAATAAATGTTGGCTGACAGGTAGCGGTCACCACGGTCGCAGATAATAGCTACTATTATGGCATTGTCATGCTGTTCAGCCAGGGCAATAGCCGCATGCACTGCGCCACCGGAACTGACCCCGGCAAAGATGCCTTCTTCGCGGGCCAGCCGGCGCATTGCGTGCAGCGCATCGTCCTGGCTGATATCGATAATCTGATCTACCCGGTTTTTATCAAAAAAGCCCGGCAGATAGGCGTCAGGCCAGCGCCGGATGCCAGGGATGCTGGCACCTTCGGCCGGTTGCAGACCAATAATCTGAATGGCAGGGTTTTGCTGCTTTAAATAACGCGACACGCCCATTATGGTGCCGGTAGTGCCCATACTGCTGACAAAATGGGTAACTTGCTGCTGGCTTTGCTGCCAGATTTCCGGCCCGGTACTGGCATAGTGTGCCGCCGGATTATCCGGGTTATTAAACTGATCCAGCACGATGCCCTGACCCTCTGCCTGCATTTGCAGCGCTAAATCGCGGGCCCCTTCCATACCTTGCGCTTTAGTCACTAAAATCAGCTCGGCACCATAGGCGCGCATTGCGCTTTTACGCTCTTCAGTAGCATTATCGGGCATGATTAATGTCATGGCGTAGCCTTTAATTGCCGCTGCCATCGCCAGCGCTATGCCGGTGTTACCACTGGTAGCTTCAATTATCCGGTCACCGGGCTTAATGGTGCCGCGACGCTCAGCCTGCACTATCATATTCAGGGCCGGCCGGTCTTTTACTGAGCCGGCCGGGTTATCGCCCTCCAGTTTCAGTAATACTGTACTGTTAGTATGTGCCGCCATCCGCTGCAATTTCACCAGCCGGCTATTACCAACAGAATGTTCAAGAGTGGGAAATGTCATGCCAATACCGCCAGAGGGTGAATTACAAGATGAAGGCAAGTTTAACGCAAAGCAGCATGGCTGTTAATGGCTAAGCCTGAGCAGGTTGTCGCAGATAACCGCTGCGGCGATGCCAACATTCAGTGACTCAGCGCTGCCAAAAGATGGAATAGTAATTTTTTGGCTGACAAGGCCGCCAATAGTGTCGCTGATGCCATTAGCTTCATTACCGAGCACAATATAGCCGCCGGCAGCGCTGAGCTTAAGCCGATGAACATTATCGCCGCCCAGATAAGCGCCATACACCGGCATACTGGCATGGGACAAAGCGTCGGCCAGTGGCTGGTAATGTAATTGCACCCGCAGGAAGGAGCCTTTGGCCGCAGCAATCACTTTGGGGTTATAGCAATCTGCAGTATCGGGCGAGCAGAGAATATGCTCAATACCATACCAGTCAGCCACGCGGATAATGGTGCCGAGGTTACCCGGGTCATTAATGTTATCCAGCACCAGAGTCCAGCATCCCGCTTTCGCG
>NZ_JAWVZF010000069.1:0-13526 GCF_033722355.1 Arsukibacterium sp. | reverse complement strand
TTCCGGCAAAACTGATACTGCCCGCCAGGCTTAATTGCGCTGGCAATACGGCACGGGCAGCCCGGGTCGACAATACCGTACCGGGGTAACTTAATACCACCCGCCAGTGATTAAACCAGGGCAACTTCCGGCTTAATTGCTCACTGCCAGGCAGCATCAGCTGCAGGCCACCCATTAAGCTTGGTGCCACATTATCATAGTGGACACTGCCGCTGACCCCACCCTCAGCCTCTGCCATTAACTGCAGCAGTTGCCGCCGGGTTAATGGCTGGCCGAAATAGTCATTAAAAGCATAACAGGCCACCACGATAGAACAGGCACTGG
The DNA here is from genome assembly GCF_033722355.1 of Arsukibacterium sp. Taxonomy (GTDB): domain Bacteria; phylum Pseudomonadota; class Gammaproteobacteria; order Enterobacterales; family Alteromonadaceae; genus Alishewanella. Next base: position 13,202 of record NZ_JAWVZF010000069.1, on the reverse strand, counting down.
AGCCAAGACCACTGCCTACCGGTAAATTTTTCTGCAGGTGCAGCGCCAGTCTGGGTAGCGATTTGCCGACGGCCTGTTCAAAAGCATAAAAACAGCTCAGCACCAGATTATCGCTGATATCTGCCGGCAACTGGTGGCGGTAACGGCCACTGATTTGCAGGCTAAGCTCGCGCTGCTCTGCCAGGATCTCCAGCACATCGCCCAGTAACCCGCTATCTGCGGGGCCAGTGGCTAACGGCTCAAAAGCCGCCCCCAGTAAATCAAAGCCAACAGAAAAATTACCGGTTGAAGCCGGCGCAAAGTAACGGTGTATTCTCGGATTTTCCATGGTCGCTATACCTGCTGCTGCCAGCTTAACGTGCGCATAATATCACTGAACACCCCGGCTGAGGTTACCGCAGCGCCAGCCCCATAGCCACGCAGCACAAACGGGATCGGCTGATAATAACGGCTGTGGATTGCCAGCGCATTTTCACCGTCCTTTACCTTGGCCAGCGGATGATCCTGACTAAGCGCTTTAATCGCAACCTGACACTTCCCCTGCTGAATTTCGCCGATATAGCGCAGCACTTTGCCCTCAGCTGCGGCCGCTTTCACCCGTTCACTAAACACAGTATCCAAAGCCGGCAACCGCGCCATAAAATCGTCAGTACTGCCACTGCTGTCAAATTCGGCCGGTAATACCGGTTCAATACTGACATCCGTAAGCTCCAGCGCCATACCGGCTTCACGGGCCATGATCAGCAGCTTTCTGGCCACATCAGTGCCGGATAAATCATCGCGCGGATCCGGTTCGGTAAAGCCCATCGCCCTGGCCTTAGTGGTGACTTCCGACAAACTGGCACCGGCTTCTAATTCACCGAAAATATACGACAGCGATCCTGATAAAATGCCTTCAAACGCCAGCAGCTGATCCCCGGCATTCAACAGCCCCTGCAGGGTGTCAATAACCGGCAGGCCGGCACCGACGGTGGTTTCATATAAAAAGCGTCTACGCTGCCGCTGAGCAACCAGACGAAGCTGCCGATAGTAAGCCAGACTGGCTGTGTTAGCTTTTTTATTCGGGGTTACCACGTGAAAACCGGCAGCCAGGAAATCAGCATACTGGCTGGCTATATCCTCGGCACTGGTACAGTCGACCAGAACCGGATTCGTCAGGTGCTGCTGGCGGACAAAGTCACTGAGCGCTTCAAGTGAAAACACCGCCGGGCGCTGACTATGTGCCTGGGTAAGCTCTGCCTGCCAGTTACTAAGATCAACCCCGTCGCCGGCCAGCAACAGCTGGCGCGAGTTGGCAATGCCATACACTGTTAATTTGACCTGTCGCTGCTGTAAAAAAGTTTGCTGGCGCTCAATTTGCGCCAGCAATTCCGCGCCCACCACCCCGCAGCCGACCAGAAAAACGTCAATACTGGGAATATGACTGAAGAAGTTTTCATGACATACCCGCACTGCATCTTTGCAAACGGCCTGCTCCACTACGGCAGAGATTGAGCGCTCGCTGCTGTCCTGAGCAATAGCGACCACGTTAACCCGGGCCTGGGCTAACGACGCAAAGAACTTGGCTGCCACGCCCCGATGCTGGCGCATCCCATCGCCAACCAGACTGACAATTGCCATATCTGCCAGAATACTGACCGGCCGCAGTAAGCCGGTTTGCAGTTCCAGCTCAAATTCCTGCTCCAGCGCTTTTTGGGCCTGATTTAAATGCAACTGCGACACACAAAAACTGATACTGAATTCTGACGATGACTGAGTAATTAAACTAACCGAAATTTGTGAACGGGCCATTGAAGCAAATACCCGGCTGGCCATGCCGACGACGCCTTTTAACCCCGGGCCTGACACAGTAAACAGGGCCAGATGCTCCAGACTGGAGATGCCTTTTACCAGCGCTTCACCGTCACCACTGACATCAATACAGGTACCGGGCGCAGCCGGGTTCAGGGTATTTTTGATATAACAGGGGATGTGATAGCGGGCCAGCGGGCCAATGGTTTTCGGGTGCAGTACCTTAGCGCCAAAATAAGACAACTCCATCGCTTCATCATAAGATAACCGATCGATCAGCCGGGTTTGCTTAACCTGGCGCGGATCAGCGCTGTAGACCCCATCAACATCAGTCCAGATTTCACAAGCCGCGGCGCGCAAACTGGCTGCCACTATGGCAGCAGAATAATCTGAGCCGTTTCGACCCAGTAACGTCGGTTCTCCCTGGCTATTACTGGAGACAAAGCCAGCGATGACGTAAACCGCTGCGCTCTGCTCAGCAATAGCCTGTTGCAGGGTCTGCTCTGAACCGGCGATATCGGCGCTGGCGTTAAGATAATCACCCTGACTTTTAATCAGTTTAACCGCATTAAGAGCAAGCGCATTAACCCTGGCTGCGACCAGCAAAGCGGTCATCAGTGCCACACTGAATTGCTCACCCAAGCCGAGGATCTGCGCTTTTATATGATCAGGACAATGGCGTAGTAAACTTATGCCTTGTAAATGCAGCGCCAGCGCGGCCAGTTGCTGCTGCCATAGCGCCTGCACCTCGCTTGCCTGCTCTGCTGATAAGCCTGTGGCGTTGTCCAGCAGCTGCTGATAGCGCTCTGCCAGCGCAGTCAGTACCGGCTGATAATCAGACCCCAGATAAGCCAGGTCAGTTAGTTCTACCAGCATGTTAGTTACGCCCTGGGGTGCCGATAATACCAGACATACCGGGCCGGCTGCAGCCTGACGTTGCACTATCTGGGCCACTTCGGCAAAGCGGGGTAATGATGCCAGCGACGAGCCACCAAATTTTAGCACTCTCATGTGTTACTCCTTGCGCATTCTATTATTTGTTATGTTGCTATTGCCGACCAAGGCCAGGTAATCACCTGTAAATGTTTAAAAAAAAGCCCGTGACATTTGAGGTCACGGGCCTTTTTACAGACAACACACCGCCGACCTCCTACCCCGCAGGGCTGGTGGTAATAATAATGGTGGTGAGGTCTGCTGTTTTTATTTTCATCAACTGCACTATGCACAGACTTATAGACGTCTGTCAAACAAAAATTGTTGCGGTCAGGCTTTTACCTTTTTAAGGGACTCAAGTAGCTCAGGATAATAGGCTATTACCTGATTGCGGCCATTTCGTTTTGCCTGATACAAGGCTAAATCAGCCTGCTGGATCAGCTCATCTGCAGTGCTGACAGCACTGAATTCACTTACGCCAACACTGACACTGGTCTTCAACTGCTGTTGTTGATAGATAACGGGCGTGGCCGCAACCCGGCGGCATATTCGCTTTGCCACTTCCATTGCGCCTTCCTGTGGGGTATCCGGCAAAATAATGGCAAATTCTTCACCACCATAACGGCCAAATAAATCCGTTTCCCGCAGCAGGCTACTGATTAATTTGGTGACTTCAATCAGTACAATATCGCCCGCCTGATGACCGTAATCATCATTTAAGCGTTTAAATTTATCTAAATCAAAGAACAATAACGATAACGAATGCTGATACCGGCTGGCACGTTGCACCTCAACTTCAAGCTGTTGTTGCCAGTAATTGCGGTTAAATACGCCGGTCAGACCATCTAACCGGTTTACCTGCTGTAACTGCAAATTACTCTGCTGAAGCTGGCTCTGATAAACGTAGGCATCAGTGGCATCTTCAATTAACAGACAGACATACTGTTCACCGCTACCAGGCTCGGTCAGCGGCAACATACTGCAGTTTTGCGCCATATACTGATTGGCGCTGCTAACCGGTCTTAAATGGGGTAATTTAAACAGATACTGGCGCTGCTCCCACGAGCTGAATGCCGGGCTTTGCAAACTCAGGACGCTGTGTAGTTTACGGCTGAGCCAGGCTTTAGGCGCATCAGCAAAGACAGTGAAAAGATCTGTGCCCTGCACAGACTCCAGCTGAATATCTGCCCGGCGGCAGATATAAGGATTAATATACACAATCTGCAACTGCCGGTTCAGCAAAATCACGCCACTGTTCAGTTGCTGCAGTAACGGACCGGACAGCCAGTCAATATTCATCAGAATTCCGCCAGCACGTTATCCAGGATGGTTTTCAGTTTTAACACGGCCTCGCCCGGGATCAGCAGAATCATATTACAGTCAAAACTGTAATCGGTCAGCTCATACCGGATATCAACCTTTAGTGCCAGTTGCCAGTGAAATGCCGTTTGCTCAAGTTTGCCAATAAAGTCACTGTCTCGGGAAGAAATCACCCGTGGTGCCGCGTAGGAAAAACTATTGTCCAGCTGTTCTGCCAGACCATTTAAAAACGTTGTCGTCAGAATTGAGCTGATATCGGTCAGCATTTCTGCTTCACTGGTTGCATCATCATCATAGCCCAGCAAAGTGGCTATTTTGCCGGCATTTTCCAGCTGATAGAGCAAAATTGTTTCACCGCGCAGGCCGCCATTACCAAAAAAACCAAGACTAATCATTGAGCTGTGCGGGCCCTGATACTGGCCACGAAACTGTTCAGGTATTTCTGCTGCATTCACCAGGCCTATTGCCGGCACCTGAAGATGCACGAAGGTGTTGAGAAAACGTGCCAATTTATCACTGGCCAGCCCCATTGCCACATTAATCAATTCCTGCAGACAGTCACGCTGCTCTTCAGTAAAACTCAATTCCGTCATATTAAACCATATTGCCGCATCACTGCGCTGAGTTTATCGGTATTAACCGGCTTCTGAATAAAAGCCAGCGCACCGAGTTCCATTACCCGTTTCTGCATTTCCGGCTGAATATCGGCCGAGACCACAATCACAAAAACATCCATTTTTTCAGCTTTAATTGCCTCAAGCACCCCCACACCATCCAGCTCTGGCATTGTCAGGTCCAGAAACACTACGCCAATTTCCTGATTACGCAGCACCGCTAATGCCTCCACGCCATTGGCAGCCGTTACAATGTCGGCATCAAATTCTGCGGGCAGAGATTTCTTCATTTGGTTACGGGCTAATAAAGAGTCGTCACAAATTAAAGCTGTTAAAGCCATCAGTACTGCCTGTAATAAGTTGTAGTTATGCCTAATTGGCAAAAAAATATATACAGATGGCCGGCATAATGCAACATCCGGTGACTAATTTGCATCCAAAGCGGACCTTCATGTCAACAGCAGGGGCTATCAGGCTTTTACCGATATTTAGCCTGAGCTATTTTAAAAAGTGGTTTTATTCGTTAAGGTAGGCCAGTCTACCTATTATCTAACCCGGTGAAAAAAGGTTATTGCATGCCGCAAAAAAGCCTGTCCCGCAATCTGCTGACCAAGGTGTTGTCAGTCTATTTTATTCTGACTTTAATCGTCACTGTCGCGCAAATTGTCGCAGAGTACTACAACACCAAAAACCTGATTAACAGCGATCTGGAGACGTTGCAGCAGACTTTTTCCGGTAGTTTAACCCGCGCCATCTGGGAGCTGAATACGCCTCAGGCTTTAATTATTGCTGATGGCCTTTTGTCTATTCCTGCCGTTGAAGGCATTGTGGTAAGAGACGACAGCGGTGCTGTTATTACTCAGCTCGGCCGGTACATTGATGTTAAAGAGCGCTTCAGCAGTCAGCTGGTGCGCGAGGGAGTGCGGTTAACTGAACAGCAATCAGGCATTTTTGGTTATACTTTTCCGCTTATTTTTGAGTTCTCCGGCCGGGCAACGCAGGTCGGTGATGTCACTTTATTTTCCAGCCGTTCGGTCGTTATCGAACGTATCAAAGTCGGTATTTATTTTCTGATTGGCAATGCCATTTTAAAAACTACCTTTCTAATCATTTTATTCTTAATCGCCTTTCGCAAACAATTGACAGAACCCCTGGCTGAATTAAGCCGGCAAATCGAAGATTTAGAGCTTGACCAGCTTGATGGTGCCCGGGTTGAAATTGATCAAAGTCAGTCCTCTGAACTTACCCTGATGGCCGACGCTTATAACCGCCTGATTAACCGGCTGCAAGACTATAAAGCGCAGCTTGGTAATACTCAGAAGCAACTGCTGAGTTCGAATGAAAAACTGGACCAGCAAAATCTTGTGCTGGAACAGGAAGTGGCCAGAAAAACATCCGGCCTCAGCCAGGCAATGATGGACTTACAGCAGCAAAAGCAGGAGCTGGAACTAAAGCAGCAAAGCCTGCGTGAGGAAATTGAGCGCCGCCGCCATACCGAAGAGGTGCTGCGCAGCAAACAGACCGAACTGGAACAATTGGTCGAACATTTAAATCAGGCCCAGGACCGGCTGGTCCAGTCTGAAAAAATGGCCGCCCTCGGCGGTCTCGTTGCCGGTATTACTCACGAGGTAAACACCCCGGTTGGAATTAGTGTTACCGCAACCAGCTTTCTGGCAGAACGGCTGGCCAGTTTACAGCAGGCATTTAATGATAAATCCCTGACCTCAAAAACGCTGGAAGCCTTTATTGACGATGCGCTGCAGGGCACGGATTTGCTGCAGTCGAATTTAAGCCGCGCTTCTGAACTGATTGCCAGTTTTAAACAAATCGCCGTTGACCAGGCCAGTGAAGCGGTTCGCACCATAAATCTGGCAGAATACATTAACGAAGTCATCCGTTCTCTGCAGCCAAACTTCAAGAAAACCCAACATCAGATTGAGGTCAATTGTCCTGACAATATTATCCTGCGCTGTCCGGCTGGCGCCATTTCGCAGATTTTCACCAACTTACTGATGAATTCATTGCTCCACGGCTTTGAAGATATTAAAGAGGGTCTGATCCGGATCACGGTGCTGGATGAAGAGCATAACGTTGATATCCATTTCAGTGATAATGGTAAAGGGCTGCCTCCTGAGCAACTGGAACGGCTGTTTCATCCCTTCTTCACAACCAAACGTGAGCAAGGTGGCAGCGGTCTGGGTACTCATATTACCTACAACCTGGTGCGCCAGACACTGGGGGGAAGCATTACTGTCAGCAGTGAGCCGGGACAAGGGCTGCATTACCATATCCGCTTTCCAAAAAATCTGAAACTCGATGAGTGATCCGCGTTATACTCGCCAGCTTGTTAGAATTAAGACAGGTGTATTATGTGGTTTAAAAATATCCGGGTTTATAAGTTAAGCGCTCCGTTAAGTACCGATCTGCCGCTGATTGAAGCAGCTCTTGCTGAATTTAAATTTGCGCCGTGCACTGGTCAGGAAGCCGTCAGGACCGGTTTTAGTTTTCCGCTGCATCAGAGCATTAAGCAATATTGTCATCCTATGACCAATGGCTGGATGTTTGCTGTAAAGCGTCAGGAGAAAGTCTTACCAGCCGCGGTCATTAATGAAGAGTTGCAGCCGAAAATTGATACGATGGCCGCTGAACAGGGCCGGCCATTAAGCCGTAAAGAGAAGCAGAGTTTAAAAGAAGAATTAATTCAGACTTTACTGCCACGCGCATTCAGCCGCTCAAGTCTGACTCAGGGATATTACGACGCTGAACATAACTGGCTGGTGATCAATACCGGTGGCGCCGGTAAAGCAGAAGATATTCTGGCGTTGCTGCGTAAGGCCCTGGGATCTCTGCCTGCCCTGCCCTGGGTAGACAACCACAAGCTTAACTCACATCTGCAAATGTGGCTGCAAAATCAAGCGCTTCCCGAGGGGTTTTTGCTGGGTAACGATGCAGAGCTCGTCGCGCCGGATGAAGAAGGCGCTAAAGTAAAATTCACTAACCACTTGCTGAGTGCCGATGACGTGCAAAGCCATTTAAAGGATAAGCTGGTCACCAAAATCGGCTTGCAGCAAGCCGAAGGGTTAAGCCTGCATGTCAGTGATGATGGCGGTATTAAAAGCATTAAGTACCATGAATTGCTGACCGGCCAGAATGAAGAAATGGGCTGGGAAGATTTAACTATGCGACTTGATGCCGATTTATTACTAATGAGCAGCCGCCTGAATCAGGCGTTACTGGCTATTGCCAACCAACTGCAACAGCCTGGTAAAGACGAGACAATGGTGTTTAATTAAACAGCGATCTGACATCCTGATAGGTATCGGCAATTTCGCGTTGCTGCATAAATTCCGGTACCGGCACCAGTTCGCGCGATACATAATCAGCTAATAATGTCTGAGCCAGCTCCGGCAGGTAATAATTACGATTAATTGCTGCCAACCGGATAAAATCGGTATAGCCTGGCTCGGGCTCACTGCGCGGCACTCGCCAGTGTTCCACCACTGGCATAAATTCGTCAGCGAAGCCCCAGCTCTTAATAATTTTCAGGCCCACTGTGGCAGCAATTTTATCTATCAATACCTGCATAAACGCCGGATGCCCAAATACGTCAGGATGGCGTTCTGCTTCAATCAGTACCGGCAATGCCCCAATGTTATGAACCAGGGCCGCCAGTGCCATCACATCGCTGCTAAGTTTACAATTGCGATGTCGTGCTTTATAAAACTGCAGGCAGGCAACAGCCACACTGGCTGTTTGCACACTGTCCCGCCACAACCTGTCCAACTGCTGCTGTACCTGCTTATGCTGCGATACAAACAGTTGCTCCATCGCCATCGCAATGGCAATGTTTTTAATCTGGCTCAGACCTATCCGGGTTACCGCCTGATTTAAGCTGTTGACCTGAATTGACCGGCCCATAAAAGCACTGTTGGCAACTTTGATCATTCTGGCCGATAACGCCGGATCCTGGCTGATCACATCGGCCATTTGTTGAAGACTGATTTGTGGATCATCAGCCCGTTCACGCACTCTTAGCGCAATATCGGGTAAGGTTGGCAAGACCAGTCGATCTGAGCGTATTTTTTCATCCAGAATAATTAATAAAGCCCGTTGTGCACTCATGCCCTCTCCTGCCTGCAATTAATACTGATGCTCACTACTTTGCCTGGTCTCATTGACAATACGTTCCAGCTTAGCCAGCAAGTCGGCAACTATCGCCGGCTGCTTAGATACCGCTTGCTCTATTTTGCCGGCAAGACTGGTGACTTCAGGGTATCCCATACTACCGGCACTACCTTTTAGACTATGCGCCGCAAAGCGCAATGCCGGCCAGTCTCTGGCCTGGAAATGTTGCTGTAATTCTGCCAAAAGCCCCGGTAACTGCCGGCCGAATTGCTGTTTCAATGCCTGCATTTGCGGGTCCTGCTCCAGACGCTGTAACCAATCCTGCTCATTGTCTTTGCGTACCTTGGCAAACCGGCTGAGAATGGCCAGAAATTCACTTTGCACCACAGGTTTACCGAGTAATGCCTGACAACCCGCCTGGCGGTAACGCTCCACATCTTCACTCATGACATTAGCAGTTACCGCAATAATCGGCACTTCGATACCTGCATGACGGATCAGCCGGGTCGCTTCCTCGCCCCCCATCAGCGGCATCTGCATATCCATAAATACCAGATCAAACTCGTCATGCAGCACTTTTTCCACCGCTTTATGGCCGTTATCAACCACCTCTACAATGGCATTACTTTTCTCAAGTAACAGCTTAAGCAACAGCTGGTTATCAGGGTTATCCTCTGCGACCAGTACTTTTACTGAACTGTCGGCTGGTAGCGGGCTGAGGGTTTCAATCTGCCGTTGCTGAGGCTGGTAACAGTTTACCAGCTCAATATCCTGCTGCTGGCAATCTAAGATGACTTCAAAACAGCTGCCAATCCCTTTGACACTCTCAACCTGAATATCACCACCCATTTGTTCGATCAATTTTTTGGAGATCACCAGCCCTAATCCGGTGCCACCAAAATGGCGGGTAACAGTGGCATCTGCCTGAACAAAGGGCCGGAAAATCCGGGCCAGTTCATCATCACTCATGCCGATGCCGGTGTCTTTTACTTTTATCGACAGCTTTCTGGCAAGCTGGTCGTAACTGATCTGAAACACCACTTTGCCTGCTTGGGTAAATTTCACGGCATTGCTGCTCAGATTCAATAACACCTGGCGGAACCGCAAGCTGTCACTGTGCAGCATTTTCGGTAACGGGAACTGCCATTTAAGCTGGCAGACCAGGCCTTTGCTCTGTGCCTGCTCAGAAGCCAGCTGATAAATGTCATCGATAACAGCGAGACAATCAAACTGCTCACGATTTAACTCCAGCTTATCAGCTTCAATTTTCGATAAATCCAGGATATCGTTGATAAGACCGAGCAGATGATCGCCGCTTTTTAATACCCGTTTTAAGTAGTCCTGCCGTTTATCCGGGTCATTCTCCTGCAAGGCCTGATCGCTAAAACCAATAATGGCAGTCAGTGGTGTCCGGATTTCATGGCTCATATTGGCCAGAAATACACTTTTAAGCCGGTTTGCCTGCTCGGCCGTTTCCCTGGCTAAAATCAATTCCTGATTCGCCGCCGCCAAGTCATCGTTGGCCCGGGCTAAATCCTGAGTACGGCGCAATACCTTATCTTCCAGTTGCTGTTTATAAGCTCGCTCCCGCTCCCGGTAAACCCTAAGCTGGCGAACCATCACATTAAAAGCTGCGAACATATCGCCCAGTTCATCCTGTTTTTTCACTTCCAGCAGAACCGACAAATCACCGCGCCCTACCGCTGTTTTAGCCGCAGTGAGTTGCTTGACCGGATTAAAAATATGGGTAATCAGCAGCCAGTAAACTAATAAAGGTAACAGCACACAGACCAGCACCATTAATAATAACAGCACCCGTGATAGCCAGCGCTGTTCTTGATACAGCTGACTGGGATCTAAGCCATACAATAACTGATAGTTGCCTGGCAAAGGCACGCCCAGTAACTCCCGATACTGGCCTAACAACAATACACTTTGCAGCTGTTCGGCACCGATGCTTCGCTGTATTTGCCTGAAGTTAGACGGAGCAAAAGCACTGTTAATCAGCATCGGATCGGCAGCATAGGCGATGGTCGCGGTTTTACTGATCATTAGATTTACACTGTTACTGGTATAAGGCGAGTTGACAATGGTATCCAGTAAACCGGGGCTGACCATAATCACCAGGTACCCCCACAGCCGGCGAGATTCAGTCAGCGAGCTGACATAGAGTTTCTTAGCAAAATACAATTTGCGCTCCCGGCTACCCGGCATGGGGGCCAGAAAATACCCCTGCTCATCGATCATTGCCTGTAACTGGGAGAAATATTCATTGCGAAAACGATTTGGTACGGTAATGGTGTCGGTTATCTCAGGCAGATGCAGCAAATACTCACCGTTTAGCTGCACCAGTTTAATCGCTTCAATACTGGGCTGCCCCGCCTGGAACCGTTGCCAGTGCTGCAACAAAGCGGCTAACAGTGTGCTGTCACCACTTGGCAGATAGTCCTGCAGATCAGGATTTAATGCCAGCATTTCCAACTGGGTCTGCTGGGTACTGATAAAGTCATGCAATTGCTGCTGCTGGGCGGCCAGTGCACTGCGCACCTGATAATAGGTTTGCTGCTGCATATAGCGCTGACTGTATTGATATGCCAGATAGCCGAACAGTAACACCGGTAGCACCAGCAACGGTAACATGTAGGCAACCAGCGTTTCTCTTAACCTCATAACCGCACGAACTCGATCTGCTTTTTAACCGTTAAAGATAAACACAGCATACTCAGCTAAGTGCTGTGCTACAACCCTGATTAAACCCACCGCTATCCATTTAATGCTAATGGCGACACTGACTTACAAAAAAGGCGCCTAAGCGCCTTTTTTTATTTGTTTTTATACCAGGGTGAATCCCGTTATTCCCATTCGATAGTCGCAGGTGGCTTGCCGGAAATATCGTAAACCACGCGGGAAATACCGTTAATTTCATTAATGATCCGGTTTGACACTTTACCCAACATTTCATAGGGTAAATGCGCCCAATGTGCGGTCATAAAATCGATGGTTTCGACGGCGCGCAGTGAAATAACCCAGTCGTATTTACGGGCATCGCCCATAACGCCCACTGATTTTACCGGTAAAAACACCGCAAATGCCTGGCTGACCTTATTATATAAATCTGCTTTATGCAGCTCTTCAATAAAAATGGCGTCAGCGCGGCGCAGTAAATCGCAGTATTCTTTCTTGATTTCGCCCAGCACCCGCACACCTAAGCCCGGCCCCGGGAACGGATGACGGTACAGCATGTCATAAGGCAGGCCCAGCTCCAGACCTACTTTGCGTACTTCATCTTTAAACAACTCGCGTAGCGGCTCTACCAAACCCAGTTTCATATGCGCCGGTAAGCCACCGACGTTATGGTGCGATTTAATGACATGCGCTTTGCCGGTGGCAGAACCTGCGGACTCAATCACATCCGGGTAAATCGTGCCCTGAGCCAGCCACTTGGCGTTCTCGAGCTTTTGCGACTCTTCATCGAACACTTCAACAAACACCCGGCCAATAATTTTGCGTTTGGCTTCCGGTTCGTTCTCACCGGCTAAGGCATCTAAAAAACGCTGTTCGGCATCAACTTTAATAATGTTCAGGCCGAAATGGTCACCAAACATATCCATTACCTGCTTGCCTTCGTTCAGGCGTAGCAAACCATTGTCAACAAAGACACAGGTCAGGTTTTTACCAATAGCCCGGTGCAGCAGCATAGCAGTCACCGAGCTGTCGACGCCGCCGGATAAGCCAAGAATCACCCGGTCATCACCAATTTGCTGCTTTAAGCGGGCGACGGCATCTTCAATAATGGTGGCAGGGGTCCATAGTTTGTCGCAGCCACAGATATTAACCACAAAATGCTCCAGCATCCGCAGCCCCTGGCGGGTGTGGGTCACCTCAGGGTGAAACTGCACGCCGTAGAACTGGCGGGCTTCATCCACCATAGCGGCATGGGGGCAGGTGGTGGTCTGGGCACAGGTGACAAACCCTTCCGGCACGCTGATAACTTTATCACCATGGCTCATCCACACATCGAGCAAGGCATTGCCATTACCACCGATATGATCTTCAATTTTGGCAAAAAAATCGTTAGCGGCAATCACTTCAACCTGGGCATAACCAAATTCACGAAGATCAGAGCCCTGGACTTTACCGCCCAGCTGCTCGGCCATGGTTTGCATACCGTAGCAGATACCCAAAACAGGCACACCCGCATTAAACACATACTCCGGTGCTCTTGGCGAATTGGCTTCGGTGACGCTCTCCGGGCCGCCCGATAAAATAATACCGGTTGGGTTAAATTCGCGAATTTGCTCGTCACTGACATCCCAGGCCCATAATTCACAATAGACGCCAATTTCCCGCACCCGGCGGGCGATAAGCTGGGTGTACTGCGAACCAAAATCCAGAATTAAAATACGATGGTGGTGAATG
>NZ_JAWVZF010000068.1:0-13746 GCF_033722355.1 Arsukibacterium sp. | reverse complement strand
GGTGGCGCGGGAGCATGGTGGCCTGAGTATGATCATGGTCGATTACCTGCAGTTAATGACCGTTCCCGGGCTCAGTGAGAACCGCACGCTGGAGATTGCTGAGATTTCCCGCTCGTTAAAATCGTTAGCAAAAGAGCTGAAAGTGCCGGTTATTGCCTTATCCCAGCTTAATCGTGGTCTGGAGCAGCGGGCTGATAAACGCCCGGTTAACTCTGACTTACGCGAGTCGGGCTCAATAGAGCAGGACGCCGATTTAATCATGTTTATTTATCGTGATGAGGTTTATCACGAAGACAGCGCAGAGAAAGGTCTGGCCGAAATTATTATTGGTAAGCAGCGAAATGGCCCAATCGGTAAAGTAAGACTGACTTTCCATGGCCATTTTTCGCGCTTTGATAATTATGCAGGCAGTGCCCGCTTTGAGGATGAGTATTAATGTCCCGCCGCCCGGTGGCTCAACTTAATCTGGCCGCGCTTGGCCATAATTTGCAGCGGGTACAGCAACTGGCTCCGGCCAGCAAAATTCTGGCCGTGCTTAAAGCCAACGCTTATGGTCATGGCCTGGCGAAAGTAGCGCAGGCATTAGTTGCAGCCGATGCCTTTGCTGTGGCCCGGATTGATGAAGCACTCGCGCTGCGCACTGCTGGCATCGTTAAACCTATCGTGTTACTTGAAGGCTTTTACGAGGCGGCAGAACTTCCCGTTTTGCTGGCCAATAACCTGCAAACCGTGGTGCACAATGAATTACAGCTGCAGGCTCTTGAGCAGGCAACATTAGAGGGGCAGCTGAAAATCTGGCTTAAAGTCGATACCGGCATGCACCGGCTGGGTATCGCGCCAGAACAATTTGATGAATTCTACCGCAGATTGTGGCAGTGCTCTTCTGTGCAACCGGGTATTCGTTTAATGAGCCATTTTTGTTGCGCTGATCTGCCGGGTGTTGCAAAGACAGAGCAGCAACTGACAATGTTTCAGCAGCTCGTTGCTGATAAAGCTGAACAATGCAGCCTGGCTAACAGCGCGGCTATTATTTGTCTGCCACAAAGCCACTTTGACTGGGTGCGGCCAGGCCTGATGCTGCATGGTATTTCACCATTTGCCGATCAGCAGGGACATCAACATCAGTTACAGCCGGTAATGCGTTTAAGTAGCCGGTTAATTGCAATGCGCCAGATCCAACCGGGTGAAACCGTCGGGTATGGTGCTAACTGGCAGGCAGAAACAGCGACCTGGATTGGTGTTATCGCTATTGGTTATGGTGATGGTTATCCGCGCCATGCTGTCAGTGGCACCCCGGTCTGGCTGGCCGGACGCGAAGTAAAGCTGGTCGGCAGGGTTTCAATGGATATGATTACCGTGGATCTGGGCCCGGAACCCAGTGAGACCATCGGCGCAGAAGCGGTATTATGGGGCCCGGAGCTGGCAATTGAACGGGTAGCACTTTGTGCTGAGACTATTCCTTATGAATTGCTGTGCAACATTACCCCCCGGGTAGACTATCAGTATCTCTGTGAATAACAGCTATTTTACCTGTCGAAACTGACTTCGATATGCACTTTGCCAAATTCTGAATCAAAAGGCATTAAAATCGTGGGGCCCTCACATTTATGAGTAATAGTATGCGCTTTACCCGATACAACTATCGGCGTTGCCATCGAGAATTCGTAGCCCTTATCGCCTAAAATGCGCTTCGCGCCACCTGTCACCATATTGGTAATTTCGCCCACCATATCTGTGACATCCGCATTTATGCTTTTAGGTTTTTCACCCAGCATCCGGTACATGACCTCAAGCGCCAGTCCCTCTTCAAAGCTGACTGAAAACGAACCTTTAATATCAGTTCCCACCATTCCAATAAGACCGGACACATCGCCGCGTGCGACTTCATCTTTTTTAATCCGGGGCTGGCCGGGCACTATAGTTGTACTGGCCATGGTTGCTAACACATTAACCAGAGACGATAAAAACGGGTTTATATACTCAACATTCATGGAACGCGCCTGTAAGTTATACGTTGGAATATACCAGCTTGCTGTTATAAGACTAGGAGCATTTTGTCTATCATACAAGCACGCTTAAATGTTTGCTGCTCATTATGCAACTTGCTGGCATTTATGACAAAAACCGTGAGCTTCAATGGTCTGGTGTTTAATTTTAAAACCTTGTTCTTTAGCCAGGCCACTGAATTCCTGGTGAAGTAACGCCGAATGCAGTTCGCTTACGCTGCCACAACTGTCACAGATCAGCAGCTGGGCCGGGTGATGGTGGCCAAAATGGTGGCACAGCATAAAAGCGTTACTTGATTCAATTTTATGAATAAAGCCCTGCTCCGTTAAAAACTCCAGAGCCCGGTAAATCGTGGCAGGCTTGGCTGCAGGTTCGGTTTGCTTTAATTGCTCCAGCAGATCGTAAGCCCCCATACCACCATCGGTTTCTGCCATCAGACGAAAGACTTTTTCCCGAATGGACGTAAAACGTGCGCCATTTTTATCACAAATGGCTTTAGCCCGGCTAACTAAAGATTCTGTTGACATACTTATTTCTATCTCCTGACAGCAGTCGTTGGCAGTGTAGCATATTGGATGTTAAGTTCCATGCCCCGGCATGCCGGATAATTGTTCGTTTAGGGTCAATTTTTGCAGTATTTGTTGTACACTATGCCGCTTTATCTTAGCTGACTTGCTGCAGGAACCTGACTTTTGGCAATCACTCCCTTGGACCACAAATTTTCAGTCGCACCGATGCTCGACTGGACTGATAAACACTGTCGGTATTTTCACCGGCTGATGACCCGACATGCGGTGCTATATACCGAGATGGTAACCACTGGTGCGCTGATCCATGGCAAGGGCGATTATCTGGCCTTCAACGAAGAGGAGCACCCATTGGTGCTGCAACTTGGGGGCTCAAATCCGGCAGACATGGCTCTTTGCGCTAAAATGGCCGAGCAACGTGGTTATGATGCGGTTAATATCAATGTTGGCTGCCCGTCAGACCGCGTGCAAAACGGTATGTTCGGCGCCTGCCTGATGGCAAAGCCTGAATTAGTGGCCAGCTGCGTTGCTGCAATGCGGGACACCGTTGCTATACCGGTCACGGTGAAAAGCCGGATTGGTATTGATGAGCTAGACAGCTATCAGTTTTTAACAGACTTTGTGGGCACCATTGCTGATGCCGGTTGCCAGCAGTTTATCGTCCATGCCCGCAAAGCCTGGTTAAAAGGCTTGAGCCCAAAAGAAAACCGGGAAATACCGGAGCTGGATTACCCAAGGGTACATCAGCTAAAACGAGACTTTCCAGAGCTGGACATAAGTATCAATGGTGGAATTAAGACGCTTGAAGATGTTATGCAGCAGCTCAAGCTGGTAGATGGCGTTATGGTGGGACGGGAAGCCTATACGAATCCCTACCTGCTAAGTCTGGTCGATCAGTTTATTTATGGTGAACAACAGCCTGTAATGAGTCAGCACGAACTGGTGCGGGCAATGCTCCCCTATATAAAACAGCAAATGGAGCAAGGTGCGCGTTTTTGGCACATTGCGCGTCATATGCTGGGGTTGTTTCAGGGCTTACCCGGTGCCCGGCAGTGGCGCCGCCACCTTAGTGAAAACGGCCATAAAGCGGCTGCCGGACCCGAGGTATTGACTCAGGCACTGGCGTTTGTGCCAGAGCTGAGCGTATCCGGCCAGGCTGGTTAATTGCCTGGTGACGAATTTGACTAAGTTAGTGGTTAATTTTGCCAATTTTTAGTTTTAAATTTTTAAGCAAAAAATTACGGTTGACCATATTAAATTAAAGTTATTATAAATCAATTATATAGGTTTCATTTAAAGTTGGCACAAGCTTTGTAATAGGTAAGTTGTAGTATCAAATAACTTAACTCATTATGAAGGAATATAAAATGAACACTATAGCTGCACTTACTTTATCCGCTGCCGTCATGTTTACTGCAACACCAGCTCAGGCAAATCCTGCTGCTGAAGCTTTACAACAATTAGCAGCGAGTCAGTTAGCTGAACTGAAAGTCACTGTTGCTCAGCAGGCACGGCAGGCGATGGAAAAAACAGCGGCAGAGGTCCGTCAGTTGCTGCAGGCAGACCCTCAGGTAACTCAGCAACAAGAGCAGGCTGAAAAAGCTGACACTAAGCCTGTGGCGGAATAACCAATGCTGACCGCAAGCAGTTTATTGCTGCTGTATTTACTGCCCGTTGTCACTATGTTTTCGGCGTTTATGTTGTGGAGTTTTCTGACGCCGGTGTTAATGTTATGGCACAGAGCGCGGAGTTAGTTGTCCCGGGCTTTTGCCATTTGATGTTTGCTAGTTTGTGCTAAGTCGCTGTTCGTTGCCATGTTTTGGTGTAAGATAAGCTAACCTTGTTAAGGGAGCGTAACATGACTCGACTAGCTGCTTTGTTATTTACCGCAGTTTTCGCTCTGGCAAGCTTGCCTGTCATTGCGACACAATTATCTGTAACTGATGGCCAGATAAGGGTACCCATGCCCGGGCGAACAGTTACTGCCGGCTATTTTACCCTCCATAACAATTCAGCAGTAGCAGTTAAACTGATCTTTGCTGAAAGTGCAGCGTTTGAGCGTGCAGAGTTACATCAACACAGCCATCAGAATGGTGTAATGAGGATGGAGCACGTTAGCTACATTGATATTGCGCCAAACAGTAGTCTCAGTCTGCAACCTGGTGGACTGCATCTGATGCTGTTTGACCCGTTAAAGTCGTTAGTTGCGGGTGAAAACGTACCCGTTATCCTGCATTTTAATAATGGCGAGCAGCTGACGCTCAGCTTGCCGCTGACTGAAATGCCCCGACGCTAAGGATGAGTTATGAATAAACGTAATTTTGCTTACCTTGTGACAGGTTTGATACTGCTTTTTTTTGTTGTAATCAGTTGGTGGGTCAGTCGTGAGCCGGCGCTGATGACGGCAGAGATCGCTGAGCAACAACAACCCGGTTCTGACGGAACAACGGTTGGTTTTGCTACAACAACTGCATTAATTAAGGTCACCGAGACGTTGCTGGATAAGCCAGGTGGTTATCTGGCAAATGATATTTTGCCCCCTTTCAGTCTGCTTGATAATATGCCGGCATGGGAGTTTGGTGTACTGGAAATGTCACGCGATCTGGCGCTGGCTTTTCGGAAAGACTTCAGTCGTTCGCAATCGCAGTCAGCTGAAAATGATTTTCTGAAAGTCGCTCAGCCACAATTTAACATAGATCATCGAAGCTGGGCTATTCCCAGCGCGGAGTCTGAATACCGCAAAGCGATTACTCAATTGTATTTATACCGTGATGCCCTGGCTGACAGCAGCATTGGCGGCAGTCAGTTTTATGCCAGAGCTGACAACCTGCGGGATTGGCTTAAAAATGTTGAAAAACGATTGGGTAGTTACTCTCAGCGGCTGAGCGCCAGTGTTGGTCAGGATCGTCTGAATACCGACCTGGCCGGTGATGTCAGTGCCCGCCAGTCGACTGATGCGCCGCGCCACCAGCTGGTTAAAACCAGCTGGTGGAAGATCGATGATGAATTTTATGAAGCTCGCGGTGCTGCCTGGGCGTTATTACATTACCTTAAAGCGGTAGAGGTTGATTTTGCCGAAGTGCTGCACCGCCGAAATGCCATGGTAAGTTTGCAACAGATCATCCGTGAGCTGGAAGCCACCCAGCAGCCAATCTGGAGCCCGATGGTATTAAATGGCAGTGGTTTTGGTTTGCTGGCCAATCATAGTCTGGTCATGGCAAACTATATTTCCAGAGCAAATGCTGCGCTGATTGATTTGTCAGAATTATTAACCCAAGGATAAGTAAAATGAAAAAACACTTCACCATTCCAACTATGGCAGCGCTTGGGCTAAGTTCCATGTTAGTCACTGGGCAGGCTGCAGCCGACACGCTGCTGGGCGTTTACGTTGGTGGTGACGGCTGGCGCGCAGATGTCACCGGTAGTTTCGGCACCAGCGAACCTGCGCCAGTCTTTAACTTTAACAGCAAAACACAAGGCTCCTATTATATTGCCTTAGAACATCCGGTGCCGGTATTGCCAAATATCAGGTTGGCACATAATCAACTTGATGCAAATGGTATCACGATAATTGACGGGCAATTTAGTTTTGCAGGCGAAACCTTTGTAGTAAACACCACCGTGGCTAATCAGGTCGATCTGACCAATACCGATATTGTGTTGTACTATGAAATTCTTGATAACAGTGTAGTTGCTCTTGATTTAGGTGTTAACGCCAAACATCTTGATGGCTCAGCCTCCGTGACCGAGCAGGCCCAGAATGGCTTACAGGCAGAGCAGTCGGTGTCACAGTGGATACCGTTAGCATATCTGAGCAGCAAAATTGGATTGCCGTTAACAGGCTTAGACATCTTTGCTCAGGGTAGCTATATCGGCTGGAGTGACAGTCGGATGTATGATGTACAGGCTGGTATTGGCTATGAAATAGTCGATTCGCTAGCTGTTGATATCCGGATTAAAGTCGGTTACCGAGCCGTTAATTTACGGCTGGATGATCTGGATAGTCTGTATAGTAATCTGGATTTTAAAGGGGCATTTGCTGGCGTTGAGTTACACTTTTAAAGCAGCAAACGACGCTTTAGCGGCATAAATAGCTAGATGGGTGCAACACCAGAAAACAAGTGCCGGTCGGCGCACACAGCAATGCTTGTTGCCCCTGTAAAATCACTTTATAGTAACGTTACCCTGACCGATGGCAGTAACATTTTGACAAATATTTTCAGACAGGTAATCGTACCCTGGCTGCTTTGTGCTGTTGTGGCTGGGGTCTTTTTACTGATGTGGTATCACTCAGCAAACCGCAACCAGCAAATGCAACAAATTCAGCAGCTTGCTGTCGCCACCAGCTATGCTGTTCAGGCCAGCCTGGCTGCTGATAGTCCTCAGGTATTAGCTGATAAACTAGAGCAAATTTATTATAGTTCTGCGCAACTGGTACAGTTTATCGCTGTCTATGATGCACAATTGCAACTTATCGCCAGCAGCGGGACTGTTGAGCCTGCTTCAACCCTGAATTTTGCGACGGAATTTTATCAGGTGAAGACATTACCTGATGCCACGCAACTGACGGTATTGCCCCTGAGTGCTGGTATTTCGAGCAGACAGTTGGCTGATACAGAACCGTTGCCGGAGAGCGGGTATCTAGCAATACGCTCAGGCCCTGACGCTGCGACACCGGTGTGGTTAATGCCGGTGTCGTTGTTAATCGTCGCCATGGTGATGGGCCTGCTTATCAGCATAAGAGCGTTGAAACACGCTCAACAGCGATTGATATTGGATACCGAACTGATGGTTCATCATTGGCAGCGACTGCAGAATACCGGCCAATACCGCCAGATAGATGAGCCCCTGCTGCCGGTGTTAAAACCGCTGCAGCAGGCTTTTAATGCCCTGGCAGAGGTTGTCTCGCAAAAACAGCAAATGACAGAGCAGTTAATCCCGCAGTTAAATCAGCAACTGCAGCAGGCTGAGCGACAGCAAACTGAATTGCAGCAGCAACAGCAGCAAATCAAAGCATCACAACAGCGGCAACAGGCTCAGCTACAACACTGGTTTGCAGAAAGTTTACTGTTATGGCAACGAGCCGGGCAGCTACCGCCTGATCAGCTGCGGCGATTGACGCAAATGCATTTGCTGGCAGGATCTTATCAGTTCACTGATAAAAATATGCATGGCCAGCCGCTTGTGCTCTGCAACTGGCTGGGAGAGCATCTTGATGAACTTAACGGGATATTACCCTCAGGTGCAGTTTCACTGGATTGGCTGGAACATCCAGCCAATCTGGCTTGTACACTAAGCGTTTGTCACCACACATTGTCCTCATTGCTGCAAGCGTTATTAATGTTATGTCTGCGGGTTGAAGATGTCAGTAAAATTGCCGTTGCTGTTCAGTTAGAGGATGCCGAATTACAGCCGGTATTGAAAATAACGGCCCGTTGCAACGGTAATGGCTTGTCTGATCATTGCCGTGAGCTGATAACAGCAGCTGATTTGCCGCCGTTATCGTGGTGTGACTCAAACATTGCTTTACTGATAGCGGTTCAACGGGCTGGTGCCAGGTTTACTGCGCAGTCACTGGATGGACTGGGGTGCATTTTGCAATTAGCCATTCCTGTGCAGACTGAACGGCTGAGCGTTGCCAAAGAAATTCAACAGATTGTGTTATTTGATTCCAATGCAGAGCGGGGGCAACAACACGCCAATGCTTTAAATGGTTTAGCCGGACAAGTCACTCTGTGTAACAGGCTCAGTGAACTCGAGCCTTTAATTGAGAGCAGAATAGTTGATCTGGTTTTAATCTTTTTACCGCCGGCGGCAGCCAGTTCAGCATGGCAGAAAATACAACATGTATTACAGCAACAGCCTTGTGTTTTGTGTTTTGCTGCAGCAGGTGAAGTACAAACCTGGCAGCGAAGCATGCCAAATGTTTTGGCAAATCAGCAGTTTTGTTTGGCTGAGGTGCAGGCAAAAGCCGGGCCGCGGCCAAACGCGGGCAAACAGCAACACATTTTGGTGGTAGATGATAATGAAACAAATCTGGCATTTGTTCAGGTACTTTTAAAAAACAAGCCGCTGATTTTACATACCGCAACGTCAGCCAGTCAGGTTTTTTCGCTGTGTCATCAGCAGCAATTTGACATGATTTTGCTTGATATTCAGTTACCGGATATATCCGGCGTTGATGTCGCTAAACAGCTGCGCCAGATGCCTGAGTACCAGCAAGTCCCTATTGTTGCTTTCACGGCTCATGCAACACCAGCCGAGATCGAATCGTACCGTGAGGCAGGTATGGATGATATTATTTTTAAACCACTGGAGCCCAGCCGCTTAGACTCGCTGTTGGCCCGGTTCGCATTAGCGACCCGGCAGCATTAGCATGGCAGGTTAAGTTCAACTTATTTAAACGCCAGAACTGCGCTTAGCTGCTGTTGTAAATTAGCTAAATATCCACCATGGGTCGGGCTGTTCAGTAACGGCAGCAACTCGTTACCCACAACCGTGTACTTATAATACTGTAAAACCACGCCGCGTTGCAGTGCAGTGCATTCCAGAGTCTGGCTTTGAAACTGCCAGCTGAAGTGTTGTCCAGGCTGCAGCTCGCCACTTTCAATTTCAATATTATGTAAAATACCAATATCAACCAGATTTAGAATTTGCGGATAAGATAAGCCGAATTGGCTTAAGTTAAGTAAAGCCATCCGCCGTCCGGTCAGCAGTTGCCATAGAGACGGTTTGCAGATGTAGCCAAAGTAAATGCGGCCGCTTTGCTCTTGCCTGCTGCGACAGCTGAGGCTCGCAGCCAGTTGCAGGCTTTGCGCCTCTTTGTAGCTCATCAGTTTAAGGACTTGCAGAGTTTTCAGGGAAAAACGGCCTGGCGTGGCAATTTCGCCTGCCAGTATTTTCGCCCACAATTGCTGCATGCTGTTATTGGAAATATCCAGCACCAGCTCACAGTATTGAGAAAACCAGTCGGGATCAACTTCCTGGGCAGATACCCGCTCCGGACAATATTCCAATGCCAGCGCCATAATTTTTTCCAGATTCTGCTGCTGACGTTCCCGCTGCATTTGCAACCGGCGGTTTACCCGTTGAGCCAGACTGAGATTGCCTTGCGGATCAGGCGCACCAGAGCGGGCGGCAAGTTGCTGATGTTTTGTATTGCCTGGTGTATTGTCTGTAGCGGTTATTTTAGCCTCATCAACGGGCTCAGCTGCTTTACCGGTGACAGGCGTACCAAGATGATAACGTGCCAGCTTCAACAAGCGTTGCTGACCGGAAGCCGAGGTTACTTTACTCAAAATAAATCCGGTATCGATTAAATAATAAATGTTATCTTGGCATTAAGCTGCTGTAGCAGCAAGTGGCGGCAAAAATTTCCGACCAGCTGAGAAAAATTTTAATAAGAGCAAAATAAACGATAATTCGTTTTTTGTTTTACAACGTATACATGTATATTTAAGGCAAGAGACTGATTAAGGCGCAATCATGAAATCGAATGAAACAGATGAAGAATTTCTGTTTTTTGCGGAAGACGAGCAACCCTCGGCTGAACCAGAGCTTGCAGTTGGTGTCTGGAATATCCTTATTGTTGATGATGATGAGGAAATCCATACTGTTACTAAGCTGGCATTAAATGATTTGATTGTCCTTGGTCGTAAACTGATCTTCCACCATGCTTATTCAGGTGACGAGGCGATCCGGTTTTTGCATAACAACCCGAACGTTGCCATGGTACTGCTTGATGTCGTAATGGAGTCTGACGATGCAGGACTCAAAGTGGTACAACGTATCCGCGATGAGCTGCATCTGGAAGAGTTACGCATCGTGCTGCGAACAGGGCAGCCTGGTTATGCACCCGAAGAGAGCGTGATTAAAGAATATGATATTAACGATTACAAAACTAAAACCGAATTAACCCGTGGTAAGTTAGTCACCGCTATTATCGCTTCTATCCGTTCATACCAACAGATCCGCACGATTAACCAGAACCGGATTGGCCTGCAAAAAATTATTAATGCTGGCGCTAACCTGCTGGAGCAGCATTCGCTGCATGAGTTTTCAGAAGGAGTGGTCACTCAGATAGCGTCGTTAATCGGTCTGCATGCTGAAGGCGTGCTTTGCGCTCAGATTGAGGACGATGGCAGTACCAGTGATAAAATCTATGTGCTGGGCGCCGCAGGGCACTATGCGCCTTTTATTAAATGTCAGTTGGATAAGTTAGATAACCCCCGAATTGTTCAGCAAATTCATTTATGTTTGAGTCAGCGGCAAAATATTTTCGGCCAGCATGATACCGTGTTGTACGTTGGCAATGAAAAGCACTGTGCGGCGGTTTACATAGAAACCAACCGGCCGATAGAAGCATTTGACCGGCAATTAATCGAAGTATTTTTAAGCAATATCTCTATTGGTTATGAAAATGTAACGCTGTTTCAGCAGCTGAAGCATGCGGCCTATATAGATCCGCTGACCAAAACGCCCAACCGTAATGAGTTTATTCAAATCCTGCAGGATACCCGCCGGTTCGATGCTGATGGCATGGTTGCCGTGCTGGTAGATATCGACCATTTCTCTGATGTTAATGATGGCCTGGGCCAGGACGTTGGTAATGAGCTGCTGATTGCGCTGACCCTGCGGCTTATTGCCTTTTTTGGTACAAGTAGCCAGCTTGGCCGGATTGGTGCCGACGTATTTGGCTTGGTCGGGCCCGCCCATGAATTGACTCCGGAGCGGCTGGATGAAGTATTTAATGAGCCTTTTCAGGCCTCTGAGCACGCACTGCAGGTAACGGCAACCTTTGGCCTTTGCAGATTGACGGACTCTGCTGAACAAGGCCTGACTATTCTGAAACATGTTTATATCGCCCTGAATAAAGCTAAGAAAAGCATCAGCCAGAACTATCAGTACTATCAGCCAGAAATGGAAGATGAGATGGCTGAGCGCTTATCATTGTTGCGCAAGCTGCGAACTGATTTCAGTCGCGATAAACTCGAATTATGGTATCAGCCGCAAGTGTCGTTAAGCACTAAACAAGTGGTTGGTATGGAAGCATTGTTGCGCTGGCCGGTTGCAGATGGTCAGTATATTTCACCTGCAGTGTTTATTCCGCTGGCGGAGTACTCAGGTTTAATCGTTGAAATTGGCAGTTGGGTACTGGAGCAGGCCTGTCAGCAAATAAGACATCTGGCGATGCAAGGGTACAGTGATTTGCGGATTGCGGTTAATGTGTCGATGCCTCAATTCAGAAACCATCATTTCGTGCAGACAGTGGTTGATTGTGTTAACCGTTATAATATTAATCCAGCCTTATTAGAGCTTGAAATTACCGAATCAGTGGTGATGGACGAGCCAAAAATTGTCATTGATGCGCTGCAAAAACTGAAAAATGCAGGCATTAAAGTTGCAATCGATGACTTTGGTATTGGTTTTTCATCGCTGAGTTACCTGCAGCAGTTACCGTTAGATCGGATCAAAGTGGACCGGGCTTTTGTCCGGGAAGTTACTGAGCCTGCCGGGGAGGTTATTGCCCAGACTATTATTAATCTCGGGAAACGGCTGGGGCTTTCCACTATCGCTGAAGGGGTGGAAACCGAAGCACAGCAAACAGCAGTCACGGCAATGGGCTGTGATGAAATGCAGGGCTTTTTGTTTGCCAAACCAATGCCTGCGGCCGAGTTACTGATGTTTTTAGACGGAAATAATACAAAAAAAGCAGTGAAGTCCTGCTGATGTCAATAAATAAAGCCGCAGAGTGCGGCTTTATTTATTATTTCAGGCAATTAAATAGAAAGGGTTATTTTTTTGCCCGTTCAAATGAGCTGACAATCTCAGCTTTAGCGGCTGCCGCATCCGCCCAGCCCTTAACTTTAACCCACTTACCGGACTCCAGCTCTTTATAGCGCTCAAAGAAATGCTGGATTTGCTGTTTCAGCAGCTCAGGCACATCGTTAATATCCTGAATATGATCATAAAGTTTCGTTAATTTGCTTACTGGTACCGCAATAACTTTCGCATCTTCACCTGCCTCATCTGCCATATTCAGTACGCCAACCGGCCGGCATCGGATAACTGAACCGGGCACCAATGGATAGGGCGTCGGCACTAAAACATCGACCGGGTCGCCATCCAATGACAGTGTCTGGTTAACAAAACCATAGTTGCAGGGATAAAACATTGGTGTTGACATAAAACGATCAACCCAGACGGTGCCGGTATCTTTATCAACTTCGTATTTTATCGGGTCGGCATTGGCCGGTATTTCTATAATAACGTTAATTTCGTCTGGCAGATTTTTTCCTGCTGCAACATCACTTAAGCTCATGGGCTGATCCTCAGGTTCTAAAAGATTCGTTAAAAATGGCGCATATTATAGCGCCGGCATTAAAAATGGCTACGCCTTGTGATAACCGATACAGGTTTCCACTTCATGTTTTGAGCCCAGAATAACGGCTACCCGCTGGTGGATGTCTGTCGGCACAATGTCCATAATCCGCTGGTAGCCGGTAGAACTGATGCCGCCTGCCTGTTCTACCAGAAAGCTCATTGGATTAGCTTCATACATTAGTCGCAGTTTATCTGGTTTTTGCGGATCTTTGTTATCCCGCGGGTAAGCGAAAAGGCCGCCACGGCACAGGACCCGATGCACATCTCCCACCATGGCAGCAATCCAGCGCATATTATAATTTTTGCCGCGGGGGCCGGTTTTACCCAGCAGCAGATCAGCAACATAATGCTGCATCGGCTCCTGCCAGAAACGCTGGTTGGACATATTAATGGCGAACTCAGTGGTATATTTCGGGATGGTAGCCTGAGCTTCAGTCAGTAAAAAGCCACCATAAGTATTATCCAGGGTGTAAAGCCGGGTGCCGTGGCCGGTCGTCAGGGCAAGCATCGTTGATGGACCGTACAGGACATAACCGGCCGCGAGCTGTGCTGTGCCGGGCTGTAAAAATAAGCTGCTGTCGTCAGGCGCTTTGGCCGGGTCGGCTGGCAGAATAGAGAAAATAGTACCAATCAAGCTGTTAATGTCAGTATTTGATGAGCCATCAAGTGGGTCAAATGTGACCAGATACTTACCCTGTGGATTGCCAGCGACAATAGTGTCTTCTTCTTCTGAACTTATCGCTTTCACTACACCCGTTTCCAGGATAACTTCCTTGAGTAACTCATTGGCAATCACATCCAGTTTTTTTTGGGTTTCCCCTTGAATATT
>NZ_JAWVZF010000067.1:0-14058 GCF_033722355.1 Arsukibacterium sp. | reverse complement strand
CCACTTTAGTCGCAATTAAAAAGCCAGGACATTCCTGCCCTGGCTGATATTAAGGATATTTTCGATCACCGCTTACTCAATACTACGAGCCTCACGGTTATTTCGTACTTCACGACTGACGCTGGGTGTTGCCGGCCGCTGAATTTGCTGAGCCGGACGCTGTGGTTGCACCTGACGCTGCGGTTGCATCTGACGCTCTGCTTGCACCTGACGCTGCGGTTGCACCTGACGCTGCGGTTGCATCTGACGTTCTGGTTGCACCTGACGTTGTATTTGCATCTGACGCGGTGGCTGCACCGGTGTTATCCGTTGTTCCGGCCGGGCTGGTGGCTGGCGAACCAGTTGTTGTCGCTCGGCGCTTTTTGACACACTGGTTTCCATTGGCCGGCTCACTGTTGTCCTGACCTGCTGCTGGCCCGCCTGATGCTCACGGCTATTGATATGTGGCCGCTGGGTCCGCTCCATTTGTTCAACCCGCTCTGTTCGTTCGGACCGCTCTGCCCGCAGCTGGCTATTGAGCTGACGGCTGGTCGTTGCAACCGGTGCCTGACGTAAATTAACCTGTTCAGCGGTTCGACGTTGCATCACAGTGGCTGGCCGATGTTCGCGGCTTTGTTCAGTGGCATTGTGTCGATCACGGTATTGCTGCTCGCGATGCTTCGTTGTTTCGGCCCGGTACTCCTTCGTCACCTGACGGGCGTAACCAAAATTATGCTCACGGTTTAATACTTCGTAGCGGTAATGCACACCGCGTCTGTGATAGCTGTCATGCTGCCAGCGCCGCGCGTCGGTATAATGTTTATTCCGGCGTGGGTAATACTGCGGCGGTTGATGATAATAATGATGATTAACCACGATATGGCGATGATGCCAGTCGAAAATACTGAAATAAAACGATGGCCGTACGGTGAAGCTCGGGCCCCAGTAAAAATGACTGCTGGCATAGAAACCGCGGGGAGCATGCCAGTAAACGGGCGGATATGCCGACCACCACCAGTTGCCATACACGACCCGGGTGTCATAGTAAGGCACGTAAATCACTTCTGGCAGGCGGGGTTCAATAATGATCACTTCACGTTCGCGTTGCACACTTAAGTGCTTCATTTTGTCCAGCGAACCCTGCTGATAGGCGCGTTCCCGCAATTGCTGAATGCTGGCCAGCACTGCTGCCTCATCGGTTAGAAACATTTCACCGAGTTGCTGAGTCCAGCTTAAGTCATCACTTAGCCGTTTAAGCAAATCAGGAAAAGCAACCAGCGCTTTCACACTGGGTTCCCAGTCTTCGCTGGCAACAGCCTGGACGGCAGCATCCCCGCTTAAGTCAGGATTACGTGCTGACCAGCGGGCGGCATGTACCACTTCCAATGGATAGGTTGATGCGATCAGCACATGGGTCAGGACGGTATCCGGATACAAAGCGACCGGCGCCAGGATCTGGTCCAGTTCTGCCTGCGACAGGGTATCACTGGCTTTGGTATTAACGCTAAAGACCAGCAGTACACTCAGTAATAGGGCTTTTACACTTAAACTGGTGCTATACATAGTGGTTTCCTCCACAGTGGGCGGTATTGTCGCCAACGGCATTGACGACATTTTACACAAGTATAGGAGTTATAGGCTGCTGAGACTTAATGCTAACTGAACTTCGGTTAATCTTTACTCAGCCTTTACGTTGTGTTTGCTTGCCACATTAGTCAGGTAACGGTCCTGTTTTGCTGGCTTAAGCTGCTGTAAGTCGACCAGCACCAGGCCGTCTACACAATCAGCAAAGGCCGGATCGGTGCTGAATGCCAGAAAACTGACGCCGCCGGGCTGACACAGCTCGCTGTATTGCTTATATAAAGTCGGTATAGTCAACCCCATATTCGCCAGCAGATGTTTTAGCTGGATGAAATCGGTGCTGTAATCGCTGCCACTGAATTGTAACTGCAGGTATTGCCTTGCCTCATCAGACATTAGATAGGGCTGGTTAGCCAGCGCTAACGTGTTGTTGCTGCCAAAATACAATGAGTAGAAATACACCAGTAAATCGCGTGCCGTTTGCGGATAACTGGCTGACAGGCTGACCGCGCCAAATAAATAACGTATTTGCGGATTGTGTTGTAAGTAGGCGCCAATGCCATACCAAAGGTAATCGAGGCTGCGTTTACCCCAGTAGCGCGGCTGAATAAAACTTCGTCCGAGTTCCAGCCCCTGCGCTAAATAAGGTTGCATGGCCTGGCTGTATTGAAACAGACTGGCGGTATATAGCCCTGCCATTCCGTTTTTACTGATTAAATCATTACTGGGAGCCAGCCGGTAGGCACCAACCATTTCCAGCTCTGCCGGATCCCACAAAATTAAATGCTGATAGTCACTGTCATATTTGTCAATATCACGTTTGTTGCCAGTACCTTCACCTACCGCCCTGAAAGCGTGTTCACGCAGCCGGCCAATTTCCCGCATCAAAGCCGAGCTTTGCTGGTGATGATAGAGATAAATAAGTTTACCGTCACTGGTTGTACCGAGCAGCTGACAGTTTGCCAGATCGGCTTTTAATTCACTGCGTAGCTCCGGGTGAGCAATAGTACTTTGGGTGCGCAGTAAAGGTGTTTTGTCTTTAGCCAGCCGGTACAAATGCTTTTTAAACAGCTTAACCTGCTCTTTAACTGGCATTGGCAGCTGACTGTAACTGTCAAATGGGATCTGTTCGCCAATACGCATCGTAATGTGTTTACGCTGCTGTTTGAACATCTCCTGTACCAGCAGCATGGTAGCCAGCGGCTTGTAAAGCATAGAGGCGCCATAAAATAAAGCTGAATTTCTGCCATCAATAAAAATTGGTAAAATCGGGGCTTTGGCACTGCTGGCAAACCGTAAAAAACCATTATGCCACTTGCCGTCCCGAATCCCATTCGGTTTTAATCGTGACACTTCACCGGCCGGGAATAGCACCAGCGCACCGTCTTGCTGTAAATGCTTTCTAATTTCGCCTAAGCGACTGCGCTCAGTGCCCCCTGTCATATTATTAACTGGCAGCAGCAGACTGTGCAGTGCCGTCACTGACATCAACAACTGATTAGCAATAATTTTGACATCCGGCCTGATATCACTGATCAGTTTAATCAGCGCCAGACCATCTAATGAGCCAATAGGATGATTAGCAATAATAACGACTTTGCCGCTAGAGGGGAGTCGGGCAATTTCATTATCCCGGGCACTGTAACTAAAGTTAAAGTAATCCAGCACCTGCTCGACAAAATCCAGTCCCTGCAAATGAGGATATTGCTCAGTAAAAAAAACAAACTCCTGTTCGTGCAGCAAATAACTCAAGGCCCCTTTAACCGGTTTATATAGCCAGGGTTTACTGGTGATGCCAGGCAATTGTTGCTGAATAACCTGCTCGACATTAAACATAACACCTCCAGGGTATTGCCGTGGTAACGGCTTATACCTGCAGGCTAAACTGAGAATATGACAGTGAGGCGACAGTTTTATGGCGATTTACAGAAGATTACTGTAGTGCCAGTTTTGTTGGTTATGCGTTAGAATTGGATAATTTTCTGGCAGCAATATAAACGGAATTGGGCTATGAGCATTGCATTGATCATTCCTGATCGAAAACTGGATGACTTACAACAACGGTTGCAGCAAGCCTTGCCCGATACTGCCATTGAAATCTGGCCAGAGCTGGAAGACCCTGCTGCAGTCGAATTTGCTGTGGTATGGAAGCAGCCGCATGGTTGTCTGAATGGCCTGGTTAACCTTGAAGCCATCCAGTGTTTTGGCGCCGGTGTCGATTCAATTCTGAGCGATCCGACCTTACCCGACTTGCCCGTTAGCAGAATAGTCGACCCCGCGTTAACGGATGCGATGGTCGGCTATCTCGATGGCATCGTGAATTATTACCGGCTGCAACTGGATGTATTCAGTCGTCAGCAGCAACAATCGGTATGGCGCCCGAAAAGTCCACGTAAACTAAGCTCTGTTACTGTGCTGGGGCTCGGAGAATTGGGCGGGGCCGTAGCAGAACATTTTCACAAGGCAGGCTACCAGGTGGCTGGCTGGGCTCGCAGCGGTAAACACCTGCAAAATGTTCAGTGCTACGCTGGCGACGCGCAGTTGCAGCAGGCGGTAGCGGCTGCAGATGTTGTCATTTGTCTGTTACCGCTGACCCCGGCAACAGAAAACCGGCTTAATCAGGATTTCTTTCAGGCATTAAAGCCCGGTGCCATTTTTATTAATGTCGCCCGCGGCGCTATAGTTGATGAGACGGCATTACTGGCTGCATTGGAGCAGGGGCCGCTGGCGGCAGCCTGCCTGGATGTATTCCGGCGTGAACCGTTACCCGGGAACGATCCGTTATGGCAGCATCCGGCGATACTGATAACTCCGCATGTCTCAGCAGTAACCAATGTCAGTACCGTTGTTAGCCAGATTGCTGATAATTATCGCCGGGCACAGCAGGGGCGCCCTTTGCTTAATCCGGTAGATCGGCTCAGGGGTTACTAACTGTTTAAAAACACAGTTATTGTAAATATGTTACAAGTTAACTACACTTTGCCGCGGTTTAAGGAAACTTAAACAGAAACTCTAAGAAAAAGAACAAAATGCGTTATTGAGGTATGTTATGAGTAAAGCGTCCAGTCGTGGTTTTGGCTTTACTGCAATCGCCGTTGTGGTGTGTCTGATGGCACTATCGGCGTTTCTAACCAAAGCCGAAGCGGCCTGGTTATTAATCTGAAAGGTTAATTTAACTTACGGCAGCAGGAAAAGATTCGGTCAAAGGGAATGACCAAAACTCAAGGGGGCAGGGGTGTTACCAGTGAAAGCTGGTTGATAACCCTGACCCCTTGATGCTTCAGCTTCTGGCATGGCGTTCCCGGTTCTGCCGTTTTTGCTCAGCGTTTTTTTGCAGTAATACGTAGGTGGCACTGTAACCACCGTGTTGACGCTGGGCGGTATGGGCTGCCAGCACCGCAGGAAACTGCGGTAGCCACTTAAAAACATAACTGCGCAAAATGGCCGGGTGCGGCTTACTATTGCGGCCCATCCCATGATGCACCAGTAATGTGCGAATGCCTCGTTTGTGACAATCTTCTATAAAATGCATTAACTGGCTTCTGGCTTCTGTCAGGGTTTTACCGAGCAAATTAAGGGTGGCGTCCAGTTGATATTTGCCTAGCCGTAAATTGCGATAAACACCCTGCTGCACACCGTCTTTGCAAAATGCAAAAGGGTCATCCGGCTTAACTAAATCGACATATTCCATGCTCAGGTAGTTCGGATCGTATTCCATTTCCTGCTCAGCCGCCTTGCGCCGGGCTTGCTGCGCTAAGGTAGGGCTGAATTCAGTCTGCTGACGCACTTCATCTTGTGATAAAGGCTTTACATCCGTCATTTCCTGCAGAAACAGGTCAAGGTCATTATCTTGCATAGGCCGGCTCCAACTGCTCAGGACCGCTAAGTATAGCCTGCCACCGGGTCTGAAAAAAGTCCGGTTGGCGTTTGGCAGCTATTGCTTAGTTATCTGTTGTTAAAACTGGAGATCCCGGTGAGGTTATTTTACTGGCATTTAGTGCTTTGCGGCGGGCGCTGGCAAACCGGACTAAATAGTAGGCGTTGATTAATAGCACCAACAGGTTAGAAATAACGCCCTGCGGGATAGCAATATGGCTGTAATAGACAAATAACAGGCTGCAACCTATTAATGTAGCTAATCTGAGCCAGAATACGTCTTTAATAAAAAAAGCACCGATACAGATGGTCAAACCAACCCAGCTGATAATGTTATATACCATATTTTCCATACTGTACCGCGAAGGAGTTAACTGAAATGGCGCGCATTATGCTCATTGGTCAGCATCCCATCAACTGAGTAATTTTATCGTTGGTGCATTAGATAATTTAATGGGTTCGACCTGGTTATTCCTGGCTTTTTCAGTTAAGTAACTGATTTGATTTAACACAACCTGTTCTTGTCGTCAGAAAAGCTAATCTGATAAGGGCATGAAGCATGTTTTAGAACAAAATGCAGCAAAAGCTGGCCGGGCTTCTATACTTAGCTTGATGTTACGGTTGATATCAGAAGGTGATGCTGTGCTACCCACAAAAATATATGAACCTCTGCCATACAGTTATATGCTTGCCGGTTTAATCAGTATGGTATTAATACCGTCAGTGCTTGGCCTGTTATCCGGCTTGTTGTTATTTATGGCGGGGGCTTTGGTATGGATAGTGCGATCTGAGCACAGAAGGGAAGACGATGTATTTGCTGAACGAAAAAATGGACCAGTCCCTTTTTGGCTTTACGAATTATTGCCTTTTGGCTGCTTAGTAAGTGCGATGGTTATTTTTATTTTGCCATTAAACCAATTTTACTATCCGTCGGCGGTTATTTTGTTGATTGTGGGTGTGCAATTATGGCTTACCCGCAATATGCAGCGCCGGCACAGGCCGGCACTGCAGACAGAATTGTGATAAAAATTATTTTCGTAAATCGACACTGCTGTTTGCAATTTTGCCGGTCATAAGCATCCAGGCCTGCAGGTTTTGTTGTAACGCTGCCGGGTCAATCTTATCCAGAGTGTCATTTGGCGTATGATGAAAATCAAAATAATCAGTTCCATCCTGTTGCAAGCTGGCAACGGGCACCCCCAGTGCTTTTAACACGGATACATCGGGACCGCCGGATGCGGTATTGGTACCGGCGGCAATGCCAAGGTGTTTAAGATCCTGCTGAATATCCGCCGCAAAGGCTAAAGCCTGTTCGCCAAAGCCGGTGTCGAAACGCCAAATCCTGCCAGCACCAAAATCTGATTCTGAGGCAAATACATGATTTTGCAATTCGGCAGCATGGCGTGCCGCGTAGGCCCGTGCACCAATTAAGCCCCCTTCTTCATTGCCAAATAACACCACCCGGATAGTCCTTTCCGGCTTTTGTTGTTTGAGCAGCGCGGCTGTTGCCATAACCAGGCCAACACCGGCACCGTCATCCAGTGCACCGGTGCCTTCATCCCAGGAATCAATATGAGCACCAATTAATACAATTTCATCAGGTCGCTTGCTGCCGGTTATTTCGGCAATTACATTGTGGCTGGTTACTTCGCCTGGCAGGTTATTTTTCATATGCAGGCTTAGCCTGGTTTCGGGATGAATAGCCAGCATTTTACTTAATTGAATCGCGTCGGGCACCGAAATTGCCGCAGCAGGGATCCTGGCGACATCATCGGCATAGCGCATAATGCCGGTATGAGCAAAGCGATTATTACTGGTACCAACCGAGCGGATAATAATCGCTTTGGCGCCCAGTTTAGCTGCTTCAACCGCACCCTGTGCCCGGGCACCCACCACCTGGCTATAAAAGCTGCCGCGAATATCCTTGTGCAGCGTTTGGTTAATAAATACGATTTTGTCTTTGACATCAACCGGATCAGCCTGCTGCAGTTGCTGCAGGTTATCGAACATGGCAACCTGGCTGGTAATTCCGTCAAAAGGCGTACCTACTGAGCCGCCAAGTGCGGTGAGCACCAGCGCTTGATTAAAAGGCGCTTCTACCCGCAGGCTGGCATTGCCACGTTCCCAATATTGCATGGTAAAAGGCTCGCTCCAGACTTTGTCATAACCTAGCTGCTTAAATTTTTGCTCCGCCCAGGCAACGGCTCTGGCATCCGCCTCACTGCCAGCCAGTCGCGGGCCTACTTCTACAGTCAGGGACTCAACCAAATTATAGGCCAGATCATTATCCATTTTCAGCTCAGACCCCTGTACCTGCTGGCCGAGGGTCAGGGTTGTTGTCACGATTATTGTTGCTAACCACAATTTCATCTTTTAATTCTGCCTCAGTATTGGTAAATTATCGGGACTTTAGCATGCTTTTTATACAGGCCCTAGCAGCGGGCGGTGAAATGCATTTTGCCCAGGATAAGGTTGTCAGGCATAAATGTTTTCTTTGAAAATTCAGCAATAAGGCTTCACGGATGCAAGCTCAACATTGTTACACATCAGCGTTACTTGTCGATGACACCAGTACTGTCAGGGATTATCTGCGGCAAATTCTCGGGCAACTGGGTATTACCACAATTTACGAAGCGGCTGACGGTGCCAGCGCTGACCAGTTGTTCGCCACTTACCATCCGCAATTAGTTTTTCTTGATATTCAGCTGCCAGACATTAATGGCAAGGTACTATTAAAACGTTTTAAGCAACTGGATAAACAGACTCAGGTGTTTATGGTGTCTGCCCACTCCAGTGTTGAAAACCTGAAGGATGCGATCGCCGGTGGTGCTAATGCCTTTGTCGTTAAGCCGTTCTCGGCAAAAAGGATATGTAATTTAGTACAGTCACTGCAGCATTAGCTGACAATGCGGTTCACTGCTGATTAAATGTTCGTTTAATGTTTTATCTTGTTAAACAACAGTGATTATCTTGTCGCATTCTGGTCTAATCGGCATTATTCAGCCAAAACAGAAAGTCAGAGAAATGAAAATGAACCTGAATGACATGCTGGAAAATTCAGCGCAAGCAGTTAAATTACTAAAAGCTGTCTCGAATGAGCGACGATTAATAATATTGTGCCATTTGCTTGAAGGGGAAATGTCAGTTGGTGATATTAATGACAAACTCGATTTAAGTCAGTCAGCGTTGTCGCAACATCTGGCGTTACTTCGCCGGCATAAACTGGTTAAAACCCGCAAAGTAGCACAAACCGTTTATTATCGGTTAAGTAGTGACGAAGCAAAACAACTTATAGCATTAATGCATAAAATGTATTGCAGCTAATCACAGATAACCAGCAACAAAAAAGCCAGCTTTCGCTGGCTTTTTTGCTGGATACGATCAGTTAAGCAGCTTTCAATGCCTTAACATGGGCATTTAAACGAGCTTTATGACGCGCTGCTTTGTTCTTATGGATAAGGCCTTTAGCCGCCATACGATCAATTACAGGTACCATTTTGTTGAATGCTTCAGTTGAAGCAGTTACGTCAGCAGTTAATACCGCTGCGTAGGTTTTCTTGATGAAAGTACGCATCATAGAACGTTGACTGGCGTTTTGCTGACGACGTTTTTCTGATTGAATTGCGCGCTTCTTAGCAGACTTAATGTTAGCCAAGGTAACACTCCTAAAAACTAAAACCGGACTCTTTAAAGGCCGCATAATATGCCTATTTAATGGCCCGTTGTCAAATGCTTTCAGCGGAAAGTACAGTAATTAAATTGTTGCAGCTACTGGTAATCGGGAGCAATAACAAGCCAAAATAGTCAGGTCGTGATTAAAGGAGCAGCGAGTGTCAGGAAAATTATTAAAATCTGGCTTAATTGTAAGCGCTATGACACTGATTTCACGAGTGTTAGGGCTGGTTCGTGATGTGGTTGTCGCAAATTTTGTTGGCGCAGGGGCAGCAGCCGATGTGTTCTTTTTTGCCAACCGGATCCCAAATTTTTTACGCCGCCTGTTCGCTGAAGGCGCATTCTCACAAGCTTTTGTGCCAGTATTAAGTGAAGTTAAAGCATTGCATGGCGATGATGCAGTGCGCGAGCTGATTGCCAAAGTAGCCGGTACACTGGGCGTTATTGTGACTCTGGTTACCATATTCGGCGTGATCGCGTCTCCGCTGATTGCGCTGCTTTTTGGTATGGGTTGGTTCATTGAGTGGTTAAATGACGGCCCTGATGCTGCTAAGTTCGAACTGGCCAGTCTGATGCTGAAAATTACCTTTCCTTATTTGTGGTTTATCAGCCTGGTGGCACTTAGCGGGGCTGTGCTTAACACTTATAACCGGTTTGCGGTTGCCGCTTTTACTCCGGTATTTTTAAACATTGCCATTATCGGCGCTGCGCTCTATCTGGCCCCTGTCCTGAACGAGCCGGCGATGGCGCTGGCCTGGGGGGTATTTATCGGTGGCCTGGTGCAGTTAGTGTTTCAGCTGCCGTTTCTGGCCAAAGCCGGGCTGCTGGTTATGCCCAGGTGGGGCTGGCGCGATCCACATGTTAAAAAAATCCGGACGCTGATGCTGCCGGCTCTGTTCGGGGTATCAGTCAGTCAGATCAATTTATTACTGGATACCGTCATTGCGTCTTTTTTGCTTACCGGCGCTGTCAGCTGGCTATATTATTCTGATCGGCTGATTGAGTTCCCGCTAGGCCTGTTTGGCATCGCGATTGCGACCGTTATTCTGCCTAACTTATCACGGCACCATGCCAGTGCCAGTGGCGCAAAGTTTCGTCATACTCTGGACTGGGCGATCCGGTTTGTGGCGATGTTTGGTTTACCGGCGATGGCGGCACTGATCGTATTGAGTAAACCTATCATTATGCTGTTGTTTATGCGTGGCGAGTTCAGTCAGCAAGATGTGCTGATGGTATCCTACAGTCTAATGGCCTATGCCACGGGTTTACTCAGCTTTATGCTTATTAAGGTGCTGGCTCCCGGATTTTATGCCCGGCAGGATATTAAAACCCCGGTACGAATTGGCATTATTGCGATGATAGCCAATATGGTATTCAATCTGCTGCTGGCTCCGTGGCTCAGTTATGTTGGCCTGGCCCTGGCTACTGCCTTGTCGGCCAGTTTAAATGCGTTTTTGTTGTACCGCGGTCTGGTGCTGGCGGGTGTTTTTAGTTTCGAAAAGTCCAGCTGGCTGTTCCTGGCAAAAATTGCCGTGGCAAGTGGTGTTATGGCCGCGGGTTTGTATTGGCTAAGCCCACCGTTCGCGGTCTGGCTGACGCTCGATTTCTGGACTCAGATAGGACGGCTGGTGTTATTGTGTATGCTGGGTATTGTCAGCTATTTTGTCATGTTATGGTTACTTGGGATAAGACTCTCCCATTTTAGAGTGCAAACTATTGCTGAAAGCAATTAAGTTAGTGGTTATAATGCCGCGTTTAAAAGCAGTAGTGGCAACCTAAAGGCAGGCATGGAGTTAATTCGCGGCTTACATAATATTCAACCCCGGCATCGTGGCTGTGTGTTGACCATTGGCAATTTTGACGGTGTCCATCTGGGACATCAGGCCGTGTTACACAAAGTACAGGCTATTGCCAAGCGGCTGAACTTACCGTCCTGTGTGATGGTATTTGAACCACAACCACTTGAATTATTCGCGGGCAGTGCCGCTCCGGCCCGCTTAAGCCGTTTTAGGGAAAAATATACTGAATTAGCACGGCTGGGCATTGACCGGTTAATCTGTGTCGCATTTAATTCTAAATTTGCAGCTATGCAACCCGAAGTGTTTATCGAACAGCTGCTGTTAAAACAGTTGGGCGCCCAACAACTGATAGTAGGCGATGATTTCAGGTTTGGTAATAATCGTGCCGGCGATTTTGCCATGTTGGCGCTCGCTGCCGAGCGTTATCAGTTTGGCTTAACCAGTACGTCCAGTTTAATGCTGGGCCAGCAACGGGTCAGTAGCACCCTGATCCGCCAGGCGCTGCAACATGACGATTTGGCTGCGGCAGAGGCCATGCTGGGGCGGCCATTCAGTTTAACGGGCCGGGTGCGGCATGGTCGTAAGCTGGGGCGGAATTTAGGCTTTCCGACAGCAAATGTCTGGCTTTACCGGCGCAAGTTGCCGGTGCATGGGGTTTATGCCATTACTGCTGAAACGAAATACGGCTGCTTTCAGGGCGTGGCCAATATCGGCAACCGGCCTACAGTGCAGGGTCAGCGAGAGCAGCTTGAGGCACATCTATTCGGTTTTAAGGCTGATTTGTATGGTAGTCAGATAGCGGTAACCTTGCATCATAAATTACGAAGCGAACAACGCTTTGCCGATTTGGCTGCGTTGCAACAACAGATCACGGCAGATATGCTTGCTGCCAAAACTTATTTTAGTCGCCAGGCTGCAACTGCCGGCAACGTAAGCTAACTTTTTAAAACGGAATAAAACGGATGAGCGATTATAAGCATACCCTTAACCTGCCTGAAACCGCCTTTGCCATGCGTGGGAATCTGGCCCAGCGCGAGCCGCAAATGCTGGCAGAGTGGACAGCGGATGGCCTGTATCAGCAGATCCGTGCAGCGAAAAAAGGCAAAAAGACATTTATTTTGCACGATGGCCCACCCTATGCCAATGGCAATATACATATTGGTCATGCAGTTAATAAAATTTTAAAAGATATTATTGTAAAAGCGAAAACGTTGTCCGACTTTGATGCCCCCTATGTGCCAGGCTGGGATTGTCACGGCCTGCCAATTGAGTTGGTGGTAGAGAAAAAACACGGCAAGCCCGGCACAAAGTTAACAGTGGCAGACTTTCGTCAGCACTGTCGTGAGTATGCCCAAAGCCAGATTGAAGCGCAGAAAACGGATTTCGTCCGCTTAGGGGTGCTGGGTGACTGGGACAATCCTTATCGCACTATGGATTTCAGCTCTGAAGCGAATATTATCCGGGTGTTGGGCAAGATCATCGCAAACGGTCATTTGCAGCAGGGTTTTAAGCCGGTGCACTGGTGTACTGACTGTGGTTCAGCGCTGGCTGAGGCGGAAGTCGAATATCAGGATAAGGTATCGCCAGCGATTGATGTGCGCTTTAAAGTGGCAGATGAGCAGGTTGTGGATAAATTTGACCACCCTGAGCAGCACCGCGGCCAGGGTCCGGTGTCTGTGGTGATCTGGACTACGACACCGTGGACGATTCCGGCTAACCGCGCAGTGGCGGTAAACGCTAAACTCGATTACAGCCTGGTGCAGGTTGAACAGGGACCCAATGGCCCGGAGCGGTTAATTATTGCTACCGATCTGGTGAATGAGGTGATGGCCCGCTCAAATATCGAGCATTACCATGCCCTGGGTTTTTGTAAAGGCGAAGCACTTGAACTGGTGCAAATCCGCCATCCATTATACGACTTCAGCGTACCGGTTATTCTCGGTGAGCATGTGACGACTGAATCGGGTACCGGTTGTGTTCACACGGCACCCGGCCATGGTCAGGACGATTTTGTAGTTGGTAAGCAGTACGGCCTCGAAGTTGCTAATCCGGTAGGTGCCAACGGTGTATACCTGCCTGATACGCCGATGTTTGCCGGTCAGCACGTATTTAAAGCCAACGACAGTGTGGTAGAGGCGCTAAAAGCTGTCGGTGCTTTACTGGTTCACAAAGCATATAAACATAGCTATCCACATTGCTGGCGCCATAAAACGCCAATCATTTTCCGGGCAACCCCGCAATGGTTTATCAGTATGGATAAACAGGGGCTGCGCCAGCAGTCGCTGACTGAAATCAGCAATACCCGCTGGATCCCGGACTGGGGGCAGCAACGTATTGAGAAAATGGTGGCTGGCCGCCCTGACTGGTGTATTTCGCGTCAGCGTACCTGGGGGGTGCCTATTGCGCTGTTTGTTGATAAAGATACCGGCTCTTTGCATCCGGATACTCAGACACTGCTGGAGCAGGTTGCCAAGAAGGTTGAGCACGGCGGCATTCAGGCCTGGTTTGATATGGAAGCAAGCGAGTTGCTTGGGGCCGATGCACAGCAGTATGTCAAAGTAAGCGATACGCTGGACGTCTGGTTTGATTCCGGTGTGACCCATGCATTTGTGGTAGACGAGCGGCCCGAATTTAATCATGTCAAACAGGCAGATTTATATCTGGAGGGGTCCGATCAGCACCGTGGTTGGTTTATGTCATCGTTAATGACCGGTGTTGCCAGC
The DNA here is from genome assembly GCF_033722355.1 of Arsukibacterium sp. Taxonomy (GTDB): domain Bacteria; phylum Pseudomonadota; class Gammaproteobacteria; order Enterobacterales; family Alteromonadaceae; genus Alishewanella. The sequence goes on along the minus strand of NZ_JAWVZF010000067.1, from coordinate 428 downwards.
AAAACCCATGCGCCCTACCGACAGGTTCTGACCCATGGTTTTACTGTCGACGGTGAGGGCCGCAAAATGTCTAAATCATTGGGCAATGTGGTATCACCACAGGACGTTATGAATAAACTGGGCGCGGATATTTTGCGGTTATGGGTAGCTACTGCTGACTATACTTCCGAGATGACAGTCTCAGATGAGATCCTGAACCGGGCAGCCGATAAATACCGGCGTATTCGCAACACAGCGCGTTTTTTACTGGCTAACCTCAATGGCTTTAACCCGGCGACTGATTTGGTGCCGTTTAACGAAATGGTTGAACTGGATTTATGGATGGTAAGCCGCGCAGCTAAGTTGCAGCGGGAAATTATTGAGGCTTATGACAATTACCAGTTCCATCAGGTAAGCCAGAAACTGATGAATTTCTGCACTATTGAGCT
>NZ_JAWVZF010000066.1:0-14440 GCF_033722355.1 Arsukibacterium sp. | reverse complement strand
TAACCGGTGAAAAAGTGGTGATTGCCGGTCAGGGCGCCCTGAAAGATCAAAGTCTGGTGACAATAGTCACCACCCGTGAATTTTAACCTGACGGCCCGGCAATGCCGGGCTGCTGCTCACAGTAACCAATAAATATAAAAAATGCTGAAAAGGAACCGATTATGAAACTGGTTGATGTCGCGGTAGCGCGCCCGGTAACGATATGGATGTTTACGCTGGGAATTCTGTTATTTGGATTAGTGTCGGCCGGTCGGCTGGCAGTCAATTTACTGCCCGATTTGTCCTATCCCAGTTTAACTGTCCGCACTGAATACGTCGGTGCTGCGCCGGCTGAAGTTGAACAACTGGTTAGTAAACCGATAGAAGAAGCACTGGGCATTGTTAAAGGCGTACATAAGGTGCAGTCTGTTTCACGCTCTGGCCGCTCTGATGTGGTAATGGAGTTCGACTGGGGCACCGACATGGATCTGGCAATGCTGGAGGTACGGGAAAAACTCGACGTGCTGATGTTGCCGCTGGATATTGAAAAACCACTGTTACTGCGTTTTAACCCTAATTTAGATCCGGTAATCAGGCTGGCGTTAAGCCGGGAAGGCGGTATCAGTAATGAACATGAACTGGTATCGCTGCGCACATATGCTGAGGAAGACTTACGCCGTAAGCTTGAAGCGATGCCCGGCATCGCTGCAGTGCGGCCGGATGGCGGCTTAAGCCAGGAAATCCAGGTACTGGTTGATCCGAACAAGCTCAGCCAGCTGCAACTGGATATTGGTTTGGTCAGCAGTCGGCTCGCTCAGGAGAATATTAATTTGGCCGGTGGCCGGCTGGAAACACCAGGCTATGATTTTCTGGTAAGAACCATTAATCAGTTTGCAGATTTATCGGCGATTGAAAACCTTTATCTGGCCACGGTTGGCAATTCGCAAATCCGCTTAAAGGATGTGGCCACTGTTGTTGATGCCTTTGCCGACAGAAAAAGCATTACCTATGTGAACGGCAGTGAAGCTATTGAGGTTGCCATTTACAAGGAAGGTGATGCGAATACGGTAAAAGTGGCGGAATCATTACTGGCACAACTTGCCACTTTGCGCAAAAGTCTGCCGCAGGATTACAGCCTTACCCTGGTGTATGACCAGTCAGCTTTTATTAAACAAGCTATCAGTGAAGTGAAATCTGCCGGCATTATCGGTGGCTTACTGGCGATGCTGGTGTTGTACTTATTCCTGCGTAACGTCTGGGCAACCGTTATTATTTCAGTATCTATCCCTGTGTCGATTATCGCTACTTTTAATCTGATGTACGGTCAGGGTATTACCCTGAATATGATGAGCCTCGGTGGCATTGCGCTGGCAGTAGGATTACTGGTCGACAATGCTATCGTGGTGCTGGAAAATATTGCCCGCCACAAAGAGCAGGGCAAATCAGCGCCCGAGGCGGCTAAAACCGGTACCGGCGAGGTAGCCATGGCGATCACGGCTTCCACTCTAACCACGGTGGCGGTATTTTTTCCTCTGGTGTTTGTGGAGGGTATTGCCGGCCAGTTATTTAAAGACCAGGCACTGACTGTCACCTTTGCCCTGCTGGTCTCACTGGTGGTGGCGCTGACGCTGATCCCGACTATGGCCGCCCGTCAGCATCGCACCGTTGCTGCACCCGACGCAGAGCCACCAGCAGCCAGAGTAAAAGGCACTCGCTGGTACCATAAACTGGGCCGCCTTATCTGGTGGCTTCCCGCTAAAATTATTAAAGGACTTTATTTTATTTTACTGGGTTTATTAAGCCTGTTGACCTTAGGGTGGCGCGCTATCAGTCGTTTATTAGGCCTGGTATTTAAACCGCTGTTATTTGTGGTAAAAGTCAGTCTGGACAGCCTTACCCGGCTTTACCGCCGCCTGCTGAGCGCGGCGCTGCGGGCTAAAGGTTTAACGGTTGGCTGCACCCTGTTAATCGCAGGCTTATGTTACAGCCTGTTGCCCCGACTGGGAGCTGATGTTATTCCGCAGCTGAGTCAGGGAGAGTTTTATGTCGAAGTTCAGCTACCGATCGGCAGTGCTATCGAACAAACTGATGCGGTGGTCAAAGAGCTGGCTGCCGTTGCCAGTCCGTTGGCTGGCGTTGCCCGCAGTTACGGTCAGGTAGGCACGGGTGCCCAGATGACAGTCGATCCGGCAATTGGCGGCAGCCACTGGGGCAGGCTGAATATTGTTATGCAACCGGGCAGCAGCGAGCAGACCGAACAACAGGTTACCGAGCAACTACGCCAGCATATCGCCACTATGGCGGGTGTTAAAGCCCGGTTCGACCGGCCCGAATTGTTCAGTTTTGCCACGCCACTTGAAATCGAACTGACCGGCTATGATCTGGCAGACCTGAAGCTGGCAGCTGATCAGCTGCTGGCAAGCCTGGCTGCAGAGCCGCGCTTTACCGATGTGAAAACCAGTTTGCGGCCGGGACAGCCGGAAATCACCCTGTATTTTGACCATGCCAGGCTGGCGCAGTTAGGTATGACGGCGCAACAGGTTGCCAAACGGGTTGCCGTTTATGTGGGTGGCGAGGTGGCCGGTCAGTATTCGGTGAACGATCGGAAAATCGACATCCGGGTCCGCTTAGCTGAAGCGTACCGCCAAAATGAGCAACAACTGGCGTCACTGATTATTAATCCGGGTAGCGCTCAACCTTTACCATTATCAGCAGTTGCGGAAATCCGTCGTGAAACGGGGCCTAGTGAAATTACAAGGATAGCGCAGCAGCGGGTGGCTATTGTCAGTGCCAATCTGGCGTTTGGTGATTTGGAACAGGCCACTGCCAGTGCCCGGAAAATCTTAGCCAGGCAGAGTTTGCCGTTTGGCGTGAGCGCCATTGTGGCCGGCCAGAGTGAGGAAATGCAGCGGGCATACAGCTCGTTAACAATGGCATTACTGCTGGCGGTATTTCTGGTGTACTTAGTGATGGCCTCGCAGTTTGAAAATCTGCTGCAACCCCTGTTAATTCTGTTTACTGTGCCACTGGCCGGTGCCGGTGCCATTCTTGGCTTGTGGCTTACCGATACTAGGTTATCTGTCATCGTGTTTATTGGTCTGATCATGCTGGCGGGCATTGTGGTAAACAATGCCATCGTGTTAATTGACAGGATAAATCAGTTGCGTGATAACGGCACTGACCTGACCCAGGCTATTGTTGAAGGCGGAGCAAGCCGTTTAAGGCCGGTGCTGATGACGACGCTTACCACGGTGCTCGGCTTACTGCCTATGGCGCTTGGCGGTGGTGATGGCAGTGAAATCCGGGCACCGATGGCGATAACGGTGATATTTGGCTTAGTGTTATCGACCTTGCTGACCCTGGTGTTTATTCCGGTGCTGTATGCGCTGTTCAGCCGGCAGCAACAGCCAGCCGACAGCACAGTGATCAATGCTGAAGTGCAGGAGGCGCTATGACTGAGAAGCCACTGGCTATTACCCGGCTGGCCTTAAGCCGGCCGGTCACCGTCACCATGTTGTTTATATCCTTGCTGTTGTTCGGCAGTCTGGCCAGCCGGTTGCTGCCATTGGAAATGTTTCCCGGTATTGATATTCCGCAGTTGTATGTCAACGTGCCTTATAACAATGCCAGTCCGGCAGAGGTAGAGCGGTTAATTACAAGGCCGCTGGAAGAGGCACTTGCCACGGTAAGTGGTATTAAACAAATGCGCAGCTTTTCCAATGAGAACAGCGGCGAAGTATCACTGGAATTTAACTGGAGTGAAAATATTGGCAGCAAGAGTCTGGAAGTGCGCGAACGGATTGATACCGTGCGCCACTTGCTGCCGGATGACGTTGAGCGGGTACTGGTATTTCAGTTTAATACCGATGACATGCCGATATTCCAATTGCGGATTTCCTCTGAGCGCGACTTAGCGATGGCTTATGATTTACTGGAGCAGCAGATAAAGCGGCCTCTGGAGCGGGTGCAAGGCGTATCGAAAGTCGAGCTTTATGGCGTCGAAAAACGCCAGGTGATTATCCGGCTTGATCCGGACAAGCTGAAAGCCCTTAATGTCGATGCCAATGCCTTGCTGGCACAGCTTCGGGGCAGCAATTTTGCACTTACCGCCGGTGAGCTGCGTAATGCTGAGCAAAGTGTACTGGTTAAACCGCTGGGAGAATACCGCCAGCTGGCAGAAATTGAACGTTTACCAGTCCGGCCCGGGCTGATGTTACGTGATGTTGCCCAAATTTCGCTGGAGTTGCCAAAACGCCAGGAGGGCCGTCATCTGGACCAGACTTACGCTGTGGGTATGAACGTGTTCAAAGAGTCGGGCGCTAATCTGGTTGATGTTGCCAAAGCCGCGATGGCAGTGGTGGAGGCCGCCGACGATAATCCGGCATTTAATGGTATCAGTCTTTATGTAATGGATGATGTAGCCGATGGTGTTACCACTTCACTGAGAGATTTACTGCAGGCCGGGGCCATTGGTGCCTTATTGTCTTTTGTGGTGCTTTATCTGTTTTTACGGCATTTAACCACGACCCTGGTGGTGGTGTTATCGGTGCCCAGTGCCATTATTATTGCGCTGGGTGCAATGTATTTCATGGGTTACAGCCTGAATATTCTCAGTATGATGGGGTTAATGCTGGCAATTGGGATGCTGGTAGATAATGCTGTGGTGGTAACGGAGAGCATTTTTCGGGAGCGTGCGGCTGGCGGCGATGTCCGTGCTGCGACAGAGCGTGGTGTACGCCGGGTAAGCCTGGCCGTGCTGGCAGGTACTGCCACTACGGCTATTGTATTTTTACCCAATATTATTGGCCAGAAAATGCAGCTGACAATTTTTCTGGAACATGTGGCAATAGCAATTTGTCTGTGTCTGGCTATTTCTCTGGTGATGGCACTGAGTCTGATCCCGCTGTTAACCACGAAATTAAAAGTCCTGCCCGCCAGTGATCCCACCGGCAGCAAACTTGACCGTTTTTACAAAGCCAGCTTACAGCGAGTAATGCATTGGCCGAAGCTCTCAGCGCTGGCAGCCATCCTAACTCTGGCCAGTATTGTCGTTCCTATGGGGTCAATGAGCTCCGACAATGGTGATGATGGTGACAATGGCCGGCTGTTTATAAACTATCAGGTGCAGGGCAATTACAGCCTGGAGGAAGTGCGGGCTGAAGTCAGTCAGATGGAAGCTTACCTGTATAGCCGCCAGGACGAATTACATATCGAGTCAGTGTACAGCTACTACACTGCGGGCTATGCCATGTCGACCATTATTTTTAAAGACGAGCAACCGCTGGCGCTTGATAAGCTAAAAGAGTTAATCCGCAGTGACTGGCCAACGCTGGTCAGGTCGCGTCCGGTGTTTGGCTTTGGCAGTGGGGGAGGGATGCAACTGCACTTGTTAGGTAATTCTACCGAGGTGCTGATGGAGTTATCAGAAATGCTGGTGCCGATGCTGCAGGCATTACCGAGCCTGGAAGATGTCACCTCTGATCTGGCTGGTGGCCAGCAGGAAGTGCAGATTATCCTTAATCATCAGCAACTGGAACGCTACAATATCAGTGCCCAGCAGGTGGCCCAGAGTGTATCGCTGGCGCTGCGGGGAGTTAATCTGCGAACTTTCCGAAGTGCCGAGCAAGGCGAGTTGTTGCTAAGGCTGATCTACGATGAAAAAATCAGTCACTCGATAGCTGAATTGCGGCAATTGCCGGTCACCCAGGCTGACGGTGTAGTCATTACGTTAGCGCAGCTGGCTGAACTGAACGTTATGCCGCGGTTATCCAGCATTCGCCGTTTTGACCGCGCTACCGGCATTGCCATCCGGATGAACCCGGCGAAAGATATCGGTATCGATAAAGCGCGGGCCGAGATTGAACAATTAATGAAAAGCGTCTCCTTACCCGACGGTTATCGCTGGTCGTTTCGCGGTAGTTTTCAGCGTCAGAATGAAGAACAGCAGGTCATGATGATCAATATGCTGCTGGCAGTAGCGATGATTTACATTGTTATGGCAGCATTATTTGAATCGCTGTTGCTGCCAACTGCGGTGATTGGTTCACTGCTGTTTTCACTGGTCGGGGTATTCTGGACTTTCCTGCTCACCGGCACGGGCATGGGGGTAATGGGCATGATTGGGATGCTGGTGCTGATGGGCATTGTGGTCAACAATGGCATCGTATTGGTTGACCGGATTAATCAGGACCGGGAATTAATGCCCTTACAGGATTTGAAAACCACTATTATCCATGCCTGCGAGGCACGCTTAAAACCCATATTGATGACCGTCTCCACCACGGTATTGGGCTTGTTACCGCTGGCAATGGGCGGCACTCAGGTTGGTGGTGGTGGGCCAAGTTATGCACCCATGGCGATTGCTATTATAGGCGGATTATTATTTTCGACCCTGACCAGTTTATTGCTGGTGCCGTTAACGTATTACGGCTTAGTTAAGCTGCGTGGTGCCTGTGCCCGCCTGGTTAGTCGCAGCAGAAAAATCAGCGACAAAATTTTACTGGCAGCGAAGAGCGGTGAACTTCCGCCAGGTTAATTTACGCTTGCCGCAGGCCGCCTGAGTTTATACAATGGCGGCCATCCTTAAGGGAGTAATCGGCCTGCTGAATTAACAGGTGACCTGGTCAACATACTTGTGCAACATGCACATGGCCAGATCATAATTGATGAGACTTAAGACATTATCCTGGCCCAACGCGGGAGCCCGGGTTTTGTCTTTTGTTTTTGCTGCTAAAAGCATCCCGCCGAGAGTTGTAATGGACGCGTTGTTTTCCTCGTTTTCTGCTGTAGCTATTGCTGAAATAGGCGATAAAACCCAATTACTTTCTTTATTTCTGGCGGCTCGATTCAGGGCCCGGGGCGCTATTGTCGCCGGTATTCTGGTGGCTACCTTGTTAAATCATGCGGCGTCAGCCTGGCTTGGGGTCTGGCTTGCCCAGTTTATTGCGCCGGCTATTGGCCCCTGGTTACTGGGTGGCTCTTTTATTGTGGTGGGCCTCTGGCTGCTTATTCCCGATAAAGACGACAGTAACGATACCCCTGTGTTGAAATACGGTGCGTTTGCCGCCAGTTGCCTTTTATTTTTTCTGGCCGAAATTGGTGACAAAACTCAGATAGCGACGGTAATTCTGGCGGCGGCATTTGAAGATGCTGTCTGGATGGTGATCTGGGGCACCACCCTTGGTATGCTGGCGGCCAACGTGCCGGTAGTCTATGCCGGCAGCTGGCTGTTACAAAAAGTGTCGCTCGACTGGGCAAGGCGGATAGCCTGTGCTGTTTTTATCATGTTGGGTCTGATGACAATTATCGCAGCATAGGGCATTTAATGCCCGGTGATCAGCTGGGGTTCAGCCACGAAAGCGTGTTATAACGCCAACAGTTTTGCAATTGCAGCTAACACGGGACAAAAATGAAGACGATAACATTACTGGCATCAGGGCTGTTGGCCTTTACTGCTGCTAGCAGCGGTTCAACGGTACTAACCGAGCAAAATTTAAGCAATCTGGAAGCGGCTTTGCCAAAACTGGCAAACATTCAGCAGGATGATGTTAGCTCACTGCACAAGGTACGGCTGCAGCGCCACTGTGACTGGCCGCGTCATGCAACTGAAGTGCGGGCGCAGCAACAGGGTAAAAGCTACCTTACTGAGGTAGATAAGATTCTCGCTGAGCATCAGCTTAGCCCGGCCTTATTTATGGAATTAACCGCCAAAGGCAGCTGGCCACTGTTGCAGTCACTGCAACCGGTGTTGTCGATTACCCGGCAGACTTTAGCGTTTTTACCGCAGGCACAGCGTCAGCAGGCCGAGCAACTGCTGGCCCAGACCGATAATATGACGCGGGTGGTGGAGCCTTGTTTAACGGCTGCTGATAACATAGCCCTGCGCCAGCACCAGCAGCGGTTAATCAGTCTTGCCGCTAAATTACCCGGCACTATACTGCCGGCGCAGCTGGATGTTAGCGCCAGTCCTCAGTAATCAGCCGTGGCTGATAGCAGTACATTGCCCCGCCATCGTGAAGGAATAGCATGAATAGCGTTACTATTTTGGTTGATGTACAGAATATCTATTACACCAGCCGTCAGGCGTATGGCAAAAGTTTTGACTACAATGCGTTCTGGGCTCAGGTGACAGCAGGACGTACCGTAAATAAAGCCATTGCTTATGCCATTGACCGGGGCGATGAAAAACAGCGCCAGTTTCAGAATATTCTCAGGGCGATTGGCTTTGAGGTACAACTTAAACCCTTTATTCAGCGCGCCGATGGCTCAGCCAAAGGCGACTGGGATGTCGGTATTACCCTGGATGCGATTGAATATGGCCAGCACAGTGAGGTGTTGGTGCTGGCGTCGGGCGACGGTGATTTCGCCCTGCTGGCGGAGCGCTTAATCAGCAAATACCAGACCGAAGTTGAGGTGTATGGGGTGCCCAGCCTGACCGCTCAGGCACTGGTTAATGCGGCCAGTCGTTTTATCGCTATCGATCAGCAGCTCTTGCTGGCCTGACCCTGACATTTCCGGGCTAACTGTTTCATCTGCCACTGATTTTAACTGTCACTCGCCTTAAGCTATGCTTTAGTCAGGTCATGTTGTTATCTTTTGGCAAACGGAGGTGATTTTGATTGAGGGTACGCATAAGGTTTTGGGCAGCTTACCAGAGTGGTGTGCAGTATCGTTAGAGTTGCTGGGTATTGGTATTATTACCGTTATTGCCATTTATTCACTGCTTCATGGCGGCATTCGTTTAATGAAAGGTGATTCTCCCCGCTCGTGTCAGCAGGAAATCCGGCAGCGGCTGGGCCGCGGTATTTTGCTGGGCCTGGAGTTTTTAATCGCTGCCGATATTATTTATACCGTCGCGGTAGAACTGACGTTCTCTAACGTGGGGGTGCTGGCACTGATTGTGTTAATCCGCAGCTTTTTAAGCTTTACGTTGGAGGTAGAACTGTCCGGGAAATGGCCATGGCAACTGGATAAGTCAGAGACGGCTGAATAGCAGCAATTTGGTGCTAAAACCGGCAGTTTGCTCTGCGTTAAGGGCCGTGTCGGCTCGTTTAAGCAAGACAAATCTGATTTCTGCCGGCTTTTTTGGCTTTGTATAGTGCTTTATCTGCTCGTTCAAAGCAGTGCAGCAAATCTTCCTGCGGTGTTTGCTCAGCAACGCCAAAACTGCAGCTTAACCTGATGTTACTGGCAAAGGTGTGTTGGTTTATGGCTTCGGTAATGCGCTGACATAACGCTTTGGCTTCTTCGGCGGTGGTGTGCTGGCATAGAATAACAAATTCTTCTCCGCCCCACCGGGTTACCTGATCGTGCTCACGTACTTCTGCCAGCAGAATGTCCGCCAGTTCACGCAATATTGCATCGCCGGTACTATGACCATATTTATCGTTAATATCTTTGAAGTAATCAATGTCAATGACCACAAGGCTCAGGGTTTCCTGTGATTGTGGGGAGCGACGCTGAACCCGCTGCATCGTTCTGTCGAAGTGGTTACGGTTATAAAGCCGGGTAAGCGGGTCGTGATTTGATAAAAACTCCAGCTCGCTGACCGCCTGTTCCAGTTCATGCTGTGATTGTTCCAGTCGCTGGTTCTGCTCCTGCAACCGCTGATTATAATAGCGGCTGCGGTAATTCCAGACACTAAGCAACAGAATAATAGCCAGCGAAAACACACCAAGCTGCCACAGTAACTGATAATTGGTCACCCGAATGACATCTATTTGTGTCCACTTGCGGTAAATGTCGATTTTCTGCTGCTCATCAATACCCAGCAGTGTCTGATTAATCAGCGGAATAAGTGCCTGATAAGGTTTAACTACCCCAAACCGCAACTCATCCTCCAGACCGATCCAGCCGGCGACTTTCAGCTGATACAGTGACTGTTTCTGGATTTGGCTATTGATGGAATATAAAGAACCGATAAATAAGTCTGCCTCGCCGTCAGCAACCGCTTCCAGGCCTGCTTGTTCATTATCCACCAATACCATGGGGGTCTGCGGGTAATAACGGTTGAGATATTCTGCCAGCCGGTAACCGCGCGGTACGGCAACAGAGCGGTTGCCTATATTCTCGATGCTCTGTAAGAAGGGTTGCTCACGCCGTGATACCAGCACATTCGGTGAACGGAAATAGACGTCTGAAAAAGATAAATACTCATCGCGCGTGGCAGAACGGTTCAGCATTGGCGATAACTGGCACTTACCGTTTTGTAACAGTTGCAGCGACTCCTGCCAGGACGTGGTCGGGACCAGCTGAAACTGAATACCGGTTTTCTGAGAAATTAACTGCAGATAATCTGCTGAAATTCCGACATGGACACCATTTTGGATAGCTTCATAAGGCATCCAGTCAGGATCAATACAGTATTGAACCGGTTGCTCGGCGACAGGCAGCATTGTCTCGTCTGCGCGCGTCGGGCCGGTTACAAGCAGAAAAAACAGTAAGCCAAGCGTTGTAAACCGGCAGCGCAAGCTGAATTTACGCGGTGCCGGTAATAGGATAGTAAGCCACGTCATATGTTTGCCATCAGGTAATATCTGAATGCCTGAACGCTAACTATTCATTAGTCAACATTAATGTTATTACCTGATAGTAGCCGCTGCCAGTTAAAAGTGCGAGTCCAACCAGGCTATTGGTTCACAACGGCTGGCTTATCTGGTGAAAGCTCAAACACAGAAAGCCAGGGGCTATTTCTTCTGAGCGGTATTGAGCCGTGCTTTTAAATCGGCAAACGGATTATGGGTAGCAGCAGCGACTTTTTGCTCGGTGGTACCGCCATACAGTACATACTCATGAAATTTATTATGTTCATTATCGTGACAATAAATGCACAGTAACTCCCAGTTGCTGCCATCACTGGGGTTATTACTGTGATTATGATCAATATGATGCACCGTCAGCTCACGCAAATTGGAATAAACAAATTCGCGGGCACAGCGGCCACAAACCCAGGGATACATCTTTAACGCTTTATCCCGGTAGCCCTGTTCCTGCTGCTGGTAGGCCCTTGCGCCGCTGTTGTCTTTACTCATTATTGTCCTGCTTAATCAAAGGCCGGCTGTATTTTACAGCCATAAACCTGCTTAACTCAGTTTATGGCTTATTTACAGTTTTTGCTACCGGCATTATCGTTACTTCATCGCCAAAATGTTGTTTGACATTCTCTATGGCAAAAGTCCGATGATCAGCCCCCATCACCAGAACAATGCGCTTGCCTTTATTCTCTGACACGAATTCAATGATATTATCGGCAATTTTTTTATCACGTTTTTTATTAAAATCAACAATCTGCATATAATCTGTATTGGCAAGCCACTGCTCTTCAAGTGCATCTTTTTCACGGGTCAGCATACCGTACTGACCATTATTGAGAGTAAAAGGCGTCGCGGTTTTGACGATCTGCAATTGCTGTTCAGTTAGCGTGTCTAATCTGGCAGGCTTGTTATTTTTCAGCTTTTCATCTGCGCTTAGCGCATGCTGCAATTTTATGATATTGAGATTTTTAAAGTAATCCGTCGGGATCTGCATTCCGGTAATTTGCTCGCCAAGCCAATCAAAGCCAAAAACAGCACCTTTGTATTGCTGGCTCAGTTCAATCATTTCCAGCGGATAATATTGTTTAAGATATTCGGTAGTGGCAGTAATATCTTCGGGCCTTATTTCGACACCAACATAATCAGGATGATAAGAGCCTACTAAATCATACAGCGTCAGATAATCATATACGGGGTGATTCTTATGAGCACCATGTATTGATGCGATAAAGACAAGCTCGGTTTTATCGGCTGCATGGCTAATGAATATCGGCAGGCCCAACAGCAAACATAACGCAAAGAATCTTAGTGACATACTATAGCCTTCATTTCTGGTGATGACCGGTTTAATTCACAGCCGGGTTACCGGCCCTGCTGCGGTTTCAGGTGATAGCAAAAGCGGCGCTGTTGTTTCGGCAGCACCCAAAGCATACATGACGTTAAACTTAATTCTGCCGGTAATCTTTAATGATGGTGCCATATAAACCCATTTCCGCCTCATGGCCCGGTTCGCGCCAGCTTTCCAGTAGCGCCGCCTGGTACCAGGCCTGCATAGCAGGCAGGGCCAGCAGTTGTTTAACATAGATCATGGCATTAGCGCTGAGCTTAAGGTCATAACTTTGCACCCGAAATGCCACCGGAGCAAAAAAAGCATCAACGGCAGTAAAAGAGGTTCCTGTCAGAAAAGGCCCGCCAAACTGGTTTAAGCCCTGTAACCACAGCTCATCAAGCCGGGCCAAATCTTTTGCCAGCTCAGCGGGTGGGTTTTGCAACTTTACCCTGGCACCACAGTTCATGGTGCAGACATTACGCAGCGTACTAAAACCGGCATGCATTTCGCTGGCGGCGCAGCGGGCATAATTACGTGCTTTAGCATCGGCTGGCCAGACGCCGACATGCCGCTCAGCCAGGTATTCAACTATCGCCAATGACTCCCATACCACGGTATCGCCATCATGCAGGCAGGGTACTTTTGCGGTGGGCGAGAACTGGCGGAAGTTATCATAATTATCAATCTGAAACTGCTGAATCTTTTCATCGAACGGAATACTCAGTTGCTGTAGCAGCAACCAGGGCCGCAGTGACCACGACGAGTAATTTTTATTGGCAATAAACAGTTGATACACCGGCAACTCCTTCAAATATAAACGCCCAGCTAATGCTGACAGCCTACCTGCGGTCCACCTGACCAAAGTAGCGGCCCTGGCCGGTTAAGTGATGGCACTTTCTGAAATCAGGCTTGGTTTTCAGCTAAATCTAACCTAGTTTATAAAGAATACAAGCTAAAAGTTGGCGCGTTCAGCGGATAAAACCACAAGCATTTTCTCAGCTTAGGCGCTATTTTTTTAGTCTTTATTAAGGATTCAACGGCAGGCGCTTAGTAAAAAACATGGCTATTGAACTTCCCCACTGGTTGCCAATAGAGCTGACAGACACCAGCCAGAACGTGGTGTTGATGGGCTTGATACTGTCTGTCAGCATTCTGGCTAATATTGTGGCAAGCCGGACCCAAGTACCCCGGATTTCGATTCTGGTGTTTGTCGGCGTGATAATTGCTTTTGTGCAGCAGGTACTGCTGGGCAAGCAGGATGCACGTTTACTGAATGAGCTCAGTGAACCCTTAATACAACTGGCTCTGGTAATGGTGGCATTTTTACTTGGTAGTGAACTGACCACAGAGCGGCTGAAAAATACCGGGCCACTGATCTTGATTATCTCGCTGTGTGTGATTGGTGCCGGAGGCTTAATAGTCGGTACGGGTCTACTACTACTGGGTTTTCCGTTGGTGGTTGCTGTGTCGCTGGCGGCAATATCAGTGGCCACCGATCCGGCAGCAGTCAGTGAGACGGTCAGAGAAAATGGCAGTAGTAACTTACGCTCAAGAGTATTGCTGGGCATTGTCGCTATTGATGATGCCTGGGGCATTATTGTATTCGGGTTAAGCATGGCGGTTTTGCAGTGGTTAATCAGTAATAATGGCCAGATTGCGTTAATGCATGCACTCTGGGAGCTAGGAGGCGCCGTCATTGTCGGCACCCTGATTGGCCTGCCAGCTGCCTGGCTTACCGGCCATCTGCAAAAAGGAAAACCAACCCAGGCTGAAGCGATAGCGCTTATTTTGCTGCTGGGAGGGCTTTCATCCTTACTGGGGGTTTCGGCACTGCTGACATCAATGATTGCCGGTGCGCTGATTGCTAATCTGGCATCACATCATAAGCACTCATTCCGGGAGATTGAGCATATTGAGTGGCCGTTTCTGGTGTTCTTTTTTGTCTTATCCGGTGCCAGCATTAATTTGTTGCAACTGGATGATGTGGTTGGTCTTACTGCCGTTTATATTTTGCTTCGTCTGGCTGGCAGAACCCTGGGAGGGATGCTCGGGGTCGCGCTTACCCGGCGAAAGCAGGACACACTGCCGCGAAATATTGGTCTGGCACTGACGCCTCAAGCCGGTGTCGCCATCGGCATGGCTTTATTGGCTGCCGAGCGTTTTCCGGAGCTTCGCGAAACTATCCTGCCTGTGGTCGTTGCTTCAACTATTATCTTTGAGCTGGCAGGGCCAATATTGGTCAGGCACGTTTTAAAGTCGTAGTTAACGGTTATCCCGCTACCAAAATACGCCAGCTTATAGCCGCTAAACAGGCAATTAAGCCAGAAATTTTTTTCGGTATATCAAACAACGCGTATTATAGTCAGCAACAATACTCTTTTGCGGCGGAGAAATTACCCTATGCTTGCCAGATTGCTATTTCTAGGGCTGTTGTTAGTGGGCAGCTACCTGCTCCTGACAGCGTTGTTTGCGGCGCAGCAGCCTGCATCAGCTATATTGAAACAAGTGGCCGGTAAAGCAATGCGCCAGCAACTTTGCCAGACACCGGTATTGTGGCGTATCGGTGAGCTTGACCCTGCCTTTGCGTTAACCGCTGAGC
>NZ_JAWVZF010000065.1:0-14877 GCF_033722355.1 Arsukibacterium sp. | reverse complement strand
AGACATACCGCGAGTTTACCTTTACCGTTGTTACTGACCAAGGTGGCTGAGCTGTTAACGCCACAGGGCAGTTTTGCGCTGATCCTGCCAGAAACTGTTGCAGAGGCGTTCAGCCAGCTGGCGTGTGAGCAGGGCTGGTTTGCGCTCGCCAGCTGTCAGGTGCAAAGCCGGGCTGAAAAAGCACCGATACGCCGCCTGATGCAGTGGCAGCGTCAGTCCTGCATCACTTTGCAGCAACAGTTGATTATTCATAATGAGGCAGGGAAGTACACTGAGCAATACCGGACATTGCTGCGTGACTTCTATCTGAATTTTTAGCCAAGGAAAAGGCCAAAGCCGGCCTGATGCGCCATTATCTGACTGAGTTAAACAATGTTAAACCGGCTTTGACCTGTGTCCTGTTGACCATAAGATAAACAGCTTGCTGTTTAATGATGGGCTGAGACAGAAGCGGTAAATTCAGCCGTCTTGTTGTGATTAGAAGCGTGAGAGATATCTCCCATCGACAGAATACCCACCAGCCGTTTATCGCTGTTCAGCACCGGAATGCGCCGGATTTGTTCATTTTCCATCTTGTCGATTGCCTGCTCCAGGCTGTCTTCTTCGTGACAATAAATAATCTTGCCAGACACCAGGTCCTTTGCTTTCAGTTTGTGAATATCCTTGCCTTTTGCTACTGCTTTACAGGTGATATCCCGGTCGGTGATCATACCAATAAGCCGGTCATTTTCACCAATCGGCACTGCACCTATATCCATATCTGCCATCAGCCGGGCAATATCGACAATCGGGATACTGGACTCGCACCATTCAACACCTTTATGCATTGCATCTCTTACTTTCATCATGTTCTCCTTTTGCTGTATTTGCTTACCTTAACTAAACAACAGCATATAACCCCGAGCACTATGCTCAGGGTTAATTCAATAAAGTCAGCCTTTAGTCTGTAAGAATAGTACTGATGGCGAACTTCTCCACTAAGTTGCTAATCAGCAGCAAGTCTGCTTTGCTTTGAGAAGCGAATGTAAAAATGAATATGTTTTATAAATTAATTCGTTAAACAGGGAGAGCCAAGGTGACTGACTACTTAAAAAAAGAAAGCCGGATCCTGAAAATAGAAGGCATTTTGCTGCTTATGCTGGGGTTAATTGCCATGTTGCTGCCACAGCTATTTACCCTGGGAATTGAATTGCTGATTGGTATCCTGCTGTTATCAGGCGGTGTTTTTTCGCTGGTGCGGGGCGTCCGGATGAGGCATGCACCGGGTAGCGGCATTACCCTGGCGATGGGCGGGTTATTTATACTGGTTGGCTTCGTATTGTTAGCGTTCCCACTATCCGGCATGATTACCCTGACATTGTTGCTGGGGATGTTATTTGTAGTTCAGGGTATTGCCGAAATCATCGTGGCTCTGCAGCACCGGCAATGGGCTTCCTGGGGCTGGTTACTTATCAGCGGCGTGGTTTCACTAATTATTGGTCTGTTGTTAGTTGCTGGCTTGCCCGGTACTGCCTCGTGGGCAATTGGTTTATTGGTCGGTATTAATCTGATTTTTTCCGGCAGCTGGCTGCTGCTGCTCGGTTTTGCAGTCGACAAACAGTTTAGCCGGGTTGCAGATAGCTGACAGCACGACGAAATGCAGCGCTGAGCGGCTGTAATAAATCAGAGCCGCTCCGCTATTTCCGTTAAAATCTGACTGACCCAATTGTTTAAACGCTCGTCCGTCTGCTCGTACTGGTTTTCATCATCCAGTGCCAGACCATAAAAGAACTGGCCATCAGCAGTCAGCGCTTTTGAGGCAATAAACTGATAGCCGGCTGTGGGCCAGAAACCGATCCGGTCAGGCTGCTGAGGTGCGATGGCGTCATGCAGCATACCCACGGCATCGATAAACCATTCGGCATAACCAAGTTGATCGCCCATCCCATAGATGGCAATGGTTTTACCGCGTAAATCCACCTCGCTGATCTCATCCCAGTGTGCTTCCCAGTCTTCCTGGATTTCGCCGAAATCCCAGGTTGACAGACCAAGGATCAATAGCTGGTAATCGGCCATTTTCACCAGCGGCACAGTTTTAATATTATGTAAATCAACGATATCGGCACCAATTAATGCCTGGATCTTTTCTGCCACCATTTCAGTGTAACAAGTGGTTGAGCCGTAAAATAAGCCTATTTTCATCTCAGTTCCGCCAGCTGGGTCTGCTGCGCATTGTAACAGAAGCTTATCGCGCAGCCCAAGCCAGACTATGCCCTGTCGCTGCAATCGGCTAAGATAAGCACTAATTTCAGTAGGGCAGTTGGCAGACTCTGGACCATGAATACCGAACAACCACACGAACTTGACCCGGCCGAGCAGACTCTTATCCAGCAGTTTCTGGACCAGCTCTGGCTGGAAAAAGACGTCAGCCAGCATACCCTAAGTGCCTATGGCAGTGATTTAGCGCAATTTGGCCGTTTTCTGGCCAGCCAGCAGCAACGGCTGTTAACAGCCGATAGCCAACTGATTAACCAGTTTCTGGCAATCCGCTATCAGCAGCAATTAAGCCCGCGCAGTAATTCCCGGATGTTAAGCAGTTTGCGGCGGTTTTACCGGCATTATCACAAAGCCGGACGTTGTGCGGTTAATCCGGTTACCGAGCTGGTTAACCCGAAAATCGGCCGCAGTTTACCGAAAACCCTGTCAGAGCGTGATGTTGAAGCGCTGCTGCAAGCGCCTGACTGCAATGAATTAATTCAGTTTCGTGACAAAGCCATGCTGGAGCTGCTTTATGCCTGCGGGCTGCGGGTGACAGAGCTGATTAGCCTGACGTTGCAACAGGTGAGCGTTAATCAGGGGGTACTGCGAATACTTGGTAAGGGCAGCAAAGAGCGGCTGGTGCCGATGGGTGAGGAAGCGCAGGACTGGTTAAGTCGATACTTACAACACGCCAGAGCAGATATTGTCAGGCAGGACAGTAATTTAGTGTTTGCCAGCAGCCGTGGCGGCCAGATGACCCGCCAAACCTTCTGGCACAGGATTAAGTTTTATGCGAAAGTAGCGGGCATTCAGGCAACGCTGTCGCCCCATACTTTGCGCCATGCTTTTGCCACCCATTTACTGAACCATGGTGCTGATTTGCGGGTAGTACAAATGCTGCTGGGACACAGTGATTTATCCACAACCCAGATATATACCCATGTGGCACAGGCGCGCTTGCAACGCCTGCATTTATTACATCATCCGCGTGGCTAAAGTGTATCAGCCATGCTCATTAGGAAAGTTTATGAAAAACTGGTTTAAAGGCGCCGTTACGCTGGGCATATTCAGCTTAAGTATAGGATTAACCACCGGGATGGCCGCTGAGCAGCAAGCCGCGCCAGAGCTCGCTGAAATTTCACAGAGCCTGGCCCCCCTGGGTTTAGAGGTAAATGCGGTTGCCAACAGCCCGATGCCAGGCGTGTTGCAGGTTTTTACCCAGCGTGGATTGTTTTTTACCAGCACTGATGGCCGGTTTTTTATCGAAGGTAATATCTACGATTTACAGCGCGCTGAGCTGGTTAATGATATGCAAATGCGCAGCTATATCAGCCAGCAGCTGCCGGTCCTGGCCGGTAGTTACATTGAATATAAGGCAAAAGATGAAAAGCATGTCGTGTATGTCTTTACTGACCCAACCTGCGGCTACTGTCAGAAACTGCACAGTGAAATGAAGCAGTATAACGATGCCGGTATCACTATCCGCTATCTGGCTTTTCCGCGCGGCGGCTTAAACAGCAAAACCGCGCTTGAAATGCAGCACCTGTGGTGTTCACGCAATCAACAAAAAGCGATGGATCTGGCTAAAGATAATAAGCGCAACCCGCCTGCGATGTGTGATAACCCGGTGAAACAGCATTATGAACTGGGCCAGTCGTTTGGCATTAACGGTACACCGGCGCTGATTCTGGCCAGTGGCCGGATTATCCCGGGTTACCAACCCGTTGATGGCTTACTGAAGCAATTAACAGCAAACTGACATCAGGGTGTTGACAGCTTGGGATCACCACCCTGCAAGCTGTCATTGTTATTACCACAATTTCAAACAGGTATCTGCTGTGCAGTTAAAACAAATCAGCCGGCGTGAGCCGGTGACCGGTCAGGTAATAGCGGAGAACCTGCACCCGGTGCTGCGCCGGTTATATCAGAACCGTGGTATCAGTAATAGTGCCGAGCTGGAGCGTGGTGCTGCCGGCTTACTGCCATTTAGTGCGTTAAAGGGTATTGATCTTGCGGTTCAGTTATTAAGCAATGCCTTGCATCAGCAGCAACATATTGTGATCGTCGGTGACTTTGATGCTGATGGCGCTACCAGTACCGCCGTGTTAATGGCCGGCTTAAAAGCCTTTGGTTTTAAATATCTGGAATACATGGTGCCTAACCGTTTTGAATACGGCTATGGCCTGACGCCGGAGCTGGCTGAATTAGTGGTGGCGCAGGGGGCGGAGCTGATCATCACCGTTGATAACGGCATTTCAGCGGTTGAAGGGGTGGCGCTGGCAAAAAAAGCCGGCGTAAAAGTACTGGTGACGGATCACCACCTGGCGGGCAACACCCTGCCCAATGCTGACGCGATAGTGAATCCGAATCAGCCTGGTTGTGGCTTTCCGAGTAAGGCGCTGGCCGGTGTCGGGGTAGCGTTTTATCTGTTAATGGCATTGCGTGCCGGATTGCGGCAACAGCAGTATTTTGTCAAAAATGCGCTGGCAGAGCCCAATATAGCCGAATTGCTTGATTTAGTGGCCCTTGGCACTGTTGCAGATGTGGTACCACTGGATACTAATAACCGGATCCTGGTGCATCAGGGCTTAATGCGAATTCGCAGCGGCAAATGCCGGCCTGGTATTCAGGCGTTAATTGATGTAGCTAACCGGCGGGCCGATAAACTGACAGCCAGTGATTTCGGCTTTTCGTTAGCGCCGCGGTTAAATGCTGCTGGCCGGCTCGATGATATGGCGCTTGGTATAAGCTGTTTGCTGGCGCCTGAGCTGGGACTGGCCCGGCAGTATGCGGCCGAGCTGGACGCACTGAATGTTGAGCGTCGGGCGATTGAGCAGAGCATGCAGCTGGAAGCGCAGGCATTTTTAAGCAAATTATCTTTTGACGGCAGCAGCCTGCCGGAATGCTTATGTTTATATCGCAGCGACTGGCACCAGGGGGTGATTGGTATTCTGGCCGGTCGGATTAAAGAGCAGTTTCACCGGCCAACTATTGTTTTTGCCCAAGGGGATAATGGTGAACTGAAAGGGTCTGCCCGTTCAATTCCAGGTTTACATATCCGCGACTTGCTGGAAGAGATTGCCAGCCAGTACCCGGGGCTGATTAAAAAATTTGGCGGCCATGCCATGGCTGCGGGTTTAACGATTGCCGCTGAACGGCTGGACACGTTTCAGCTGGCGCTGAGTCTGACAGCAAAAAAACACTTAACCACCGAGCAACTGACTGCGGTTATTTACAGCGACGGTGAGCTGGCTGCAGATTGCTTTACTATTAGTTTTGCTCAGTTATTACAAAATGCCGGCCCCTGGGGTCAGGCCTTTCCAGAACCGGTATTTGACGGCGAATTTACCTTAGTTAGTCAGAAAATGCTGGCCGAGCGTCACTTAAAACTGATGTTGCAGGGGCCGGGGGGCTTACTGGTAGACGCAATCTGGTTTAATGCCGACAACAAAACCTGGCCCGATGTGAATGTAAAAAAGGTCAGGCTGGCCTATCAGCTGGATATCAACGAATACCGTGAGCAGCAGAATCTGCAGCTTATAGTCAGGCATATGCTTGCCGTTTAATACGTTATGGCGCATCAGAAGCTGGCAAAGTAAACCAGAATAAACTGCCACCACTGGCGGGTGATTCAAACCCCGTTTCTCCGCCAAGCCGGGATATGATGCGCTGGACTATCGATAACCCGAGACCATGACCATCTGCGATTTTAGTGTCGAGCCGGTTAAACTGGACAAAAAGCTTGTGTTGGTTAGCCGGGTCGACGCCCGGGCCATTGTCTTGTATCCAATATTTAACCTTGTGACCTGCAACTCTCTGGGCACCCATCGTCACTGTTGGTGACTGGCCGCCGTATTTAATCGCATTCGAGATAAAATTCACCCATACCTGCTCAAGCCACGGGGCATAACCTTGTGCCGAAGGCCATGTTCCAACCAGGTTTAACGTCGCATTATGTTGTTGTGCAAAGCGTTCCAATGTTTTTATTGCGTTTTGTGCTATTGCTTTTACATCCAACCCAGTAGCACTCATTGATTCAGAGCGCCGCACGCTGGCAAGCAGAAGTAAGCTGTCAATAATATCGTTCATTTTCTTTGCGCTGAAGTGTATTTCCTGCAATAACGCATTGCGCTTTTGTTCTGAAAGTATATTGGCTGCTTCTTTTAACAAGGTTGTCTGGCTCAGCAAAGCCGTTAACGGGTGTTTCAAATCATGTGCTACCGTATGCGCATAAGCATCCAGCTCTTCATTTTGACTGGCCAGCTCTGAAGATTGCAGTTGCAGCAGTTGATTGTTTTCTTCAAGCTGTTCCGTGCGCGCTGCAACTTGCGTCTCAAGATGTTGCCGGTGGCGGATTAGCTGTTGTTCGACATCGGCCCGCAAATTTAGCTCATGTAAAATATTCAGCCGCATTTTGTTGATTGCCGTTACTACTTTATCAATTTCATCCGCGGGTTTGCCTGCTTTTCGATTCAGGTTTAGCGGCTGCTCCAGCTTATTGCTGTCTATATTGGCGGTATACTCAGCCAGTTTTTCTAAATGCTGGCTTATTGCATATCGAAACAGAACCAGTATGACGACTGCAGCGGCAAGCAAGGACAAAAAACTGGTAATGCTGATTGCGACAGCTTTGGTAAACAAAGCATGATAAATATCGTCTGCTACCAGCGAAACGTGCAACTCACCAACCGGGTAACGGTCATCGTCTATCTGATAGAAAAGGTTGAACTTACGACTGGCCAGGGGATTACCATCGTTGACTGTAAGCCGTTGCCATCTGGTACCGATATCGTCTTGCAGGGTAATATCACCAATACCAGGAAGCTTGGCAAGACCATCCAGTTGGATGTTGATACGTTGCTCATCAACATTCCATAAGGCTTGTTCCAGACTGGGCACATAGCTCGTTTCAACCAGCTCAAAACGGCCGTAAAGCTGTTTCTTGTCGCTAATATAAGCCAGATATATTTGCAGACAAGTAACAATAACTGCAATTAACGCGGTTACGCTAAGCGTGACGATGACAAAGTAAACACTGAGCTTGCGTTGAACATGCGTTACTGACATCAATGATCCTTTTTTGCTAGTAACCTTGCTGTGGGTCAAACCACAACGACGTATCTGTTAATGGGGTAGCGGCCGGTAAATCGTGATTTTTAAGTTCTACTATTTGCCGTTGATGTAAAGAGGCTTGAGCAATCGCGTTTGAAAAATGTTGTAAAAATAATTGCTTCATACTGCCGTCATTTATGGCCGTACGCAATCCGCTTTCTATATCTGCTGCCAGTTCAGGCCTGTTGCGACTAACAAAAAAATACAAAGGTGCCGGGTAATACAAAGCCCAGCGTTTCTCTATCCGGATACCCTCTTGCTGATAAAGATGCTGTTCAGACCATATTTCTGTAACAGAGCGTGGAAAATACAAAATACGTCCTCGTTTAAGCATGGCGAATAAACCACTGTAACTGGAGCTGGGAACAACATTAAAGCCATTTTTCTCAAGCACGGGTAAATCAGGCCAGTCGTGGCCCTGCCCACTTCTGAGCAACATCAATTGCTGCACATCAATGGTACTGAAGAGGGCTTGTGCTTCGTCTTTAATTAAAAACAAGCGCCAACCAAGCAGCCCCCGGTCAATTGGAATACGGATTGGCATCAGTTCCTGCTCGCGCGTGGAAGTAGTAAATGTCCAAATCACATCTAAGCCATTGCCAAATTGTACCTGGCGTAAAGAACGCCACTGAGCATGATCTCGCTTGCTGGGAATTGGCTGGAAACTGCTATTACTTTTTTGTAATGCAAGATGTAATAAGGCGATGGGATAATGCCCCCGTGGGTCGTCCATCATGGTGGCGGGCCAGGCATAGGTGATAGTTTCTGCCATGCATAGCCGGCCAGGCAGCAATATTACACCAATAAGCAGGCTGAAAGCGGCAATTGTGTGTACCGGTAAATTCAACAGCTGCATAGGTTTTCTCAGTTCGATAACTGCAGAGTAGCATAGCGGCTTATCCAGGATACGTGCAAGTAGCCCACAAAAACAGCTGAAACAGACATTGGCGGAAAAAACACGCCAGATGGCTGCACTGCCAGCCATATCTTTGTTATAATCCGCAACAATTTTTTCGACCGTTTTAAGGCCTGAGATAACCCATGTTTGAAGTGAATCCGGTGAACAATAGCATTAAAGATCTGACTGAACGCACTAATGTGCTTCGGGGGTATCTTTGACTATGATGGCAAAAAAGAGCGCTTAGAGGAAGTTTCCCGCGAACTGGAGGACCCTACTGTCTGGAATAATCCTGAAAAAGCTCAGGCTCTGGGCAAAGAGCGCTCAGCACTGGAACAGGTTGTCGGCACTATTGATAAGCTGGACCAAGGGCTTGAGGATGTTGCAGGTCTGGTTGAGCTCGCGGTAGAGGCCGAGGATGAACAGACCTTTGAGGAAGCCAAAACTGAATTAGCTGAGCTGGAGAAACAGCTGGCGCTGCTGGAATTCAGGCGGATGTTCTCTGGTAAGCATGATCAGAACGACTGCTATCTGGATATTCAGGCCGGCTCCGGCGGTACTGAAGCCCAGGACTGGGCCAGTATGCTGATGCGGATGTACTTGCGCTGGGGGGAGGACAAAGGCTTTAAACCTGAGCTGTATGAAGTCACCGACGGTGATGTGGCCGGTATAAAAGGTTGTACCATTAAATTCAGTGGTGATTACGCCTATGGCTGGTTGCGCACTGAAACCGGTGTGCACCGTTTAGTGCGTAAAAGCCCGTTCGATTCGGGTAATAGGCGTCATACCTCGTTTGCGTCAGTGTTCGTCGCGCCGGAAATTGACGATGATATCGAAATAGAGATTAATCCGGCCGATTTACGGATAGATACCTACCGGGCTTCGGGCGCTGGTGGTCAGCACGTTAACCGGACTGACTCTGCGGTCAGGATCACGCACTTACCCACCAATATCGTGGTGCAGTGTCAGAATGACCGCTCGCAACATAAAAACCGTGACAACGCCTATAAACAATTACGCGCCAAACTGTATGAGTTTGAGTTGCAGAAACAAAATGCCGAGAAGCAAGCACTGGAAGATACCAAATCGGATATTGGCTGGGGCAGTCAGATCCGCTCTTATGTGCTGGATGACTCGCGGATTAAAGATTTGCGGACCGGCATCGAAACCCGTAATACCCAGGCAGTGCTGGACGGCAATCTCGACAAGTTTATCGAAGCCAGCTTAAAAGCCGGTTTATAAGTTATATAACGCTAATATTTACATGACTCAGGAATCAAAAATGGCTGAACAGCAACCCCCTCACGACGAAATTCAGGACGTTAACAAACTGATTGCTGAGCGAAAACATAAGTTAGCCGCGCTGCGTGAAGATGGCTTCATGTTCCCGAATGATTTCCGGCGCGACAGTATCTCGTCTGAGCTGATCGCCAAATATGATCATCTGAGCAAAGAAGAGTTAGAAGCGCAGAAAATTACGGTAAGCCTCGGCGGTCGCATTATGACCCGTCGAATTATGGGCAAAGCCAGTTTTACCACTATCGCTGATATGGGCGGTAAAATTCAGCTATACGTTGCCCGCGACAGCCTGCCTGATGGGGTATACAACGAGCAGTTTAAAAAATGGGATTTGGGCGATATTATTGGCGCAACTGGCCATTTATTTAAAACCCAGACCGGTGAGCTGACAGTATGGCTCAGCGATATCCGCTTGCTGACCAAGGCACTGAGGCCGCTGCCGGATAAGTTTCATGGTTTAACTGATAACGAGGCGCGCTACCGTCAGCGTTATCTGGATTTAATTTCCAACGAGCAGTCGCGCCATACGTTTTTGGTGCGCAGCAAAACGGTCGCTTATATCCGCCG
Source organism: Arsukibacterium sp. (assembly GCF_033722355.1). GTDB lineage: Bacteria > Pseudomonadota > Gammaproteobacteria > Enterobacterales > Alteromonadaceae > Alishewanella. Next base: position 4,763 of record NZ_JAWVZF010000065.1, on the reverse strand, counting down.
CTTCTTTAATGATCATGGCTTTTTAGAAGTCGAAACGCCAATGTTGCAGGCAATCCCTGGTGGCGCCTCAGCAAGACCCTTTGAAACTCATCATAATGCCCTGGATATGCAGATGTTTTTGCGGATTGCACCTGAGTTGTATTTAAAGCGTCTGGTGGTTGGCGGTTTTGAAAAAGTATTTGAACTTAACCGCAATTTTCGCAATGAAGGGGTATCGACCCGGCATAACCCTGAATTTACCATGCTGGAATTTTACTGGGCCTATGCTGATTACAACGACCTGATGGATTTAACGGAAAAGCTGTTCCGGGGTCTGGCGCTGGATGTGCTTGGCAGCACTGAAGTGCCGTATCAGGGGGAAGTATTTGATTTTGGTAAGCCGTTTGCGAGGATGTCAGTGACTGATTCGATTCTGCATTACAACCCGACGCTGACTAAAGCACAACTGGCCAGCCGTGAAACAGTGGCAGAGCTGGCAAAAAGTCTGGGCATTGATGTCAAACCGAATTATGGTCATGGCCGGCTATTAATGGAAGTATTTGATGAGTTGGTGGAAACTAAGTTGCGCCATCCGACCTTTATTACCGAATATCCGGCTGAGGTGTCACCTTTGGCAAGACGTAATGACCATAATCCGGAGATCACCGACCGCTTTGAGTTCTTTATCGGCGGCCGTGAGCTGGGTAATGGCTTTAGCGAGCTGAACGATGCGGAAGATCAGGCTGAACGTTTTCGGGAACAGGTAGCGCAAAAAGATGCCGGTGATGATGAAGCGATGTTCTATGACGAAGACTTCGTCACTGCGCTGGAGCATGGCTTGCCACCCACGGCAGGCCAGGGGATTGGTATTGACCGGCTGGTGATGTTGCTGGCTGATGCCGCCTCCATCCGCGACGTGATTCTATTTCCTCATATGCGTTTGCAGCACGATAAGTAACGAGTTTAAAGAAATAAAAAAACCAGACTCCGGTCTGGTTTTTTTATTTCAAAGCAAACTGTAATGTTTACTGTTATAAGGAAACTTCTACACTATACTCTTGATATGGTACTCGTTTTTTCAAAACTCCCTGTCTTAACATTTTGTTTTTAATGTATTATTTTGTTTTTCTTGTTTTGGCATAGGGTTTGCAGAGTATTAGGCTGGCAAGTTTTGATACAAACTGAACAAAAGTGACAACACTTTGGGGCAGTCGTGTCTTCGTTAAGCAAACAGGAGGTTTAAAATGGCTACAACTAGTCGTAGCGCTACCGCAGGTAATTCATCAAGTAATGCAGCACTTAATTCGCCTGTTACAGAGCGGGCGTCAGAGGCCGCGCATCATGCCGTAGATTCAGTGGCAGAAAAGGCAGCAACGGCAGAAGATACGTTGCGTAAAACTGCTGCCAGTTCGAAAGCAACGATTGATAAAAAGCAGGAAGAACTGAAAATGCAGATGCAGGGTTCATATGAGCGCAGTAAACAGTTTGCTCAGGAAAACCCGTTGGCCGCTGCCGGTATTGCTTTTGCTGCCGGGATGCTGGTTAGCGCACTGCTGCGTCGCGGCAATTAACTATGGCAGAACCCCGGGACACGCAGCCACAACAAGTGGCTGCAGAGCCTTTACCGGAAAAGGTGATGGCTCAGTTAACGGAAATAGCGGCTTTACTGAGCCTGACTGCGGGCCAGTATAAGCATCAAAGTCAGATTATCAAGCAAACCGCCAGCGCAGAGCTGGCGTTGTCACGCCGTAGCATGGTGTTAGCAGCTGGGTTATTGGTGGCACTGGGTGCTGGCATCGTCATGTTTTGGGGCTCTGTTTTAGCCTTCATCGGCTATCTGCTATTTCAGGCGACCGAATCGGTGCCTTTAACAGCCGCGTTGTTATTGGCGTTACAGCTTGGCATGTTGTTCTGGTGTGTCCGAAATATGCGCTATCTGGCAAAGCAGATAGGTTTTACTACGACACTGACCCAACTTAAGCAGTTGTTGCGATTTTCAGCCGGACCGGCCGGAGATGATAATGTTAATTGAATTTATCCTGAAGCAAGACAAGCTGAGATTGCAGCAATGTGCTGCTCAGTTTCAGCAGCAACAACAGTTGCGTTACGCCTATTTATGGCTGACGGGGCAGCGTTGCAAGCAATTTATCAGTTCAGCGCCTGGTCTGACCCTGAGCTTCAGTGCCGGAATGCTGATGACGTGGCGCCACACCAGTACAGTGAAAACACTGCGTAAAGTTGGCGCAGTGCGCTGGTTACGCTATTTGATTTAACCCGCACAACTGACACAACCACCATGGGCTTTATTACAGGGAAGTTATTACAGTGAACCTGAGGACGTCAGCTGCCTGCCTGTCAGGAAAAAGTTACCTGACCCTACGTAATAATTGCTGGTATTTACTCTGAGTAAAAGCAACTGCAACAGGGAAGGTAATAAAAAGTACATAAATTTCATTAGCTTATTTAAAAGTAATTCTTGGCACGTGCTTCGCATTAAACATAGTGACTATTTCTGATAAAGTGCAAAGCATGCACTAAGGAGCAAAAATGTTAGGATGGGCATTAACTTTTTTAGTTATCGCGTTAATCGCTGGCATACTGGGTTTTGGCGGTATCGCCGGTGCCGCAGCGGGTATCGCTAAGATAATCTTCTTTATTTTTATTGTGCTGCTGGTGATATCTGTATTGGCAGGAGCATTAAGAGGCCGCAAACCTAAGATGTAGAAGTCATGTTCATCTGGCCAGACAAACTGTTATAGCCACTGCTATTGAGGCAGTGGCTTTTTATTCATTATCAGCGTTCAAGCTGGTACTTTTCCAGTTTGTTATATAAGGTTTTTACGCTGACCCCCAGCTGCTGAGCAGTATCCGTTTTATTACCGCCGTTACGCGCCAGGGTGCGAAGTATTGCGGCCTTTTCTAACTCATCTAAACGAATGCCGGTTGGGATTGCGTCTGCCACTTTATCTTCAGCGGCATCAGTATGGCTCTCGTCCAGTAACAGATGTTCAGGCTCGATAGTATTGTCAGCCAGAATATATGCCCGTTCAACTGCGTGTTTTAATTCCCGGACGTTGCCAGGCCAGCTGTGGTGGGCTATCAGATTTTGTGCCGCTGATGAAAATTGTTTATTTTGCTGTTCCTGGACATTCCGGTAAGCCAAAAAATGCTGGGCAAGCCCCATAATGTCGTCATCACGATCACGCAAAGGCGGCACCGCCACCGGGAACTGTGCCAGCCGGAAATATAAATCTTCGCGTAACATGTCTTCTGCAATAGCCTGTAATGGATCACGGTTGGTCGCTGCGGCAATCCTGACATTTGCGGTTGCGGTTTTATCGCTACCCACCGGCCTGTATTCTCCGTTTTCGAGAACCCGTAACAGCTTTACCTGCTGCTCAATTGGCATTTCAGTAATTTCATCGAGAAACAGGGTGCCCCCTTCGGCCTGGGCAAAAACCCCCTGATGATCCCGGTGTGCGCCGGTAAAGGCACCTTTTATATGGCCAAATAACTCACTGTCGATCAATTCCGGGCTCAGGGCACCACAGTTAATAGCGACAAAAGGTTTATCAGCTCGCAGACTGGCAAGATGCAGGGTATTAGCCACCAGTTCTTTGCCGGCACCGCTTTCACCGACAATCAATACGTTGGCTTCGGTGATGGCCACTTTACGGATGGTCCGGTACAGTTTCAACATGGGCTTTGAGGAACCGACTAACATACCAAACTGATCGAGTTCACTGGATGTTGCTTTAACCTGCTTTCGCTCAGTGCTCAGTTGCTGATAGAAATCCTGCAACGTATCAATCACTGACCCGAAATCAAGGGGGGCTCTGAAATGATAACCCGCTCCCCGGCGCATTAACGTATCAAGCAGTTCATTGGGTGTACCACTGCTGATGAAGATAAAGTCTATTTCAGTTAATGCCTTACTTGCTAACAGGCGCTGATAATCATCATTATCTCTGTCATCAGACTCAATAACAGCAAGATCACAACTTTGCTGCTGAAGTTGCTCAGACCAGGCTGAGCTGTCGCTGCTTTTAACAATAATAAATTGTCTGACTACTGGTGACTGCAGTAGTTTATCTGCCAGTTCCTGATCTCGAAGCTGAATAAATAACCTGGGTTTGCTCATGGCGTCACTCCCTGTATTAATACAATACTCTAATCCAGCAATGTAAAATTAACAACGGTCATCAGTAAAATTTACTGGAATCTCGTTGAAAGTGATGTATTTTTTTTAATTCAATAGAAAAATCATAAGTTTAAATTTGGTATATGAATTGAATATCAACAGATGGAATCTGTAGTTTCAGGTATTTATCAGGAGGCAGCATTGTGCTGGCATACACCCAAACAACAGCAAGGCACAGTACGGGCGACCAGGCGATTTTAAGTCTGGTTCTGGCAGTAAGTGAACAGGCGAAGGCATTCTACCATAGAACAACGCCGTTCGTAGGCGACAATAATATTCGGCGTTATTTTATTGAGTTAGAACTTTTGCATCAGCAGGCAGAAACGTTTACCGCTTCTGACAACATTAAAGTTGCGACTGATCAGGATATTAATGAGATCTGCCAGTGGTATCGCCGCTATGCAGCAGAGCCGGCCGATGATAAGCAGCTTTGGCTGGCAGAATTGCCCCAGCAGCTGCGTTGGCAACTGGACACTTTCAAACGGTTAAGTCGTGGCCTGACTGCTGCTGATAATGCCAAAGCGTTGGCAAACCTTACCGCAGGTCTGCAAATAATAACGGATCAGCTTGTCCCTAAGTTGTT
>NZ_JAWVZF010000064.1:0-15070 GCF_033722355.1 Arsukibacterium sp. | reverse complement strand
TGAAATTTAGCCCGGTTGATTCTGGGTATATCAGCTTTGGTAACAGCACCGTCATCTGCTATTGCTTTGTAAGCTAAGCGCTTTGCTTCATCGAATGTCAGCCCATGCAGATTACTGACCAGCGCGCTGATGTCAGCGGGCGCCATCTGTGCCATTTGACCATGTTCGCGGCTGTATTTCTCAGCCGCTTCACTGATCATCTGCCTTATTTGCTGCTCACCTGGCAATGATAACTGAAAACGATAACTAAGCCGTGCCAGTTCAGGTGGGGTTTCTAATGCGTGGCTGAGTAAAATAACGGTATGTCCCAGACTATCATGCGCCTGAGCTATCTCTTTAATAAACCGGATATGTCTTGGCTCAGTTAAAAAAGGATGAAAATCGCACAACACATAAATACCCGGAATGCGGGTGCCTTTTATCTGCGCAAGCAACTGTGCCGGCTCGGTATTAAAAGCCTGGGGGCTGCTCTCACGGTCAATGCGTAGCAGGCCATCGGTAATGGTCCACTGAAACAGGGGGCGCATTAAATTTATTGCTAAACGCTTTATTAACGCCAGCGCCCGCAATTCTTCATAAGTCTCAATGACAATTAACGGACTTTTTGCCTGCACCAGTACTCTTAAATCGTCAAATTCATACATCGCTATTCCCTGTACCTGCTGCTACGCCAGCCATAAAAAAACCCACGGTTAACGTGGGTTTTATCAGAAAGGCGCTACCTTGCCAACTGCTTAAATCATGTTTACCAGCATCGAGGAGGGTTGCTCCAGATATTGCTTCCACAGATTGGTAAAACGCGCAATGGTACCACCATCAATAATCCGGTGATCCCCTGACCAGCTTATCTGCATAAGCTGTCTGGCTTCCACGTCGCCTTTGGCATTAAAGCGCGGCAGGGTTTGTACTTTTCCCAGCGCTACTATCGCCACCTCGGGTTTATTAATAATGGGGGTAGCAACGGTTCCGCCAATAGCACCAATATTAGAGATGGTAATAGTGCCACCTTTTAAATCTGCCGGACTCACGCGGCCCTCACGGGCAGCATCCGTTAAACGCCCGAGCTCACGGGCAATATCAACTATCGATTTAGCCTGACAGCCTTTAACATTAGGCACCAGTAACCCTACTTTGGAGTCCACTGCTACGCCGATATTATGCTCGCTGAAATAGCGTAACTCGGTGCATTCACTGTTTGGCTGACTGTTCATTACCGGGAAATCTTTAATCGCCAGTGACAGGGCTTTCATGAAAAACGGCATCATCGTCAGTTTCACGCCTTGCTTGGCATAACTGTCTTTCAGGCTTAACCGCAGCGCTATCAACGCCGTTAAATCGATTTCCTCACAATAGGTAAAGTGCGGTATTGTGGCGACTGAGTCTGCCATCTGTCTCGCCATCGCAGCTTTAATCCCTTTAATGGGCTCAACCCTGTCTGCAGCCTGAGCAGTAACCTGTGCCGGAGCTGCTGTTCTTGTTTCTGCTTTGGGTTCAACGGCTTTATTAACATTACCATCAGCGTAAGCTTTAACATCATCTTTGTATACCCGGCCCTTGTCACCAGAACCCGTTACTTTAGTCAAGTCAACGTTCAGTTCCCGTGCTAACCTGCGAACCGCCGGGCTGGCCAATGCCTTGCCACTGCTGACTGGCGCAGGATTAGATTCTGGCCTGCTCTGCACATTTTGAGTTTGCGCTGCTGTTGCTGCCTGAGGCGCTGCCGTCGCGGCTTCAGCAGCTAACTGCATGGCGAACAATGGCGAGTGAACTTTGGCAATGTCACCTTTGGCGTAGTACAACTTACTGACAACGCCTGAATATTTAGCCGGAATTTGCACCAGCGCTTTATCAGTCATGACATCACACACCGGCTGATCTTCTTCGATGGTATCGCCTTCAGCTACCAGCCAGTCAACTATTTCACATTCCACAATGCCCTCACCAATATCCGGCAGAATAAAATCTTCAGTACGACTGTTGGTACCCACTGCGCTGCCTGAGGCTTGAGCTGGCGCGGCTGGCGCGTATGCTTTATCAGCAACCGGTTTGGCTTTATTCGTAACTGCTGCGCTATCAGCAATTTCCATCTCAAATAACGGTGCATGCACTTTAGCGATTTCACCTTTGGCGTAATACAGTTTGCTTACCACGCCATTATGTACTGCAGGGATCTGGACCAGTGCTTTGTCGGTCATGACATCACACACCGGCTGGTCTTCTTTAATGGTATCACCTTCACTGACCAACCATTCGACGATTTCGCACTCAACGATACCTTCGCCAATATCCGGCAGAATAAAATCCTGTTTCATGCCATCTCCTTAGAAGTTAACCGAGCGCATAATCGCTTCGTAGGTTTTAAGATGATCGGCAACATATTCTTTTTCCAATGCCAGCGGATACGGCGTATCTAAACCACATACCCGTTCAATCGGGCTTTCCAGATAGAGGAAGCACATTTTCTGAATGGTTGCTGCAATTTCGCCGGCAAAACCACCGGTTAACGGTGCTTCGTGGTTTATAACCAGCCGGCCGGTTTTCTGAACTGACGCCGCAACAGTCTCCGCGTCCCACGGCAAAATACTGCGTAAATCAATAACTTCACAGGACACGCCCTGCTCCTTGGCCATTGCCACGGCTTTGTCAACTATTTCCATCTGAGCACCCCAGGCCAGCACAGTTACATCCTTGCCCTGTTGCACAACTTCAGCTTTACCCAGCTCAATTTCATAGTAATCTTCAGGTACTTCACCGGTTGATGCCCGGTAAAGTTTTTTCGGCTCGAAAAATATAACCGGATCGTCACAGGCAATAGACGCCAGTAACAAACCTTTGGCCTGATAAGGATCCCGGGGAATGACCACTTTTAAACCCGGGGTATGTGCAAAATAGGCTTCCGGTGACTGACTGTGATAATGTCCCCCGGCGATACCGCCACCATAGGGGCTGCGAAATACTACGCCACCGACATTAAACTCATTACCTGAGCGGTAGCGGAACTTGGCTGTTTCGTTAACGATCTGATCAAACGCCGGAAATATATAATCAGCAAACTGAATTTCCGCTACCGGTTTCATGCCCTGCGCTGCCATGCCATTAGCAAAGCCGGCAATGCCCTGCTCAGTTAACGGCGTATTAAAACAGCGGGCTTTACCATATTTTTCCTGCAGCTTACTGGTCGCCCGGAATACGCCGCCGAAATGGCCAACGTCTTCACCAAAACACACGACAGCGTCATCTTTAGCCATGGCGATATCAAGCGCATTATTAATCGCTTGCAGCATATTCATTTTTGCCATTAATCCATTCTCCCCGACGTCACCGGATAGGCATCCGGGTATTTTCTGATATGTTGTTTTAATTCATCTAACTGTTGCTGTAATGCCGGGATCGGTTGTTTATAAACATCAGAGATTAAGTGTTCAATGCCTGGCTTAGCCACTTTCTCAGCTACTTTCAGCGCGTCGAGTATCTCAGTACGCAGCTGGTCAGTTTTGGCTCTATCAGCATCTTCGTCCAGCCAGCCTTGTTTAACCAGCCATAACCGGAAGCGGGAAATAGGATCATTTTTACGCCACAGCTCCTCTTCTTCTTTAGAACGGTAGCCACTTGGATCATCTGACGACGAATGCGCGCCTAGCCGATAAGCTATCGACTCAATTAGCACCGGCTCATTGTGTTTAAGTGCATGTTCCCGCGCCATTTTTGTCGCCTGATATACCGCCAGAATGTCAGCACCATCAACGCGCAGTGCTTTCATACCATACCCCACTGCCCGGCACGCAATGCCATCACCGACAAATTGCTCATTGGCCGGCGTTGATATCGCGTAACCATTGTTGCGACAAAAGAATATGACCGGAGCCTTATGAACCGCGGCCATATTCAAACCGGCATGGAAATCGCCCTCTGAGGCGGCACCCTCACCAAAATAACAAATTGTGGTATTACTTAAACCGCGCAACTTCTGAGCATAGGCATAGCCACTGGCCTGCGGGATCTGAGTACCCAGTGGGGAAGAAATTGTCATATAGTAAATATCTTTACTACCGTAATGTACCGGCATCTGCCGGCCTTTTCCTAAATCTTTTTCATTAGAAAACAGTTGGTTCATAAACTGTTCCAGCGTAAAACCGCGATAGCGTAATGCGCCCTGCTCACGGTATTGTGCCATGATCATATCCTGCTCGGCCAATGCCGCCGCACTGCCTACAGTGGTTGCTTCTTCACCCAGACACTGCATATAGAAACTGATCCGGCCCTGGCGTTGCGCAGCCAGCATCCGTTCATCCAGCACCCGGGTAAATACCATGGTGTCGTACATTTTCAGAGCGGTTTCTTTGTCGAGTGAGGGTTTATCAGCACCGTCGTAAAGGTTACCATCGTCTTGCAGAATGCGCAGAGTCGGGATTTTTAACGCATCACCGGCAGTAAAAGCTGCAGTATGCACCGTGGTGATGGTGGCGTTATTAGGGTTTGTCATAGCAATCTCTTGGGTTGTGGACACGCTGTCGCTTATCGTTATTTGCCGGGAACTTTACCTTTACGTAAACTGCATTGCAACCGTGCCAGGCCACAAAAAAACCTGACCGCTGGCTGAGCTGTCAGGTTATATTTACTGTCTGTCAGCCCGGAACTGGCAGGCTACAACGCCTGTCAGACCAGATTGTCAGCCACCTTTGCCGGAATTACCATCAACATGGCACGCTGCCCCACAGCCACTTTCGCATTGGGGAAAATTAACGCTTCACCTTCCTGTTCAACCCGGTACTCAATATCACCATCAGTTGCCAGTAAGGTACCGACCGGGTAACTGGTGAAGTTTTCGATATCATCAGCAAAATGCAGTTTAAAATCCTGAGTTTGTTTAGTTATCGACCGATATACCTGATACATATTAAATTGTTGCTGATTAAAAGTACCGCCTTTTACCGGCTCATTGCAGATTAGCGCCCGTAAACTCCTATCAGCACTGGCAAACCGGCTCATGTCATTCTGGCCAAACGGCTTTACCTTGCCCAATTCAATGGTAAAAGAATGCGCGCCATGTTCGTTAGATGCGTAATAACTGAACGTGGTAGCAGGCGTTTGCATCAGAAGGACAGTATTTACATCACAGGCTGCCAGAAACGTGAACTCAGCCTTACTCCAGGGTTTACCATGTAAAAAAGGACATACCGCAAACTTCTCAAACCGGGAACCACGAATTGCAGTATGTAAATCGTACAAACAGCGGTTACGCGTACCCCCTCCGGTTACGTGTGACGCTTGAAAGAACTGGCTGACATATTGCTCCAGCGCTTTAGCCCGGCGCCTTTCAGCGTTAATCAGACCTGCTCCTTTGCTATGATGGCCGGAAAACAGCCGGTTCAGATTTTCAGTTATTTCGCGTTTGCCGGCAATAATAGCCGGCGGATTACCAAACAGGACTAACAACCGTACCGATGGGGTTAAATTCTCCGTCAGAATGTCGTGGACTATCGCCGCACAAATTTCAATCGGTGCCGTTTCATTGCCATGCACTCCGCAAGACAGCACTATATCGTCGGTTGTTACTCCAATCGGTTCAAAACAAATAACGCCTGTGTCCCACACCTGAACTGTAGTCCCGTTATCCAGCTTAAACTGAAATGGCGCCAGGCCATCCGGATTTTCCAGGGTAAGTTTAAGAAAATCTGCCGCAGGTATTAGTTGCGTTAGCATAAATGACGACTCCATGCGCTTAGCAAATCAAAACCACTAATAGCGAAGGTATTAGTGCTCAGTTTGCTGATATTCGACGACCTGTTTACGGCCTTTGGCTTTTGCCTGATACATTGCGTTGTTGGCGTTGGCCAGTAGTTTTTTAACATCATAACCACTGTTAGCACTGCCGCTGCCCCCAAAACTGGCGCTAAGTCTAAACTGATGTTCAATACTGTTGCAATCAATACTGACGATAGCATCGCGGCAAATTTCTGCCAGCAACGTGGCTTTAACTAGCCCGCAACCCGGCATCATAATAACAAACTCTTCGCCGCCAATCCGGCCAAAAATATCATTTGAACGCATAAATTGCTTACAGGCCTGCACCGGCGTGTTTCAAAATATCTGCAGCCACTATTAGTAAAGTTGTCGTAATCGTTGCTAATATTAGGGCCACTACTATGCCATAACTGTGATACCTCTGACAGCTATGCTCTAATCAAGCAAACCTGACGTCAGCAAAAAAATAATAAAAAACCCATCTTTCGATGGGTTTGTCAGATGCTTATGTTGTATAGCGACTTTAACTGCTCACTTTACATGCTGTTAGCTGCCACACCCGGCTGACATAATCCTCAATAGAGCGGTCAGAGGTAAATTTGCCTACCAGCGCGGTATTAAGAATAGCCTTTTTAGCCCAGCCCGCTTTATCGCGGTACCAGCTGTCAATCTGCTGCTGGGCGTTGGCATAAGACTCAAAATCTGCCAGCACCAGGTAAGGATCGCCGCCTTGCAGCAAGCTGTGTTTAATTGCTGCCAGCTCGCCAGGTTTGCCCGGTGTAAAATAATCGGTCTCCAGCCAGTCCAGAATCGCTTTGATTTCCGGATTATTGTGATAGTAGTCGTAGCTATGATAGCCGCTGATATGCAATGCTTTCACTTCGTCTACGGTTAAACCAAAAATCGCGATATTGTCACTGCCAACCTCCTCGGCAATTTCAATATTGGCGCCATCCAGGGTCCCGACTGTTACCGCGCCGTTTAAGGCCAGCTTCATGTTACCAGTACCTGAAGCTTCTTTACCTGCTGTTGAGATTTGCTCAGAAACATCTGCAGCGGGGATCATTTTCTCGGCCAAAGTAACCCGGTAATTTGGCATAAAAACCACTTTAAGCCGGCCTTTTACCCGCTTATCATTGTTTATTTTGTCCGCAATTTTGTTGATGGCATAAATAATTTCTTTTGCAAGTTTATACCCCGGCGCGGCCTTTGCGCCAAAAAAGAATACCCGGGGAACCATATCGTAATCTGGATTTTGTAAAATACGCCGGTATAAAGCCAGAATATGTAAAAGGTTTAAATGCTGGCGTTTATATTCATGCAGCCGTTTTATCTGAATATCAAAAATAGCTGCCGGATCGATATCAATTTTGGTTAACTTCTTCACTTCGTGAGCTAAATCAGCCTTGTTCTGTTGCTTGATCGCCATAAAACTATCCTGAACCTGCGGATCATCAGCAAAATCGGCCAGCTTGCTTAATAATTTCAGATCAACCGGCCAGCCTGGGCCGACTTTATCATCCAGTAGTTTAGATAATCTGGGATTACAGGCTTTTAACCAGCGCCTGGGGGTCACACCATTGGTAACATTAGTAAACTTATCCGGCCATAGCGCAACCATTTCCGGAAACAAATCTGACTGCACCAGCTTAGAGTGGATCTCGGCGACACCATTAACTTTGAACGAACCGACCACAGATAAATGCCCCATCCGGACCATAGGCTCATCGCCTTCTTCGATAATAGACAGCTTACGTTTTTTGGCATTATCACCTGGCCACAACACATCAACTTGCTCAACCAGGAAACGGCGGTTAATTTCATAAATAATTTCGATATGGCGTGGCAACACTTTTTCAAATAACCGTACCGGCCAGCGCTCCAGCGCCTCTGGCAGCAAGGTGTGGTTGGTATAGGCAAACACCTGCTGGCATAACGCCCAGGCATCATCCCACCCCATTTCTGCGCGGTCAATCAGAATACGCATCAGCTCCGGAATTGCCACTGCCGGGTGAGTGTCATTCAGTTGAATCACAACCTGTTGCGGGAATTGCCGCCAGTCATCGCCATGGGCTCTTTTATAACGGCGAATAATGTCTTTTAACGAGCAGGAGCAGAAAAAATATTGCTGAATAAGCCGCAGTTCCTTACCTGCATCTGTTTCGTCATTGGGGTAAAGCACTTTAGATATCGTTTCAGCTTCAATATTCTCGCGTGCCGCATCAATATAGCCACCGGAGTTAAACACATCCCAGTTGAAAAAATCGCTGGCCCGGCTTTCCCATAACCGTAATACGTTAACTGAGCTGCCCTGGTAACCTACTACCGGAATATCCCATGGTACACCTTTAATAATTCGGCCCGGGTGCCAGACTTTTTTCATTGAACCCTGCAAGTCATAGACCGTTTCAACATAGCCATATACTGACACTTCCTGCACGGATTCCGGCCGGCAGATCTCCCACGGATTACCGTATTCCCGCCAGCTGTCAGGCCGTTCAATCTGACGGCCATCCTGAAAACTTTGTTTAAACAGGCCGTGCTCGTAATGAATACCATAACCTATCGCCGGATAATTAAGCGTTGCCAGTGAATCAATAAAGCAAGCCGCTAAACGGCCAAGGCCACCATTGCCAAGTGCCATATCTTCTTCCTGATCTTCCAGATCAGCAATATTAATGCCCAGCTCTGATAACGCCTGTTTAGCCTGTTCGTATAAACCTAAATTATGCAGGTTGTTGCTGAATAAACGGCCCATCAGGTATTCCAGACTGAAATAATGCAGGGCTCGGGTATCCTGCTGGTAATGGGTGCGTTGGGTATTTCGTAAACCATCAAATACCTGCTCATTCACCGCAGCGCAAGTCGCCCGCCACCAGGCCTGATGACTGGCTTTATTGACATCCGTACCCAGACTCGAATGCAAATGTTTAATGATATTTTGTTTAAGCTGTTCGGTTAATGCACCGCCAGCAGCGGTTTTAGGTGGGGTTGCTTTCGTCATTGCCAATCCTGAAATTTACTAAGCGTATTAATGAAGCAAATCAATATCGCTGAATCAGCTGATATTATTGTTTAATGTAGAAATATTACGAAAACGATACCTCAATTTGCATCATTTGGCAAAATAAAGGCCGCAATTGTAATTAAATTACATAGTAATTACGGCCCCACTAACGGTTAGATACGGCTGAAAACCTTCTCTACAAAGGCTTTGGCATCCTGCTCCAGTTGTTGTAAATGTACCTGATCTGCAAAGCTTTCCAGATAAATTTTATAAGCATTTTCAGTGCCCGACGGGCGAGCGGCAAACCAGCCATTACGGGTAACCACTTTAACCCCGCCAATATCAGCACCATTGCCAGGTGCCTGAGTTAGTACCGCCAGTATCGGATCACCGGCAAGCTCAGTCTGAGTAACACTGGCAATATCCAGCGATTTAAGAGCTGCTTTTTGCTCAGCCGACGCCGGTGCATCTAAGCGCCGGTATAATGGTGAACCCAGCTCTTTAGTCAGCGCCTGATACTGCTTGTACGGATCAACGCCGGTCTTCGCCAGCATTTCGGCAGCCAGTAACCCCAAAATTATCCCGTCTTTATCAGTTGACCAGACTTTACCATTTAAACGTAAAAAGCTGGCACCGGCACTCTCCTCGCCGCCAAATGCCAGACTGCCGTCAGTTAAGCCGGTAACAAACCATTTAAAGCCGACAGGAACCTCACATAATTTATAGCCGCGGGCAGCAACGACACGGTCAATCAATGCACTGGAAACCAGAGTTTTACCGATGGCCAGACTGGCAGACCACTGTGGCCGGTTTGACAATAAATAATTAATTGCAACTGCCAGGTAATGATTCGGGTTCATTAAACCGCCGCTGCGGGTAACAATGCCATGACGGTCGAAATCCGGGTCGTTACCAATGGCAATATCAAACTGGTCTTTCAGTTGAATTAAGTTCGCCATGGCACAGGCTGATGAGCAATCCATTCTGATTTGGCCATCTTTATCAAGTGGCATAAAAGCAAAAGCAGGATCAACTTTATCGTTCACAACCGTAATATCCAGGCCGTACTTCTCAGCAATTCGTGGCCAGTAACCAATACCTGAACCACCAAGCGGATCGACCCCAATCCGGATACCGGATTTAGCAATAGCCGCCATATCGATGACATTTTCTAAATCGTCAACATAATGCTGAATATAATCAATATGCTGGCAGTAGCCAGACTGAATGGCCAGGTTATAGGGCATCATTCTGACCCCCTCTAAATCTTTGGCCAACAGCGCATTTGCCCGTTGCTCTATCCAGTTGGTTACCTCAGTATCTGCCGGTCCGCCATGCGGCGGATTGTATTTAATACCACCGTCTTGTGGCGGGTTATGTGAAGGGGTGATCACAATGCCATCAGCCAGCCTGCTGTCGGCACCCTCATTCTGGGTAAGAATGGCATGCGAGATAACCGGTGTCGGGGTATAGCCAAAATCTTTCTGGATACAAACCTGAATTTTATTAGCGATTAACACCTCTAGTGCTGACGCAAATGCCGCCTCTGACAGGGCATGGGTATCTTTGCCCAAGAATAATGGACCCGTGATCCCCTGAGTCTTACGGTAATCGGCAATTGCCTGACAAATGGCTAACACATGCGGTTCATTAAATGAGCAAGCCAGCGCACTGCCCCGATGGCCAGAGGTGCCAAAACTCACTTTATGCGCCGGATACTGATGGACATCAGGCTCCAGCACATAATAAGCCGTCATTAGCCGGCTGATATTTGGAATAAGATCATTGGGCACCTGCTGGCCTGCCAGG
This sequence comes from Arsukibacterium sp., assembly GCF_033722355.1. Lineage (GTDB taxonomy): Bacteria > Pseudomonadota > Gammaproteobacteria > Enterobacterales > Alteromonadaceae > Alishewanella. The sequence continues at coordinate 4,509 of NZ_JAWVZF010000064.1, read as the reverse complement.
GGATGTAAAGACATACTCTTTCCTTATAATAAATCGCGGATCCGCTCGGCGTCCTGCTCACTATAACCCAGTTTGACTGCAGTTTCGGTCAGCATCATTTTTTTTCTGGTGGTGTTAGAATTAGTAATTACCCAGAAACCGGTATTAGGTATTTGTTTCGGATTGGTACTGCTGCCAGCTTCAGACAAAGCTTCTGCAGAGGTAGCAAAATAAAGACGGTTACGTCCTTTTATCTCAAGTACTTTGCTGAATTGTTTTTTATGAACCCGTGCCAACACCGACAGCAGATATAGAAATCGTCCCACCACACTGGACTCTGCCTGTAAATCCTGACGACTTACCAGATCAAATATGCTGCCCGGGTTGTTATCTCTGCCCGTTGTTGTCGCTGGCGTGGCATGTTCTGCTAGAGCCTCCGGGCTACTCTTGACTGAGGATGGACTGACCTGCTGCTCACCTAACAGTAAACGACGGAGAATATCAGAGGCACTTTCCCCAATCTGGCGGGTCTGCGCGGCTATGTAATGATACAAATCGTCTTCTATTTCAATGGTTTTCATAGGGTTTTCCGTCAACTTAAAGTTGGCTCATTATATAAAGCCTTTGCCACTGACGCCAGCGGCTTAATTTGTTAAAATATCACCTTAACTTTTTCAGTGAGTTAGAGATGATATTACATACCCACCGTGTTGGTACTGGCGAACCCCTGGTCCTTATTCATGGCTTATTTGGCAGTTACGACAACCTGGCAGGCATCAGCCGGGCACTGCAGGATCAGTGGCAGATAATCAGCATTGATCTACCTAATCATGGTCAATCACCACACAAAGATAAAATGGATCATAGCAGCATGGTTGCTGATTTAGCGGCTACGCTCGATAGCCTGAATATTAACGAGTGTGCTTTGTTAGGGCATTCCCTTGGTGGCAAACTGGCAATGGCATTTGCGCTGACTTATCCGCAACGGGTAACTCAGCTTATTGTCGCTGATATTGCTCCGGTCAGTTATAAGCCAAGCCATCAGGCTATATTTGCCGGTTTAAAGGCCGTTGACCTGCAAACAATCAGCAGCCGGGCAGATGCAGATAAGCAACTGGCTGGCTATATCAGTGAAGCCGGCGTTCGCCAGTTTTTATTAAAAAGTTTGCATAAAACCGACGAGGGCTTCAGCTGGCGCTTTAATTTAACTGCCCTTGAGCATTGTTATGACCAGTTGCTAACTGCCCCGGCCCTAGACGGACAATACGATAAACCGGTTCTTTTTATCAAAGGAGGAAACTCTGACTATATTCTGCCGGAGCACCGGTCACAGATCCTGCGTTATTTTCCTGCAGCCGAAGCAAAAATCATAAATGGCACTGGTCATTGGTTGCATGCCGAAAAACCAGTCGCTTTTGCCAAGTTGGTCCGGGATTTTTTATTGAGCCAGAACACTAAAAAATAACTTTTTTATGCTATAGTGCCGCCAATTTTTTTCAGTATGGCCAGGATTGATGACCATAGCACAATTTGAAACCCTGGGTTTATGGCTGGGTTTAACCGTTTTGTATATTTTTATCGTGCTGGCTATTAATGATGTGCTGAAAAAGAGTCAGGCACCGCGTCTGGGACGCTTTTTTGTCTGGCTGGTATTGTTTTTATCACCCTTGGTGTTTGTGATTAAAACTGTCGTCCAGCACTTTTTCGAATAACAAGGGTTGAGATTAATGGCCAAAATCGCCACTGATCGCACCACTCTTGATTTGTTTGCTGCTGACAAACGCGCGGGGCGACCTAAAACCAATCCGCTGCCACGCGAAGAACAGCTAAAGCTTAATAAGCGCAATCAAATCAAACGCGATCGTAGTAACGGGCTAAAGCGTATTGAATTTAAAGTGTCTGGTCAGTTGTATGCAGCGTTGACACAGGCTGCTGAACAGGCCAATACGACTCGCAGTACCTTTATTGAACAACTTTTAGAGCAGGCTTTATCCAGGTAAGAAGGCAATAAACCATGGCAACTGTAGGAATATTTTTCGGTAGCGATACCGGCAACACTGAGCATATCGCGAAGATGATCCAAAAAGAGCTGGGCAAGGAGCTGGTAGATATCCGTGATATTGCAAAAAGCAGCAAAGAAGATATTGCCAGCTTTGATCTGCTGCTACTCGGCATCCCCACCTGGTATTATGGCGAAGCACAATGTGATTGGGATGATTTTTTCCCTGAACTGGATAATATTGATTTTAACAATAAGTTAGTAGCGATATTCGGCTGCGGTGATCAGGAAGATTATGCTGAATATTTTCTGGATGCGATGGGCACGCTGCGCGATATCATTGAGCCTAAAGGCGCAATCATAGTGGGTCATTGGCCTACTGCAGGTTATAACTTTGTTGCCTCTAAGGCCTTAGCTGATGACAGCCATTTTATTGGTCTTGGTATTGATGAAGACCGGCAACCAGAGCTTACTGAACAGCGGGTAAAACAATGGTGCAAACAGATATATGATGAAATGAGCCTGCAGGCATTTGCTGATTTGTGATTGTGGCAGGATATTAAAAAAAGAGGCTCACGCCTCTTTTTTTAAGCTTTGCTAACGGTTTAAATGATTCACAGCCGTTGCTGCTATCGATATTTCGGTTTTTTGCGGATATAAATGGTACGGTTTACTTCGCAGACAATCTCATTATTTTTGTCTTTTATATGCACCAGGAATTCTGGAAAATACTTGTCACCCGCCGCAGTTTTCTGTCTGATATCTTCCACTGTTTCATCTGTCAGTAAAAATTCGGCTGTCAGTTTGCCAATCCCGGGTTTTATGTAGTCAATGTCTGCCTGTTTGTCCCAGACCATATATTCTTTACCCAGACTACCCATTAACAGCAAAGGGTATATCGGATCAGTCATCGCAAACATAGAACCACCAAACTGACTGCTGTTAATATTACGGGTCCACGGGCGGTTTTTAAGCTCTACTCTGGCAAAACGGTAATCATCAGCCAAATAAGCCACTTCGATACCAGTAAATAAAAAAGGGGGCCAGTAATTTAATAGTCTTCGCATGATTTGTGGTTTAAATGCCCAGCGCATAATATCACCTGGTATGACCTCTAAATAACGCATTTTAACTTGCTGAACTGAAAGTACAAGACTGGCTGGCATAAATCAGCACTACCCGGCCATTTCAATATTGTGCTAATGTCTTTATAATCGAAGCAAATCCACCAGCAAGACAGAGTTTTTTATGTCAGATCATAATCATGAGCTACGCAAGGCCGGCCTGAAAGTTACCCTGCCGCGGGTCAAAATACTCGAGATTTTACAAGATCCAAATCATCAGCATATCAGCGCTGAAGACGTATATAAAATCCTGTTAGAACTGGGTGAAGATATTGGGCTGGCAACGGTATACCGGGTTCTGAACCAATTTGATGATGCAGGCATTCTGACCCGTCACCACTTTGAAGGAGGGAAGTCGGTTTTTGAATTAACGGGTAATAGCCATCATGATCACCTGGTATGCCTGAAATGCGGCAAGGTTATCGAGTTTGAAGATGAGACGATAGAGGCTAAGCAACTGGAGATAGCCGAGCGTAATGGTATTAAGCTGACCCATCACAGTCTGTACTTATACGGAGAGTGTAAAGATACAGAGCAATGCCAGAAAAACGCCAGTTCTCATTAAGTGATAAAAATAATAGCGGCAGCTTTGTCTGCCGTGGTTGGACAACCTTACTGATTATCAGGCTATGGCAGTATTAATTCTGGCCATCACCAGGGCACTGACGTATTTACCATATTGAAAAGCAAAGTCTGCCAGCTCTGCCTCTACTTCAAACCCGAAGCGTTCATACAATGCAATAGCCACCTCATTGCTACTGTATACTGTCAGTTCCATCCGGCGGATATTCAACCAGTTATCGGCCATTTCCAGCGCTGCCCGTAACAGCGCAGAGCCTATCCCCTGCCCCTGATACTCTTCCATTACTCCCATTCCTAATTCTGCAACGTGGCGGCGTCTGGGGTTCTGACAAACCTGCAACCCTAACTGTCCAACGACCTGATCTTCAACCTCGGCCACCAGATTATAAAAGCCGGCACCGGCGTTATACAGCTTCTGCCAGCTGGCGACCGGTTGATAGGGTAACTGTAACGTGTTGGCAAATATCGTTGGCTGATCATAAATAGCTTTAATCGCTTCGATATCAACCGGTTCAGCATGACGGATCACTACAGGCATGGATATGACGTCCCTGACAAATAAGTCACTCATCTTAAGACGGAGTTGATGCCGCTAACAAGAGCTAAAATGCAAAAAGCCAGCTTAAGCTGGCTTTTTAGGCTAAGGGCTAATCAGAGCTGTTGCTCAAGCTCAGGCAGTACTGTAAATAAATCTGCCACTAAACCATAATCAGCAACCTGGAAAATAGGCGCTTCAGCGTCTTTATTTATTGCAACGATAACTTTTGAATCTTTCATCCCGGCAAGGTGCTGAATAGCGCCTGAAATGCCGACCGCAATATAGAG
>NZ_JAWVZF010000063.1:0-15095 GCF_033722355.1 Arsukibacterium sp. | reverse complement strand
CGATATGCTGATTTATGGGGTTGATGAGGGCATTTTGCAGGTAGCGGGTTATCAGCTGCCGGATCCGTTAGGCCACTTTTTACAAAAGCGTGCTTTGCAGGTGCGCAGCCTGCAAATGCTCGATTTAATTCTGCCAGCGTTTAGTTTGCTGCAACGCCAGCTGGCCGGCGTCGGCGGTGATGACCGGGAGCGGATGGCAATGGCCGCAGAGATGATGCTGCAGAAAAACCTGAATCCGTTCGCAAGCCGGGCCGAACAACCCGGGGTATTCTGGTTAGGCATGGTTAAAGCCGGGCCCGACATCCAGCAGCAACAAGTGCAGGTGCCGGCCAGCTTCAGTGGTAATTTAAAACTGATGGCGGTGGCACTGAGCGATACGGCGCTGGGGGCGCACAGCATTGATGTTCAGGTGCGCGGGCCTTTCGTGTTAACGCCGCAAGTGCTGCCAAGCGCGGCACCGGGCGATGAGTTCGAGGTCAGTCTCAATGTTGCCAATGGTGTGCAAGGCTCGGGTGATAATGCGCCTGTCAGCGTCAGTCTGACCCTGCCTGAGGGAATAACTGCAGTCAGTCCGTTGAGCCAAAACCTGCAAATCAGTGAAGGCAGTGAGCAAAGTGCCCGTTTTCGCTTAAAAGCCGGCGAAAATCCCGGGGAATTTTCCGTTAGCTTCAGCGCCCGCTATCAGCAGGGCACGTTGCTGGAGGAATCAAACCGGCAGGTCAGTTTCAGTATCCGGCCGGCCAGTCATTATCAGACGACGCTGCAGGTTGGTTACAGTGACAAGCTGCCCGTGACGTTAACCACCCGCTACCCGCTGTACAGCGAGTTGGCCAGGCTTAATATCGCCGCATCGGCTAATCCGCTGGTACTGGCTGAAAGCTTTACTGATTATCTGGCCAGTTACCCGCATGGCTGTACCGAGCAGGTGGTGTCGCAGGTATTTCCCTGGCTCGGGCTGGTGCAGCAACCGGGATATCAGGCGCGCCTGGAGCAGGTTCAGCAGCAGTTTTCCGTGTTAATTCAGAAACTTGCTGAGCGTCAGCAAAGTGATGGCGGCTTCAGTTTCTGGCCGGGTGGATACAGCACAGCAGATTTTCCCAGCCTTTATGTCATGCACTTTTTAATGGCTGCCCGCGAACAGGGGCTGGCGGTGCCGGATTATCTGTACCGGCAGGGCCTGAGTTATCTGCATCAGGTAGCGCGGCAAAGCGGCGGCAATTTATATCAGGCCCGGCTGCGGGCCAATGCGATTTATCTGTTAACCCGTAGTGGCATTGTTACCAGCAATTATCTGGTTGAACTGCATGAGCGGCTGCAACAGCAACATCAGCAAGCCTGGCAAACAGACATTACTGCTATTTACATGGCAGCCAGCTATCAGCTGATGCAACAGCCCGCGGTGGCCCTGGGCTTAATCGGCGATTACCGGCTGGGCGAAAGCTCTGCCATGCAGCAGGCCTATTTGCAGCGTCGGCAGACGCAACGGCTTGCTCCGTTCGCTAACCCGGTGTTCCAGCCCCAGCTGAGCCTGGATGCGCAGTATGTTTACCTGTTAGCCCGGCATTTTCCTGAGCAGGCTAAAGCACTGGATAAAGCGCATATTATCACCCTACTGCAGCCGGTTTTTGACGAAAAATACAACACCATCGGTTCATCCTATGCCGTGTTGGCGCTGGCAGCTTACAGTCAGTTGCAACCGGTGGCGAATGCTGCTGCGCCGCAGCTTTATCAGCTGACAGCTGCCGGTGAGCGGACAGCACTGATGGCTGCTGATAACCGCAGCAGCTTACCGCGGTTTGCTTTTAGCAGCGACGCTAAGACGTTACTGATTGAGCGCGCCGCAGGCAGTGACAAGGCCCCGTTGTTTTATGCGTTAAGTGAGAGTGGTTTTGCGAAAACCCTGCCAGTTTCCGCCCGGGCTGAACAGCTGGAAATTGTCCGCGACTACTTAAACAGTAAAGGAGAGGTTGTCAGTGAAGCACATCAGGGCGATGAACTGACCGTCCGGCTCAGACTGCGCAGTACAGATAATAACTGGCATAACAATATCGCTGTCGTTGATTTACTGCCAGCAGGTTTTAGAGTGGTGCGAAGTTCGGTGCAACGCGATAGCAGAGCAGAGCAAGGCCACTGGCGCGCAGATTATGTCGATATCCGCGAAGACAGGCTGGTATATTATGCGGCTTTCGGACCGCAAATGACTGAGCTGCGTTATCAGGTGAAAGTGACGACAGCCGGCGACTTTACCGTACCACCGGCAGCGGCAGAGTCGATGTACGATAACAGGGTTCACGCCAGTACGGCTGCCGGTCGTTTCATTGTGACAGCAGCCCGTTAAGGCCGCAGGCAGATGACGGTGCAAAAGCGACAGTCTGGCTGGCGGTCACAATTTAAGTGGCTGATGTACTGGCTGCTGTTGCCTGCCGGCACACTGTTACTGTTGGCGGTATTGCTTTTCGCTGTGTCAGCTAAACCGGATTTATATGCCGGTTATCAGCAGGGCAGCGCGTATTTTGCCGCTAATGGCGAACTACTCAGTCTGCAGCTGGCAGACGATCAGCGCTACCGGTTAAAACTGCCGCTTGCCGATATTGCCCCGGTAATCCAACGTGCCACCTTGTTGTACGAAGATCGCAAATTTTACCAGCATTTTGGCGTCGACTTCACTGCAATTGCCCGGGCTTTCTGGCAAGGCGTGCTTAAAAATGGCCGGCGGCAGGGTGCCTCGACGATCAGTATGCAGCTGGCGCGGCTGCGGTTTAAGCTGAACACCCACACTATCGCTGGTAAGCTGCAACAGGTCGGTTACGCGCTGTATCTGGAGCGCCATTTCAGTAAAGCTGAGTTACTGGAAGCCTATTTTAACTATGCACCCTATGGCGGCAATATTGAAGGCGTGGCGGCCGCCAGCCTGATTTACTTTGGCAAAGAAGCCAGCGAGCTGACTTTGCCCGAAGCGATAGCACTGAGTGTGATTCCACAAAATCCTAATCAGCGCAGCCCGCTAAGCCGCACTGGTCAGCAGCAGCTGGAGCTCGCGCGGCAGCGACTGACGGCTATCTGGCAGCAGCAAACTGAGCAGTCTGCACCATCGGCTGGCCCGTCATTACCGTTAAATTTACCGTTACATTATTTGAGCCGGGCTGATATACCGCAGCAGGCACCGCATTTTATTAATCAGCTGCGATCGCAACGCCAGCAGCGAGGCCGGTTTTACACCAGTCTGCAGTTGCCGCTGCAGCAACGGTTTGAGCAGCAGCTTAGCCGCTACTTACAGCGCCAGCAAGCCACCGGAATTAATAATGGCAGCGTGTTACTGATCAAGCGCAGTACCATGCAGATCCAGGCCTGGCTGGGGTCGGCTGATTTTAATAATGAGACGATTGCCGGACAGGTTGATGGGGTCACTGCCGCGCGCTCACCCGGCTCAGCCTTAAAACCCTTTGTTTATGCGCTGGCGCTGCAGCAGGGGCTTATTCATCCGAAAACCTTACTGACAGACTTACCACGCCGTTATGGCAGCTTTAATCCTGAGAATTTTGACCGCCAGTTTTCTGGACCTGTATCAGCAACAACGGCGCTGATTAACAGTCGCAATTTGCCAGCAGTGCAGCTGCAGGCTCAACTGCAACAGCCTGACTTTTATCAGTGGCTAAATGCCGCCGGCGTGCCGTTAGCCCAACCTGCCAGCCACTATGGCTTAGCCCTGGTGCTTGGCGGGATGGAGTTGAACATGGCACAACTGGTCCAGCTTTATGCCATGCTGGGTAATGGTGGTAAGTGGCAAGCCGTTAGCTGGCAACAGCAGCCAGCGCAAACAAACCAAAGCCAGTCATTGTTAAGCCCCGAGGCGGCATTTTTAACCCTCGATATGCTGCGCCAGCATCCGGGGCTGCAACGTGGAGCTCTCAGTGAGCTGACATCGCAACCACCGGTTGCCTGGAAAACCGGTACCTCTTATGCGTTTCGCGATGCCTGGGCTGTAGGGTTAAGTGGTGATTACGTGCTGGCGGTCTGGCTGGGGAATTTTGATGGCAGCAGTAATCCGAATTTAGTAGGGCGTAGCGCTGCCGGTCCGTTATTTTTTGAATTGCTGGCGTTGCTGCCACAAAACCAGCAGCAGGATCAGCAGCTGTTCAGCCCGGCGGCCAGTTTGAACCTGACAAAAGTGGCGCTGTGCAGCCGCAGTGGTGATCTACCCAATAAATATTGTCCGCAAACCGAGCCTGGCTGGTTTATTCCTGGTGTCTCACCGATAAAAGTATCTGATGTGCACCGGGCAGTGCCGGTTGAGATCCAAAGCGGGCTTCGGGCCTGTTTGCATCAGCCGGGCGTCACCAAGCTTAATGTGTTTGAATTCTGGCCATCAGACATCAGCAGTGCGATGCGCCAGGCTGGTATTATGCTGGCAAGCGCGCCGCGCTATGCCAAGCCATGCCCCGCTAATTTGCGGCGAAGCACTCAGCCGCCGCAAATACGCTCACCGCAGCCTGGCCTGACGTATGTTATCAGCCAGCCTGATCAGCAAAAACATCAGGGTGGGACAACGCAGGGGGCAAAGCAGCAAGCTATTGCATTGCAAGCAAGCTTCGATGGGGCGGTTACCCGGGCACACTGGTTTGCAGATAAGCGTTACCTGGGGGCGGTAGCACCGGGCGAGACCCTGTTCTGGCAGGGGCAACCCGGTCAGGTGCAGTTATCAGTGGTGGACGATTTAGGTGGTGCCACCAGTGTGACCATTGCGATAAACGTGTCGTCACGTTAACAGCGGTTTCTTAGCAGGTAGGTCGCGAATAGATCCTGCTCTGCCAGCCAGCTGCGTTCTACCTGCCAGCCTGCCGATTGCGCCAGCTGACAAAATTCATCCGGCGTGTATTTATAAGAGTTTTCGGTATGAATACTCTCACCGGCGGCAAAGGCCACGGCACTGCCAAAAACATCAACGACCTGCTGCTCAGTGCTGACCAGATGCATTTCTATCCGGCCCTGACCTGCGTTATAAAATGCATAATGCTCAAAGTTTTCCGGATTAAAATTGGCGCCCAGCTCGCGGTTAATCCGGGTTAAAATGTTGCGGTTAAAACGCGCTGTTATGCCATCGGCATCGTTGTAGGCCCGATGCAGATAACTTGGCGATTTTTTGGTGTCGACCCCGATAAGCAGACAGCTGTCCGGGCCCAGCGTGCAGCGGGCATTTTCTAAAAAACGGGCTGCCTGAGCCGGACAAAAATTACCAATGGTTGAGCCCGGGAAAAAGCCGATCTTTTGCTGATGGTCAAGCGCCGGCAGATCCACCGGAAAACAAAAATCTGCTACCACCGGCTTTACTGCCAGCTTTGGATAATCAGTTTGTAACTGCTGACAGGCCATTTCCAGATGAATGCCACTGATATCAATTGGAATAAATTGCCGGATATTACTGATGGTGCTGAGCAGAGGTTTAATTTTTACCAGCGAGCCGGCGCCAAATTCGACTATGGTGCAGTCTGAGCTGAAGCTATCGGCTAAATCGCTGGCGACTCTGGGCAGCAGGTTCAGTTCGGTTTGGTACGGATAATACTCCGGCAGCTGGCAGATCTGATCAAAATAATCTGAGCCCTGCTGATCATAAAAGTATTTGGCCTGGAGTTGTTTCTGCGGTAACGCCAGGCCGGTTAATACATCGTCAACAAAGTTGCGATCCACCACAGGGGTAAGCGGGGCAATAGTCACTTCCTGAGTATGAAACAGCGTCTGAGCTGATGGCATTATTGATCCTCCGCTAATCTGAGTCCGCTGAATTGCCAGCGCTGATGGGGGTAGAAAAAGTTACGGTAACTGCTGCGTAATTGCTGTCGCGGCGAAGCACAGGAGCCGCCGCGCAGTACAAACTGATTAGCCATAAATTTGCCGTTATATTCGGCAAGCTCGCCCTGTGCTGCATTAAACCCGGGATAACCGGTGTAGGGACTTTGGGTCCATTCCCAGACGTCGCCAAATACTTTTTGAAAATCCGGTTGGCTCTGACAGGAGGTGGGCTGCCAGATATGCTGCTCCAGAAAATTAGCATCGTTTATGGCCTCAGGCAGCGCCTCGGCAATCACTTCCCATTCCTGCTCGCGGGGCAAACGCTTGCCAGCCCAACGGGCAAAGGCGTCAGCTTCGTAATAACTGATATGACAGACCGGGGCAGACAGATTCAGCGGATGCAAACCACTTAAGCTGAAATGAAGCCAGCTGTTTTGCTGCTGCCAGTATAACGGCGCCTGCCAGTGTTGTTGCTGGCAATAATGCCAGCCATCAGAGAGCCATAATAACGGGTTCTGATAGCCGCCATCTTCGATAAACTGCAGCCATTCGCCATTGGTTACCGGTCGGCTGGCCAGTTTAAATGGCTGCAAAAAAAATTGATGACGGGGATTTTCACAATCATAACTAAAGCCCTGCTCAGTGGCACCAACCTGCACCAGACCGCCATCGTGGCTGAGCATATGCTGGGCCGGAATGTGCTGCTCAGCAGCATCCTGGCTGGCAGGTGGCGGGGTTTGCTGTAACGCCGGTGCCAGAGGATTAGCTGATAATAAATGCAGTATATCGGTTAACATCAGTTCCTGATGCTGCATTTCATGGTGTAAACCGACTGTCACTAATTCTGTTACGTCTGATAGCTGGCGTTGAAGTAACGGTATCATATGCCGCTCGATATGCTGACGATAGGCCAGAATGTCATCAAAGGGGGGCCGGGTCAGTAAGCCTCTGGCCGGGCGGGCATGCCTGGGACCTACTGCATCATAGTAAGAGTTAAACAGATAACAGTAATCTTTGCTGAACACCGGATAGTTTTCTGCAAAAGGTTGCAGGATGAAATGCTCAAAAAACCAGCTGGTATGGGCTAAATGCCACTTCAGGGGGCTGGCATCAGGCATAGACTGCACCACCATATCCTCGGCAGATAAACCTTCCGTTATTGCCAGTGTCTGGCGCCGAACCTGTTGAAAGTTGTCGATAACACCTGGCGCGAGCGCTTTGTTGTTTAATCCCATTTTACTCCCTGCAATGTTCTGCTTTGAACCACCCGCTAGCTGAATTTCCCACACAACTGCGCTGCCCTGACAAGCAGGGCTATTAATCAGTTTAGCAGCATATGCTGTTAATGCAGGCTGCAAATCAACTTAGCGGACCAAAGTGCTGTTTTATCAGACAGAATGAATGGTTAAGTGACGTTATTCCGGCTAAGTTAATAACTTGCCTGAAACTTCTTTCAACAGGGAACATGTGCCATGCGGATATTGATAACATTAATAATCTTGCTGATAGCAAGTGATACTTTTGCAGCAAACACGGCACTGGTTGGGGGGCGACTGATTGATGGTTATGGTAACGCGCCTCTGGCGAACAGTGTCATCCTGGTCAAAGACAACATTATTGTCCAGGTAGGGACAGTCGATACGTTGCCGATACCGGAAGGTTATACGGTGATTTCAACCGAGGGGATGGACGTCTTGCCCGGGCTTTGGGAGAACCACGCCCATCTGATGTTAAATGGTCATGCGGATTATGTGCACTGGGATAAAACTTATATTAACAGGCTGTCAGACGAAATTATGCCGGCCAGTGCCCTGCAATTGTTATTAGCGGGTGTTACCAGTGCCCGAGATTTGGGCGCGCCGCTGCAGGATTCAATTAATATCAAGCAACGAATAGCGTCAGGTGAGATCCCGGGGCCAAGGCTGTTTGTCTCGGGGCCGTTTTTGCAGCACAAAGCCTATCCGGGTACTGAAGCGTTTCGCTGGAGTATTAACAGCGTTAAGGACGCCAGACAAAAAGTCGATAAGCTGGCTGCAGCCGGTGTTGATATTATTAAATTAATTGATCAGGATAAAATGAGTTTGCAAGAAGCGCAGGCCATTGTTGAGCAGGCTCATAAACATGGACTGAAAGTGGTCGCTCATGCACACCGGCCTGATGAGATCCGCCGGGGACTGGTGATCGGAGTGGATAACTTTGAACATACCGGACTGACCACTGCGCCGGGGTTTCCGAAAGATGTGCTGAATCAGTTAAAAGAGCGCACGGCTACCGGCCGGGTGGCGGGCGGACCCTTATTCTGGACGCCGACGGTGGAAGGCTTATGGAATTATGATGCGATGGTGGCTAACCCGGAGCATCTTGATGCAGACTGCTGGCATCGGGGGTTAAAGCCTGACACCATTGCTGATATCAAACAGTCTTTGCAGCAGCCAGGCAAACTTAGCTATATGCAGCTGACACCACTTAGAAAACCAACCCTGAAAAATAAGATTGCCCAGCTACGGGAGGCCGGAGTGGTATTCCTGGTTGGCACAGACAGTGGGATCCCGACTAAATTTCACTGTCAGAGTACCTGGAATGAGTTAGCAGTCTGGGTAGATGTTATGGAGATCCCGGCCATGGATACGCTGCGGGCAGCGACTTACTGGCCTGCAGTGATGATGGGGGTATCGGATAAACTGGGCACAATTAGCGAAGGCAAGTACGCTGATATTATTGCAGTGAAAGGAGATGTCCTCAGGTACATTAACCGGCTGTCAGATGTCAGTCTGGTGATGAAAAACGGGGTGATTTACAAAAAAGAGGGGCGGGTGGTCGAAAATGTTTTGTAACTCACCCCGGTAAGCTGTGATTTGCCTTGGTACCAGCAGCCTGAGTGGTTAAACTAGCTGACTTACAGTCGAGGTCAGTTATGTTGTGTCAGCATTTTAACGCTAAACGTTGTCAGTCCTGTCAGTGGCTGGCGAAGCCCTATTCCCGGCAGCTGGCTGATAAACAGCAGCAACTGACGGAGTTAATGGCAGCGTATAAGCCCGTGCAAATTCTGCAGCCCCAGCCAAGTGAGCAGCAGAGCTTTCGGTATAAAGCAAAAATGGTGGTTCTGGGCAATGATGCTGCACCGGTTCTGGGAATTATCAATGCCCAAGGTGAGCAGGTCGATTTAACTGATTGCCCGTTGTATCCGCCAAGCTTTGCCCCGGTGTTCAGCCTGTGCAAAGCCTTTATCAGCCGGGCCCGCCTTACTCCTTATGACATTGCCAGCCGCCGGGGTGAGCTGAAATATATTTTACTGAGCCAGAGCCATGAAAGTGGCCGTTTTATGCTGCGCTTTGTCCTACGATCTAAAAACTGCCTGGCGGCCATAACCAAACATTTACCCTGGTTATTACAGCAATTGCCACAGCTTGAAGTCTGTTCGGTTAACCTGCAGCCCTTACCCGCTGCTATTTTGGAAGGGAGCGAAGAAATTGTATTAACGGCGCAAACGGTGCTGGCCGAGCAGCTTAATCAGGTGCCACTGTATTTACAGCCACAAAGCTTTTTTCAAACTCAGCCGGTAGTGGCTGCCAGTTTGTACCGGACCGCAGCGCAGTGGGCAGATGAACTGCAGCAACAGCAGCCCTTTGACCAGATCTGGGATCTGTTTTGCGGTGTCGGAGGCTTTGGTCTGCATCTGCTCAAGTCGGAGCAGCAGCTGGTGGGAATTGAAATTGCCCCGGCCGCTATTGAAAGTGCTAAGCGCTCAGCCGCTGAAATGGGCCTGCAACATGTCCGCTTTCAGGCGCTGGATGCCACTGCCTTTGCCAATGCTGCAGCAAAAGCCCCGGATTTAATGGTTGTTAATCCGCCAAGGCGTGGCTTAGGAGCAGGGTTATGTCAGGACATTGAGCGGCTTGCCCCAGCCTGGCTGCTTTACTCCAGTTGTAATGCCCAAACCCTGGCTCAGGATCTGGCGCAATTACCCCAGTATCAGTTACTGAAAGTTCAGCTGTTTGATATGTTTGCTCACAGCAGCCATTACGAAGTGCTGACCCTGTTACAAAAAAAGGCTTAATTTTTACCTTCTAAAATGCGGACAATTTGCCGGCTATGCTCAAAGAGCTCAATGATGGTGCCGTCAATCTGAACGGTGATAATACCATCGGCATCAGGTTTTTTCAGAACGGTGCTCCGGTGATAGTATTCATCTGCAAGATATTGTCCGGCAGAGAGCTTCTTCTGCCAGCCTGGCGGTAGGGGTTTGCCACTTTCCACTTTCTTTGCCAGGCCCGGAGGCAATGATTTTTCATGTTCGGGTTTAGCCATAACGGGCTGGCTTATCCCTATTGCCAAACTGCAAATAACGAATAGTGTTTTTTTCATATTGGAACTCCTTTTGCGATTAACTGGTGTTTTACCCCTTCTGAGCTTAATGCCAGCTTAATTCTTCGGGATAAGCTTTGCATCTGGCCGCCGCTTAGCTATACTGTATTAATATACAGTATTTGTGAGGTGGCTTATGTCAGCTTTGTTAGAGCAGCTAACCCGACGCCAGTTGTTATGGCAAGGTGATAGCCAGCAGCTGGCCTATCAGGCCGTCGCCTCTGGCTACCCTGAGCTTGATCAGCAGTTAGCCGGGGGCTTGCCGGCAACCGGGCTGATTGATATTCAAACCCAAATCGGTATTGGTGAGCTGCGGCTGTTGTTACCGTATTTGCAGACGCAACAGCAGCACAGTCAGCGTCTGCTGGCATTTATCAGTCCACCTGCTGAGCTGAGCGCTGATATGCTGAGCGCAAGCGGCCTTAAGCTTAGCCAGCTGCTGATTATTACCCCGGATAATCCAGCTGATAACTCTGCTCAAGCGGCAAAATCTGTGAAACAGGGTAGAACAGCCAAACCTTTGTCGGCCCAACAACAGGCGTTATGGGCAGCAGAGCAGTGTCTGCAAAGCGGTTGCTGTGCCAGTGTGCTGCTATGGCCTGCGGCAATCAGTTTAGCCCAGGCCCGGCGGTTACAGCTCGCGGCAGAGCAGGGTGCTGCCAGTATGATTGTTTTTCGGGATAGCGCTCAGACATTATGCCTGCCGGTGAATTTAAGTATCCGCCTGCAGCCCGATCCGCAAGGGCTTAAGTTAACTGTGCTTAAACGCAAAGGCAGCTGGCCGGCAGCACCGTTTAAGATAAGTATGCAACAGCAATGGCCAGCACTGTGTTTAGCCCCTGAGGCTGCTGAGCCCCTGCGTCAGACTGGCTAGGATGGCGATGTTCTTGTATCTGCATTTTCCGGCACTGCAGCTGGATCATCTGCTGCTTTCTGCAGCAAGCAGCAACTTGCCTGTCGCGCTGGTTGATCAGCAGCATCAGCTTGTGCAGTTAAATTGTGCAGCAACAGAGGCGGGTCTGAAACCGCAGATGGGACTGGCCAGTGCCGCAGCACTTTGTCCGGATTTGCAACTGCTGCCCTATCAGCCAGAGCAACAAACCAGAGTATTACACATTGTTGCCCAGCAGTTGTATCAGTTAAGTAGTGATATTGCAGAGGATCAGCCCTCAGGACTCATACTGCGTCTTGATGGCATGCTTAAGCTTTATGGTGGGCTTGAACCCTACTGGCAGGCACTTCGGAAAAAACTGGATAAACTGACTTATCGTTACCAGTACAGCTGTGGTGCTACTCCTTATGCGGCAAAATGTCTTGCTAATCAACAAGCCAGTTTAATGACGATCGATCCCAGCCAGTTATTACCAGCACTTAAGGCCAGTCCGCTCTGTGCCACTGAACTGTCTGATGATATGCAACAGCAAATGGCCAGGCTGGGTATTGATACTCTTGGCCAGTTACAGGCTTTGCCGCCGGCGGAACTGGCCCGGCGCTTCGACAGCCAGCTGCTCAGTTATCTGGGGCGGTTACGGGGCGATTATTATCATGCGCTGAAGTATCTGCAGCCAGAGCCCGGTTTCAGCCGCTACCTGGAGTTATTATTCGATATCAGCGACAGTTCGGTGCTGGCAAAACCATTAGTAAAATTGTTACAGCAACTGGAGCTGCAGCTTAGCCGTGCTAATTGCCAATGCTATCAGCTGCTGCTTAGCTTATTTTTCCGGGATAACCCACCACTGCAGCTCAGTATTGGTTCGGCCCAGGGTGAATATAAAGCAGACGCCTGGTTGCAGCTGTGTCAGCTGCAACTGCAAAATCTGCCGTTGCCTGAGCCGGTATATGGCCTGCAGCTGGATGTTAAGCATTTTGCCAGTCAGCAGAGCGTTACTGAAACATTATTTGCCCGGCATCAGGTCAGAATGTCGCCATTACAACTGATATCGCTGTTGCAGGCGCGTTTGGGGCAGCCGGCTGTCAGCAGCTTAACCCTGGAAAATCATCATTTACCCGAGCAAGCCAGCCAGCGCAGCCCGCCACTCGCCGGGGAGCAGCCTGCTCAGCCGGTATTTTCACTTCGTCCGGCATTTCTACTAAGCAGACCGCAGCCACTGACGGAAGCTGTGACTGTTTTGCAGGGGCCGGAGCGGCTGTGTCCTGATGGCTTTCAGCTGAGCACGCAACGGGATTATTTTATTGGCCGTAATCAGCAGGGCCAGTGGTTATGGTTATTTCGCACTGTCAGCCAGCAATGGTATGTCCATGGTTGGTTTAGTTAAATTGTTCAAAGGTCAGGGTCATGCATTACGCTGAGTTGTTTTGTCAAAGCCATTTTAGTTTTCTGCAGGGCGCGTCCAGCCCGCAGGAGCTGGTGACAGAGGCAGCAGCGCTTGGCTATCAGGCGCTGGCGATAACGGATGAATGTTCGGTAGCAGGAGTTGTCCGAGCTTACCGGGCAATAAATGAGCAGCAACTGGCGCTGAAATTAATTGTTGGCAGTGTTTTTATGCTCGATAAGCTGCAGCTGGTCATGTTATGCCCGTCTAAAGCCGCTTACAGCGAGCTGTGCCGGGTCATCACTAATGCCAGAAGACGCAGCACTAAAGGCAATTATCAGCTGACGGAATGGGATTTAATGTCGGTTAAGCACTGTTTTGTTTTATGGTTGCCAAGTGGAGAGTCTGCCAGTGACCAGTACTGGGGCGAGTGGCTTAAAAAGTACCATGGCAGCCGGTTATGGCTGGCAATGCGGCGCTATTTAAGCCATAACGAGCCGCAATTTAATCAGTATTGTCAGCAATTGGCCGGCCAGTACCAGCTGAGCCAGGTTAGCTGTGGTGGGGTTTTAATGCATCAGCCGGCCCGATTGGCATTGCAGCATTGCCTCAGTGCCATCCGTGCCGGTAAGCCGCTGCGGGAGCTGGGTCGCAGCTTGCTGAGTAATGCTGAGCGGTCGCTGCGGCCATTGCCAAAGCTGACTAAATTATTTCCGGCAAGCTGGCTGAATGAAAGCCGGGTTATTGCAGAGCGCTGCAGCTTTCATCTCAGTGAGCTTAAATATCAGTATCCGGCTGAATTAGTGCCAGAGGGGGAAACTGCCAGCAGTTATCTGCGAAAATTAGTGGAACAGGGCAGTAAAATTCGTTTTGCCGACGGTGTACCGCCCCATGTTCAGGCGCTGATTGAAAAAGAACTGGCTCTGATCAGTGAGCTTCACTATGAATATTTTTTTCTGACCATTTATGATCTGGTGCAGTTTGCCCAAAGTCGCAATATTTTATATCAGGGCCGTGGTTCAGCAGCAAATTCTGTGGTGTGTTATTGCCTGCAAATCACCGCTGTTGATCCACGGCAAATTCAGGTGCTGTTTGAGCGGTTTTTATCAAAAGAACGAAAAGAGCCACCTGATATCGATGTCGACTTTGAACATGAACGACGTGAAGAGGTGATTCAGTATCTGTATCAGAAATATGGCCGGGAGCGGGCTGCGCTTGCTGCGACGGTGATCAGTTACCGGTTTAAAAGTGCTTTGCGCGATGTTGGCAAAGCGCTGGGGTTACCAGACAGCCAGCTGGATTTTCTGGTTAAAAATATTCAGCGGCGTAATCCTGCAACCAGCTGGCAACAGCAACTGGGCGCTCTGGGGTTGGATGCGAACAGTGAAACCAGCCGCCAATTGGTGCAGTTAGTGGATGAACTGCGTGGTTTTCCGCGCCATTTATCGCAGCATGTGGGGGGCTTTGTTATTTCCGAAGGCCCGCTTTACGAACTGGTACCGGTAGAAAATGCCGCTATGGCCGACAGAACCGTGATCCAATGGGATAAAGATGATTTAGAAACGCTGGAGCTACTGAAAGTTGATGTACTGGCTTTAGGGATGCTTACCGCCATTCGTAAATGCTTTAATCTGGTTGAACGGCATTATCAGCGATCGCTCAGTATTGCCGCTGTTAATGCGCTGGGTGATGACCCGGCTGTGTATCAACGGATCCAACAAGCCGATACCGTTGGCTTATTTCAAATTGAATCCAGGGCACAAATGAGCATGTTGCCCCGCTTAAAACCGGCCTGTTTTTACGATTTAGTGGTACAGATTGCTATTGTCCGGCCAGGCCCAATTCAGGGCGATATGGTGCATCCGTATTTAAAGCGACGAAATGGCATTGAGCCTGTTAGCTATCCTTCCAGTGAGGTTGAACAGGTATTGAGCCGCACTCTGGGGGTACCGATTTTTCAGGAGCAGGTCATTGCCCTGGCGATGGTGGCTGCCGGTTTTAGTGGTGGTGAGGCTGATCAGCTGCGCCGGGCCATGGCCAGCTGGAAGAAAACCGGCGAACTGTTACCGTTTAAAGAGAAACTGATTAACGGCATGCTGCATCGTGGTTATCAGCTGGACTTTGCCGAGCGGATTTATCAGCAGATTTGTGGCTTTGGTGAATATGGTTTTCCCGAGTCACATTCGGCCAGCTTTGCCGTGTTGGCTTATATTTCAGCCTGGTTAAAGCATTATTATCCGGCGGCTTTTTATACGGCATTGCTTAATAGTTTACCTATGGGTTTTTACAGCCCCTCGCAACTGTTACAGGATGCCAGCAAGCATCAGGTTGAGTTATTACCGGTAACGGTAAATGGTTCAGGCTGGGATTATCAATTACAGCCGGGCCAACAGGGTTATGCTATCCGGCTGGGGTTGCGCCAGATTAAAGGCTTAAGCGCCAAAGGGGCTGAACGTTTACTGCAGCTTCGGCCTGCACAGGGGTACAGCTCACTTCACCAGTTACGTCAGGCAGGCCTTAATAGCAGCGATTTACAGGCGCTGGCCAGTGCTAATGCCTTAGCAGCAATTAGTGGCGACAGGTATAACAGTCGCTGGCAGTTACTGGATAAACAGCAAAGTTTGCCTTTATTCTGTGAAGAGGGGAACCCTGCCAGTGAGCAGGAGCAGG
>NZ_JAWVZF010000062.1:0-15159 GCF_033722355.1 Arsukibacterium sp. | reverse complement strand
TGAATGCCGCAAACGCGGCTCACTCAGCGAAGAGCTGTTCAGCGCATTGCATGAAGCCAGGCCGGGCTTTTATCAGCTAAGCCGCATTTGTGCGGCAGACAGTTTTATTCCGCTGGGCGCGGCTGCTTATACGGTATTGCCGTCGAAGCAGCAAATTATCGATAAGGTCCATCAATTGCTAGTTAACCAAACCTCAGCATGAGCAACAGACACCTATGAGCCAGAAAAAAACTGCACTGGTAGTATGCCCGGGCCGCGGCAGCTATAACCGGCCTGAGCTGGGGTATCTCAGCCGGCATCTGAGCAGCGCCCATCCTTTTTACCGGCAACTGAGTGAGTTTGATGCGCTGCGCCGTGAGCTGGAACTGCCTACGATAACAGAGCTGGATAGCGCCGCCAGTTTCAGCAACCGTCTGCACCTGAAAGCCGACAATGCGGCGGCATTAATTTTTGCTGCCGGCCTGGCCGATTTCAGCCAGATTAACCGCGATAAGTACGACATCGTTGCTGTTACCGGTAATTCTATGGGCTGGTATACGGCGCTCGGCTGTGCCGGTGTCTGGCAGGGCCGGGACAGCATGCGGCTGGTTAGTGCTATGGCGCAGCTGACTGCGGAGGCAGCCGGTGCCCAGTTTATCTATCCGCTGGTCGACAGCGACTGGCGGGTTGAGCCTGATAAGCAGGCCCGGCTGGCCGAGCAGTTATATCTGCACCGGGGCGCGTTGTTTATGTCGATAAGCTATGGCGGTTATGCGGTACTGGCCGGCACTCAGAGCGCTGTGCAGCAGGCGATGCAGGCATTACCCCCCTGTGATGAACGCTTCCCGATGTTATTGGCCGGTCATGCCGCTTTTCACAGCCCGCTGATGCAACCGGCCGCGGATCAGGCCTTGTCGCGTTTTGCCGCGACATCATTTGCCACACCACAGCTGCCACTGATTGATGGCCGTGGTGTGATCTGGCCCCGGCAGCTGGCACAGGCCGCCGCCTTAAAAGTGTATACCCTGGGCCAGCAGGTAACCGATACCTTTTATTTCAGCCGGGCCATAGCAGTAGCGGTAAAAGAGTTTGCGCCTGAGCATATTATATTACTGGGGCCGGGCAGCAGCCTTGGCGGCGCCGTGGCGCAAAGTCTGATTACCATTAACTGGCAGGGGCTTAGCAGCAAACAGGATTTCAGCCGCGCCCAGCAGGCTGAACTGCCTTTTGTACTGAGCATGGGCTTGCCAGAGCAGCGCCAGCTGGTGGTCTGACAGCGGGCTGCTTTGCCCCGGCCAGTTAATACCGCCCTGAGTTCACCGGTAACAGCCTGCCATCTGGCGCAGCTGAGATTTTTTCACTTGCTAACATACAAGAGTGTATGTATATTGCCGGGCTAAACTGGCCCCCGTCAACAGAGGCTGCGGCGCCAGCAACCGGCACCATTTTTTCGTCGAACGATGTCAATACAGGACTCTTTATGCAAGTTTTTAAGCCCCGGGCTAACCCACTGTCCCTGACTGCCGGCATGACGCTGCTGGCAGGGGTGTTGCTGCTTACCGGCTGCGGCGAGCCCGCTAAGCCGAACGGACAGCAGGCGGCAGCGCCTGAAGTGGCGGTGGTCAGTTTAGTCAGCCGTCCGGTTGAGCTGACCACCGACTTGCCGGGGCGCACCACTGATTTTCGCCAGGCAGAAATCCGGCCTCAGGTCAGCGGCATTTTAAAGCAACGGCTGTTTACTGAAGGTCAGCAGGTTAGTGCTGGCCAGTTGCTGTACAAGATTGACCCGGCGCCTTATCAGGCGGCGCTAAGCAGTGCCGAAGCCGCCCTGAGCAGTGCCAGGGCTATCCGGCATAATGCCAGTTTAAAAGCCGGGCGGATTAAAGGTTTGCTCGGCAACAAGGCCATCAGCCAGCAGGATGCAGATGATGCCGACGCTGCATTGATGCAGGCCGAGGCGGCAGTGGCCAGTGCGGAAGCGGCATTACTGACTGCCAGGATAAACTTAAACTATACCGATATTACCGCACCGATCACCGGCCAGATAGGCCGCTCGGCGGTCACTGAAGGGGCGCTGCTGACGGCCAATCAGCCACAGGGCCTGGCAACCATCCGTCAGCTTGATCCTATTTATGTAGATTTAACCCAGCCGGCCAACGAGCTGTTGCTGCTGAAAAAGCAGCTGCGCGCTGATACGCCGGCAGAGGAGGCCAGTCCGCTTAAGGTCGAGCTACTGCTGGATGATGGCAGCCGTTACGCTGAGCCGGGCCGGTTGCAATTCTCTGAAGTGAATGTTGATCCGGGTACCGGCATGGTAACCTTGCGCGCCGTATTTCCAAATAAAAACGGTGACTTACTGCCTGGTATGTTTGTCCGGGCCCGGCTTTATCATGGCCGGATTGACCAGGCAATCTTAGTGCCGCAACAAGCCGTCAGCCGCACGCCAAAGGGCGATGCAACAGTGTTGCTGGTTAATGCAGACAATCAGGTAGAGCAACGGGCGGTGACCCTTGGCAAAAGTTACGGTCAGCACTGGCTGGTTATTGATGGGCTTGGCGAGGGCGATCGGGTTATCGTTGCCGGCCTGCAAAAAGTGCGGCCGGGCGCCACCGTCAGCGTTGTCAGCGCGACAGACGGAGACTAAGCCATGGCTAACTTTTTTATCAGCAGGCCGATTTTTGCCTGGGTTATCGCCATTGTTATTATGCTGGCCGGTTTACTGGCCATTAAGCAACTGCCGATAGAGCAATATCCAAGGATCGCCCCACCTGCGATCAGTATCAGCGCGACATACCGCGGCGCCTCTGCGCAAACGGCGGAGTATGCGGTCACTCAGGTGATAGAACAGGCCATGAATGGCCTGGATAACCTGATGTATATGTCGGCCAATACCGACTCGTCCGGTAATGTCAGCCTGACCCTGACATTTGAAACCGGTACCGATGCCGATATTGCCCAGGTACAGGTTCAGAATAAGTTGCAACAGGCGCTGCCACTGCTACCACAGGAAGTGCAGCAAAATGGCGTGCGGGTAGCAAAATCCAGTGGCGGTTTTCTGATGGTCATTGGCTTTATTTCAGACGATGGCAGTCTGGAACGTGATGATATTGCTGACTTTGTTGTAGCCAATATTAAAGATCCATTAAGCCGCACCACCGGGGTTGGTAATGTGCAGGTATTTGGCAGTCAGTATGCGATGCGGATCTGGCTCGATGCCGATAAGCTGAATCAGTACCAGCTAACGCCGGCCGATGTGACAGCGGCCATCCGGGTGCAGAATAATCAGGTGACGGCGGGCCAGCTAGGCGGAGCGCCAGCTTTACCGGGCCAGCAGTATAATGCCGCTATACTGGCGCAGACCCGGCTGACCTCTGCTGAGGAATTCGGCCAGATATTACTGAAAGTAACCAGCGCCGGCGCTACCGTGACTTTAAATGATGTCGCCAGGGTTGAACTGGGCGGCGAAGACTATTCGGTGATTGCCCGCTATAACGGCAAAACAGCGACCGGTTTAGCTATCGAGCTGGCGACCGGTGCCAACGCGCTGGATACGGCGGCAGCGGTAAAAGCGAAGCTGGCTGAACTTGAGCCTTATTTTCCCAACGGGTTAACGGCGGTGATCCCTTATGACACCACGCCCTTTATTGAAGTCTCGATAAGTTCCGTGGTGCAAACCCTGATTGAAGCGATTATTCTGGTTTTTCTGGTGATGTATCTGTTTTTGCAGAACCTGCGCGCCACGTTAATTCCAACGCTGGCGGTGCCCGTGGTACTGCTCGGCACCTTTGGGGTGATGGCGGCGTTTGGTTTTACCATTAATACCCTGACCATGTTTGGTATGGTGCTGGCCATCGGCTTGCTGGTCGATGATGCCATCGTCGTGGTGGAAAATGTCGAACGGGTGATGAGCGAAGAGGGTCTGGGGCCGGTTGAGGCCACCCGCAAATCTATGGGCCAGATCACCGGTGCCCTGGTCGGCATTGGTCTGGTGTTATCGGCAGTTTTTGTGCCCATGGCCTTTTTCGGCGGTGCTACCGGTGCGATATATCAGCAATTCTCGATTACCATTGTCACGGCAATGGCCTTGTCGGTGCTGGTGGCCCTGATTTTTACCCCGGCATTGTGCGCGACCATGCTTAAACCGATAACCCGCGATCATCAGGCCAGGCGTGGCTTTTTCGGCTGGTTTAACCGGGGTTTTGAGCGCAGTAATCAGCAATATCAGCGCGGTGTCGCCGGTATGCTGGCGCGCCCTAAACGTTCGATGCTGATTTACGCCATGATTGTTGCGGTGATGGCGCTGATGTTTACCCGCTTACCGACCTCATTTTTACCTGAGGAAGATCAGGGGGTGTTTCTAAGCATGGTCCAGCTACCAACGGGTGCCAGCCAGCAGCGTACTGAAGCAGTAATGGATAAAGTCGCTGGCCATTTTGCCACCGAAGACGCCGTGGAGTCGGTATTTACCGTGTCGGGCTTCAGCTTTGCCGGCCGGGGTCAGAATATGGGCCTGGCGTTTGTGCGGTTAAAAGACTGGGACCAGCGTGGCCCTGCCGACAGTGTCCAGGCTGTGATCGGCCGTGCCTGGGGCTTTTTTGCTACCGTAAAAGAAGCGCAGATCTTTGCCTTTAACCTGCCACCGATTGCTGAACTTGGCCGGGCAACCGGTTTCTCGTTGTTTTTGCAGGACCGTGGCGGCCTGGGGCACGATGCGCTGCTCAGCGCCCGCAACCAGTTGCTTGGTATGGCCGCACAACAACCTAACCTGCTTGGGGTGCGGCCCAATGGCATGGAAGATGCGCCACAGCTTAAGATTGAAATAGACCAGTTAAAAGCCCGGGCACTGGGCGTGGCGCTTAGCGATATCAACCAGACTCTGGCGATTGGCTGGGGCTCGACCTATGTTAACGATTTTACTGACCGGGGTCGGGTGAAAAAAGTGTTTGTGCAGGCTGAGCCCGAGTTTCGGATGACGCCGGAAGATATTCAGCGCTGGCATGTGCGTAACAGCAGTGGCCAGATGGTTAGCTTCAGTGCGTTTGCCCGCAGCGAATGGGTGTATGGACCACAGCGGCTGGAACGTTATAACGGCGTTGGCGCAATGGAAATTCAGGGGCAAGCTGCGCCCGGTACCAGCTCGGGTGATGCGATGGCGACGATGGAACAGTTAATCAGTCAGTTGCCACCGGGGATCGGCTATGAGTGGACCGCCACCTCCTATCAGGAAAAATTATCAGGGGCTCAGGCACCGGCATTATATGCGCTGTCGATTCTGGTGGTGTTTTTATGTCTGGCGGCCTTATACGAAAGCTGGAGTGTACCCTTTGCGGTAATATTAGTGGTACCACTGGGTATTATCGGCGCATTAACGGCAGCTTATCTGCGTGGTATGGGCAATGATGTGTATTTTCAGGTGGGGCTGCTGACCACAATGGGGCTGGCCTCGAAAAACGCCATTTTAATTGTTGAATTTGCGAGGGAACTGGAGCGCCAGGGCCGGCAGCTTAAAGAGGCCATTCTGGAAGCGGTGCGGTTAAGGCTGCGGCCTATTATTATGACATCGATGGCGTTTTCATTAGGGGTGTTGCCGCTGGTGATAAGCTCGGGTGCCGGTTCGGCCAGTCGGAATGCCATTGGCACCGGTGTGCTGGGCGGCATGATCTCAGCAACGGTGCTGGCGATATTTTTAGTACCGGTGTTTTATCTGGTGGTGATGCGGCTGTTGCAGCCTAAGCGGACATGAGCAGCAGGTTTAAGCAGCGCTGAGCAGACCCGCCGTTATTAACCGCCGCAATCAGCTGGCCAGGGCGAAGGTCAGGTAGAAGGTCGTACCCTGACCCGGCGCTGAGACAAAAGAGATATTGCCATGCATCGCGTGCATTAACTCCTGTGACAGCGCCAGACCAAGACCAGTGCCGCCCTGCTCCCGGGTGTTGCCGGCATTTTCCTGGGCAAACCGCTGAAAGATGCGTTGCTGAAATTCGATAGCGATGCCCGGACCGTTATCTGCGACAGCAATCACAACACTGCCGTCTTGCTGCTGCAGGCTGATGCTGACCTCGCTTTGTTCCGGCGAAAATTTAATGGCATTGGACAAGATATTAGCTAAAACTTGCAGTAAGCGGTTTTCATCGACCAGCGCCACGGTGGCGGTGTCTGCCGGCGCCGGAATATAACGCAGCGTCACCCGGCGTTTCAGGCCGTAGGGCGAGTTTTCTGCGACAGCCCGCTGCACAATTTTATCAATATCATGACGTTGAATATTAAATACCATCTGGCTGGCTGTCAGCTTTTCCAGATCGAGTAAATCGTTAATCAACAGGGTTAACCGTTGACTGTTACTATTGGCAATATGCAGTAATTTCTTTATTTTCTGCTGGTCAGCGCCCAGTGCGCCGGACAGTACCAGGTTCAGCGCGCCACTGATGGAGGTCAGCGGGGTGCGCAGTTCATGGCTGACGGTCGAGATAAACTGATTTTTCATTAAATCAAGGTGCTGCAGTTCCTGATAGGCATCTTGTTGTTTTTTCAGGCTTTGCTCAAGCTCTGCGGTGCGCGTTGCAACGGCCTGTTCCAGTAACACATTGACCCGTTTCACCTTATTGACATGCGATTTCACGATATAACTGATTAAAACGATAATGGCGAGCGCCGTTAACACCTGGACGCTGGTGCGCTGCCACCAGTGCGGCTGAACGATGAGTTGCAGCTGACTGGTTTCGCCGCTGAAAATTTGCTGGTTATTGCTCGCTTGCATCATTAGGGTATAGGTGCCCGGGTCCAGACTGGTAAAAGAGGCAATATTGCTGTTAGTAAGCGACTGCCAGTGCTGGTCATAACCAACGAGTTTATATAAATAACGGTTTCGGACCGGGTTATTAAAATCGAAACTGGCAAAATGAAATTCTATCCTTGATACCTCGGGCGGTACGGTGACTGACGTAAGCGGGGTTAACAGCCCACTGGCGGTGGCAGGCTTTTGATCGAAGGTCACTTTGGTGATGGCCTGGGCAACCGTTGGCAGCGGGTCCGGCAGCCGCTTGGCTGCCACCAGCTCAAGGCCGGCATCTGAACCAAAATACAACTGGTTATCATCCTCGGCCACCGCAGCAAACATCATTTCGTCACTGTTTAAGCCATCACCCCGATTAAAATGGGCAACAGTGCCATCTGGCTTGATCAGATCAAGACCGGCGGTACTCATCACCCAGATATTATTCTGACGGTCGGTGTAGGCCCCAACCAGCGATTTACCGGCAAGACCGCTATTGGTATCGATGAGCTGCACGGCACCGGTATCCAGGCTGATGCGCAGTAAACCCTGTTCAGAGCAAACCACCACACTGTTCTCTGGCGCATGAGCAAGACAGGTTAACTGGCCGGTAAAATCGGGCGCCAGTAATAACGAGCTGTTGAGCGCTTCTAGCGGCACCACTTGATAGGTTTGACGGTTGACTAAATACAGCCCGCTCAGCCGGCTTGCCAGCCAGATATGCTCAGGGGTAACCAGCATAGCCTGAATGGCATCTCCGACCATCTGCTGGCTGATATCAGCTAAAAAATGGCTGACGCTCTGGCTTTGGTTATCAAACAGTAAAACGCCATTATTCCAAAGGTTAATCAGGGTTTTATTGTCATCGGTAAACCGGATATCCCGGGCGTTTTGTTGTGGCAGATCCAGCGCAGTATAAGGCGTGGCAAACCGGGTAAATTCATGCGCTGTCGTATCATACCGGAAGATGCCATTGTCGCTGCCGACCCAGATCAGATTATCCGGCGCGCGGCGAATCACATTTATCCGGCCGGGAATATCAAACTGTTGCAGCTGCCCGCTATGGTGAGAAAACCGGCTGACGCTGCCGTGCTGACCGAGCCAGAGCTGCTCAGAGTCCGCCAGAATACTTAACACCGGGGCGTTAATGGTGTTTTGTAACGCAGCCAGTGCCGGATCTGCCGTGTTTTGAAACGCACTGCGCTGCCGTGTTTTAAAATATAAGCCACCTTCCCGGGTACCGACCCAGGTCACCTGACTTTTATCGATAAAAAAAGTCCGGACATTAATATGCTCAAGTTCAACGTAATTTTGCTGAAAACGTCTGATAAATTCCCGCTGCACCGGGTTAACCGAATAAATGCCGTTAAAAGTGCCGACTAATAAATTACCGTCAAGGCTGACACTCAGGGCATTAATGACCGGTAACACCTCGCCGTCGGGCAGCGCAACCTGCAAAAAACGCTGCACTGCTGGTTGATAGACATACAAACCGCGGGCGGTGCCGACCCACAGCTCGGTACCAATCACCTGCAATGCCCGGATCACGTTATCGGCTTGGTGATTACTATCAGGTAATAACGGCGGGCCGAAACCTGTATCGTCGCGCCAGGCTAGCAAGCCGCCTGACGTGGCTATCCACAATGTATGGTCCGGGGTCTGGGCAAAATCCCAGACTCTGCTGCTTGGCAGGTTATCAGTTATTTTATCAATCCGGAGCAGGCCGGTTGTCTCGTCATAACGATTGATACCTTCGGTCGTGCCAACCCAGACCCGTTGCTGGTTATCGGTAAACAGTTTTTGCACAAACGGGCTTGCCAGCGCATCAGCTTCGCCGTCAAACAGCTCAATTCTGCCACTGCCGGCATGAATTTTTGCTAAGCCGTAGCCCCAGCTGCCGGCCCATAAGTTGTTTTGCCGGTCAAAGGTAATGGCATCAATATCCGGCACCGATCGGAGTTTGGTCAGGGTGGTATTTAACAGTGGATGTGGCTGAAACTGATAACCGTCAAATTGCATTAAACCGGTATTGGTTGAGGCGAGCCAAAGATAGCCCTGATTGTCCTGGGTAATACTGTAGATACCAACATTAGGTAAGTTATTGTCTATCAGTACTTTTTCAAAATTACTGGCATGTGCTGCTGCCCCCAGCAACGCAGAGCAGACAAGATGACCATATGCCAGTATTGTGATAAGCCGCTTTACAATCAAAGACATCAAACTCTGTTACCGCTGACACTAAAGCTTCAGTGTGTTTGATGCTGTAAACGAACGCAAGGTTCAAAGGAAAAATTCTGCGTTGTCAGCAAGACTAAGCACGTTTTAAACCAAGCAGCATGGCGTCAATTAACCTGGGCGCATGCTGCATTAGATCGCATTGCTGCGGCTTTAATAAAAAGTGGCTGATAATACCGCCGACGTACATATGCAACGCAACCGCGGCCAGTCTGGGGCAAATGCCCGGACGTAGCATACCGGTTTGCTCGGCGCGCTCAAACGCACGCTGCATCACTGCCACGGCTTCTTCATCCAGTTTATCCTGCTGCGTGACCGCCGGATTCAGCTCGTCAATATATTCACAGCGGTGAAACACAATGGTCAGGACCCGGTGATGTTGTTCACTGGAGGCAATCAGCCGCAGGCCATTTGTCATTAACTCGTGCAACTGACTGAACGGATCGGCATCGGGATTACTATCAACAACACTGAGCAATTGCTGAAACGGCAGCCGCACCCGCTCGAGCATGGCATTAAATAAGTCGGCTTTATTCTGAAAGTGCCAGTAAATCGCGCCGCGGGTTACCCCGGCTGCGGCGGCAATTTTCTCCAGGGTAGTACGGGACACGCCGTGCTCAAAAAACAGCAGCTCGGCTGCATCTAAAATAGCGGCACGGGTGCTTTCAGCTTCCGCTTTGGTACGTCTGGGCATCGTTAATCTGGCCGGTAACAATAAAAAAACACATGGCGTTATACTAACAGATCAATGCCGTGAGCTCTAATGGCAATCCTGCACAGCAATTCACTGATTATTTAATGACAAAATCAAAATACTGGTCGGTATACACCGGTGGCTGATGGGTAAAATGCCACCATTCCATGCTGTACACTTTAAACCCCGCCTGCAGCATAATGGTTTCCAGTAATTGCCGGTTGGCCTGCTGCGCTTTGCTGATAGTGGGGTTGCCGACATTGGATACCGGGTCAAACATATCAAAGGCTGAGCCCATATCCAGCGGTTGCCAGTTGCCGGCTTCATCTCTGGCGGCCAGCGTTAAATCGAGGGTGCTGCCGCGGCTATGGCCAGATTTTTCAGCGATATATTCGCCAACTAACTGGTCTTTCCCCAGGTTCGGGTAGTACTCGGCTTTGGTGCGGGTATCGGTTAAATCGCTGGCCCAGCGCATAAAGTGGTTAACCGCCCGCTGTGGCCGGTAGCAATCGAAAATCCACAGCGTTAACCCTCTGGCCGCCGCAGCCTGCTGCGCCTTGATCAGCGCATTGGCGGCGTTTTGCTGTAAATAGCATTTATTGGCCTGATAGCCATCCACCGGGCTGCCAACAAAGTTATTACTGCCAAGGTAGGCCATATGAATTTGCGCATCGGGTATCAGGCTGGCGACATCGGTAAAGTCGCCGGGTACTGCCGGCTCAGCGTGTTCACTGGCAGACACCACAGCGCCTGGCAGCATCTGCAGGGCAAGCATTGTTAACAGGCCAAACTGCTTAAACGGACATCGCTTCATATCATTATTACTCCGGCAATCACAAAGCTGATTAAGGCGATGACACCACACACCAGCGCATAGGGCAGCTGGGTTTTTACATGCTCCAGTAAGTCACAGCCGGCGGCGACTGAGCTTACTGCGGTACTGTCGGAAATCGGTGAGCAGTGATCGCCAAACACCCCGCCGCTTAAAATCGCGGCCAGGATAAGCTGTGGCGGCAGCCCCAGCAGGCTGACCATCGGCATGCCGATTGGAATTAGAATAGCAAAGGTGCCCCAGCTGGTGCCGGTGGTAAAGGAAATTAACGCGCCGGCTAAAAACAGCAGCGCCGGAATCAGTACCTGTGGCAGGTTTTGATCAACAATGCTGGCAATAAAGGTACCGGTGCCCAGCAGTTTTAAGCTGGAGCCCAGCGCCAGCGATAACAGCACTATGGTCACCAGCGGCAGTAATTCACTGATGCCTTTAAAGCCGATATCGACCAGTTGCTGATGCTTAAAACGCCGGCTTAGCAGCATCATTGCATATACCACCACGCACGACAGCGCCGTGGCATAGAGCACTGATTTAGAACCTGAGCCCTGCACCAGCTGGCCATTGCCGGTAAGCAGCATAAAGCCGAGCATGGCGCCCACCAGGGTGACCAGTGGCACTAACATATAAGACGGATGGCTGGGGGCGGTTTCAATTTCGCTGTGATGCGACAACGTATGCAGCTGCTGCTCGGATTTACGCATCGGCCCGTACACCTTGCCACTGATAATGGTATACAGCACCACTATTAAGGTGATAAGCGCATAAAAATTAAGCGGAATGGTGCCAATTAAAATGGCGACCGGGCTTTGCGGCAAATCGTAGGTGCTAAGCAGCCCCAGAATATAAGCGCCCCAGCCATTTAATAAAATTATAATGCAAATGGGGGCGCTGGTACTATCTATAATATAGGCCAGCCGGGCCCGGCTCATTTTAAATTTATCAAACAGGCCGCGCGAGCTGATACCGGCGGTCAGCGAGCTTAAATTAGACTCTATAAAAGTCACACTGCTGATAAAAAAGGTCAGCAAACCGGCCTGGCGGCCGTTGCGGGCAATGCCTTTATTAACCAGCATCGCCACCGTGGCCGACACCCCGCCCGAATAGCGCATATAGGCCAGTAAGCCACCGACCAGCAACGAGAACATTAAAATGCGGGCGTTATCGGCATCACCGGTAACAGCAATAATCCGCTCCAGGGTCTGGATACTGCCATCCAGTAATAAACCGGCGCCAAAGCTCTGGCCGCTTTGCAGAAAAATTAGCAGCTCTGAGGTGCAAAGCGATAACAGCAACGCCAGGATCACTTCTTTGCGCCACAGCACCACGGCAATGGCGACGACCGCCGGAAGCAGGGTTAACCAGTCAGCCACCTTAGGCTCCTTTTTACTGTTTTTATAAAGTTACTTAGAGACATTTACTTTTATACAGATAAGCATGTCAGCGGGCAAGCCGGCTGCTGGCGTTTTAACGGTTTTCTGCTTTACTTAGTGGGCTTTAAATAATGTAATTTGACTTAATTTTTACCCAGAAGTTTGCCTTCGTGGTTCGGTATGCAGTAAGCCGGTGAAATGCAGTATCAATAACTTCATTAACAGGGAGTGTCGGTTATGCGTTTTGTTAAATATGCGGTGGTGCTGTTGCTGTTTTGCAGTTTTCTGGCTGAAGCAACTCTTGTTAGAGGTGGCGGCCGAGCCTCAGAAACCTCAACCCGGCCTCAAAGCTATAGCTTATTTGATAACAGTTATTTTAATGGTCGCTATCTGCAGGCCGGTGCCCCTGCGATTAACAACGTTAGCTTTACGATTGGTGATTTACCGTTGCTGGCCGTGCCGGAAGACTGCTGGCTGATTACCGATATGCTGCCACCACCGGAATACTGGCAGGAAGAGCCTTGTTATTACGAGTTTAAGCTGGGCGAGCAACTGGATTTTGAAGGCGCGCTGCTCTGGGATTTCCCGGCTGCTTTTGCTGCTGAGTTTAGCTGGACCCTGACTCAGGGCGAGCAAAGCTGGGCGTTTGCCGCTTCTCGCGAGAATGGCTTTAACCCCGCTGCCGCCATGCCGGCTGATTTACTGCCAGGCGAATACTGGTTAACGTTTAGCAGCACCTTTCTTTCGGGGCCGGACCGGGACTTTTTTTACCGCAATGATCGCGATGAATGTTTCCCGGTGTTTCTGGAAGACGGTGATGAAAACTGTTACTACGACAATGGGGACCGCTCTGATGTACTGAGTTTTAGCTCGCCATCAGAGCAGGTATTTATTCTGGAACAACGGGCGGTGCAGGTGCCTGTGCCGTCGACCTTCAGCTTATTTGCCGGTTTAGGGTTGCTGCTGGTTGGCCGGCGCAAGCTGTTTGGCACGCGACAGCACTAGCTGGCGCTGTTCATTAAGGGCATTTTCCAGTTGCTGGCGCAGCGGCGCCAGCTGCTCATCCGGGAGGGTGGCAAAAACAGGGTCTTTAAAAGTCCACCACTCGCGCCAGCCATAGGCCAGTGCCTGCTGCAGTTCTCGTATGGCCAGTTTATTATTGCCCTGAAGCGCAGCCAACCGTGCTGCCAGATGATTTATGTAGCTATCCCGCAGTTCACTTTGCAGCGCATCGCTTAGTTGCTGCTGACAACGGGACAGCAGTACCTTTGCTTTCTGCTCTTGTTTTTGTTGTTTAAGCGCCCAGGCTACTTCAATTGCCGGACTGCACATTGGCATCGCAAATAACTCTTCTTCACTAAATGCCGGGTAGCTTTGCAGCAATAGATCAATTGCAATATGTTGTTCACCAACTAACATCTGGTACCAAGCTGTCCAAAAAATTAGCCAGGAGTCATTCGGTTGAGCAGCCATCAGAAACTCCATCTTTTTGAATAAAGCTTGATAGTCTCCCTGTCGGAGCAGGTTATTGGGATCATTCTTCAGCTCAGGATGGTCTGATGCTAGATTAAGGGTTAGCAATAGAGATTGATAATTTTGTTTATAGGAGAGATTGTCTGGTGATAACTGCCAGGCCTGCTGCCAATGAAACAGACTATCAGCCAGCAAGCCCTGATTAAAGGCCACCAACGACATGCCGACATGGCCCAGAGGTGATTTGGGAAAGTCTTGTAATAACTGGTTAAAGCTGGCAGTCGCCTGCTCAAACTGGCCACGGATCGCCTGTTCATAACCGCGGTTATACAATACTGCAATCGACACCGGATCCAGCTGATAAGCCCGCTCCAATGCTAGCAGCGACTCATCATATTTACCTTGCTGTTTTAGCAACAGATACTGCCACATATGCGCTATTGCCAGGTTGGGGTTAAGGGCTATTGCCTGCTGATAAGCGGCCAGTGCCGGCGCATATTGCTGTTTAAGCTCGAGCATTTTGCCCTGAATGGCATAGGCTTCAGCCAGCTGTGGTGCGCGGCGCAGTGCTTTTTCCAGATATTCAGCAGCCAGTTTAGTGGCGATATCCACGTCAATAATGCCAAACTCTTTACTGCCATCACTTAGCAGCAATAAGGTATCAGCCAGGCCAATATAGGCCAGCGCATATTCCGGATCCTGGGCGATGGCCTGTTCAAATAAGCTGCGGGCCTGCTGCATCGCCTCGCTGGTTTGCAGCCGGTACTGCTCGCGGGCCTGTAAATAGCTGACATAAGCATCAGCGCTTTGGGTGCTGGCATTGGCGGATAAATCTTTAAGCGACAGGGCGTTGGTTAAATTTGCCTGCAGCGCATTGGCCACCGAGCGGGCGACTTCAGTTTCCAGCGTGAATATATTTTTCAGCTCGCGCGTAAGCTGCTGGCTCCACAACGTCTGGCCGCTCTGGCCATCGAGCAGCTGCAGCCGGATATGCAGTTGCTGCCCCGTCAGGCCGATACTGCCGCTAAGCAGGGTCGCGACATTAAGCCGGCTGGCGATGTTGGTTGGGCTTAATTGCTGGCGGCTTAATACCTGACCAGAGCTGGCGGCGGCCACTGTTAAGCCCGGGCTGCGGGCAAGCTGGCTGCTGATTTCCTCGGCCAGGCTGTTAGCCAGTAGGGCCACATTGCTGTTATCAGTCTGGTTTAGCGAGGTAAAGGGCAGCACGGCAACAGAATTGGCCGCCAAACTTACCGGTTCTGCTGTCGCGACAGGCCGGCTTAGCAGATAATACTGATAGCCCAGCAGGGCACAGCACACTGCCAGCAGCAGTAAGCCGCTTTGCTGCTTAGCGCCAAACGTTGCCGGCGGCTGGCCATCAGCACTGGCAATTAGCTTAAGCCGGCCTTGCTGAAGCTGATAATACCAGGCCAGATAACAGATAACCGGCACCGCCGCGACCAGGCTGATGGCAATAATGTGTCCGGGCAGCGGCGACAGCTGCAACAGCTGGCTGACCACCGCCACCACCTGCAGCGCCAGCCAGACGATAACCAGGTACGCCAGCACGGTGCTAATGACCTTGCGCCGGTGCACTTGCTGATAAAACTGCCGGAAGCTCACCACAGTTAATCGTTCCTGCTGCCCAAACCCTGGTTAAGTTTAGCCCAGCTACGCTGACTATGCGCTGTACTCGCGGCTATGTTATGGTTAACATTTGTACCTGTCATCATATTCAGCGCAATGCAGCTGATAACGGGGCAGCGATAATCAATAAAGCGGATAACAGTGAGGATGCCATGTT
>NZ_JAWVZF010000061.1:0-15407 GCF_033722355.1 Arsukibacterium sp. | reverse complement strand
GTCGCTACCAATGAAGTGGTGTTTTTACAGGCCAGTGATTATCCCGCCCATGAGATAAGGGTTGCCATTCATGACGGCTTTACTCTGGATGATAAACGCCGGCCAAAGCATTACTCAGAACAGCAGTATTTGCGAACTGAGCAGGAAATGCTGGAATTATTTGCCGATATTCCGGAGGCACTGGAAAACAGTGTGGAAATTGCCAGACGCTGCAATGTGACTATCCGGCTTGGTGAGTATTTTTTGCCGGCCTTCCCGACAGGCGGTATGACCGACGCAGATTTTCTGGTGCACAAATCACGGGAAGGCCTCGAGCAGCGACTGCTGCAGTTATTTCCGGATGAGACAGAGCGGCAAGCTAAACGGCCCGCTTATGATGAGCGGTTGCAGATCGAGCTGGACGTAATCAACCAGATGGGGTTTCCGGGTTACTTTCTGGTGGTGATGGAGTTTATTCAGTGGAGTAAAGATAACGATATACCGGTAGGCCCGGGCCGGGGTTCCGGTGCCGGCTCACTGGTTGCATATGCGCTGAAAATCACCGATCTGGACCCACTGGAATTTGATTTGCTGTTTGAACGGTTTCTGAACCCGGAACGGGTATCGATGCCAGACTTCGATGTTGATTTCTGTATGGACCGGCGTGATGAAGTGATTGATCACGTTGCTGAGATGTATGGCCGGGAAGCGGTATCACAAATCATTACCTTCGGTACTATGGCAGCGAAAGCGGTGATTCGCGATGTTGGCCGGGTGCTGGGTCATCCTTATGGTTTTGTCGACCGTATATCCAAGCTTATTCCGCCAACGCCGGGCATGACACTGGAGCAGGCATTTAAAGAAGAACCCCGACTGCCTGAACTGTATGCCCAGGATCAGGAAGTCAAAGATCTGATTGATATGGCACGCCAGCTGGAAGGCGTGACCCGCAATGCCGGCAAGCATGCCGGTGGAGTTGTCATCGCGCCGACCAAAATTACTGACTTCTCGCCATTATATTGTGATGATGAGGGGAATAATCCGGTTACCCAGTTTGATAAGAACGATGTGGAATACGCCGGTTTAGTCAAGTTTGACTTTCTGGGGCTGCGAACTCTGACCATTTTGCAGTGGGCGGTCAATATGGCCAACAGCCGGCTGCAGAAAGAAGGTCGTAAGCCGATTGATATTAACAGTATTCCGCTGGTTGATAAGCGCAGCTTCGACTTACTGCAACGGGCAGATACCACAGCCGTATTCCAGCTGGAATCCCGCGGTATGAAAGACCTGATCCGCCGGCTGCAACCGGATTGCTTTGAAGACATGATTGCTCTGGTGGCGTTGTTCCGGCCGGGACCTTTGCAATCAGGCATGGTTGATAACTTTATTGACCGTAAACGCGGCAGAGAAGAAATATCTTACCCTGATGCAACCTGGCAGCATGAGTCTTTAAAACCGATTTTAGAGCCCACCTACGGCATTATCCTGTATCAGGAGCAGGTGATGCAGATTGCTCAGGTATTGTCAGGTTATTCGCTGGGTGGCGCTGACTTATTACGCCGGGCGATGGGCAAGAAAAAGCCGGAAGAAATGGCCAAGCAGCGGGACACTTTTCAGGAAGGCGCAGCGAAAAATGGCATCGATCCGGAACTGGCAATCAAAATATTTGATTTGGTAGAGAAATTCGCCGGCTATGGTTTTAACAAATCGCACTCTGCTGCCTATGCTCTGGTGTCTTATCAGACGCTATGGATGAAGGCACACTTTCCGGCCGAGTTTATGGCAGCGGTGATGTCAGCTGATATGGACAACACCGACAAAATTGTCACATTGGTGGATGAATGTGAGCGGATGAAGCTGAAACTGAACCCGCCGGATGTGAACAGCGGCCAGTATAAATTTACCGTTAACGAGCAGGGCCATATCGTTTACGGGATTGGCGCGATAAAAGGAGTAGGAGAAAGCCCGATAGACGCCATTATTGAGGCACGAAATCAGCACGGCAACTTCCAGGACTTATTTGATTTTTGCGCTAAGGTGGATTTAAAGCGGTTAAACCGGCGGGTAATGGAGAAACTGATTTTATCCGGCGCTATGGATAAGCTGGGCCCCCACCGGGCAGCCTTAATGGCCAGTCTGGAAGAAGCCATGAAAAAGGCTGAGCAGCATGCCAAAGCACAGGCAGTAGGACAGGACGATTTATTTGGTTTGCTTTGCCCAGAGCCGGAGCAGACTGCCACGGCGTTTAAGTCTGTTCCGCCGTGGCCCGATGAAGTCTGGCTGGAGGGGGAGCGCGAAACGCTTGGTTTGTATTTAACCGGCCATCCGATTAACCGTTATGCCGATGAAATTCGTCACTATGTATCCTGCCGGCTGGTTGAATTGCAACCGACCAAAAAAGATCAGAGTGTCCGGGTTGCCGGACTCGTGGTGTCAGTGCGGGTAATGATTAACAAAAAAGGCCGCCGATGGGCCATTGTTACCCTGGATGATAAATCGGCCCGGTTAGATGTACGTTTTTTTCCTGAACAGTTGGAAACATTTGAAGAACTGCTGCAAAAAGACCGAATTCTGGTGATATCCGGACAGGTCAGCTTTGATGATTTTAATGGTGGCCTTACAATGTCGGGCCGCGATGTCAGCGAAATCACAACTGAGCGGGAAAAATCGCTGAAATCTTTGAATATCACTGTACAATCGCCGCAAATAGACCACAATTACCTGCAAAGATTACAGCAGGTACTGGATGAATTTAAGGCCGGAACGGTACCCGTTACTATCAGGTACCAGCGACAGGAAGGGCAGGTAACACTGCAGTTAGGGACAGCCTGGTGGGTGACGCCCGCCGACGCTTTGTTGCATCAGTTAAAACAATTAGCAACAATAGAACTGGAATTTAATTAATTAGGTAGTGATAGTCGATGATGCTGAATTATTTAGAGTTTGAGCAACCGATTGCTGAACTTGAAGCAAAAATAGACGAATTGCGTAACGTCAGTCGTAATGGCGACTACGATCTTGGCTTAGAAGAAGAGATCAACAAACTAAAAGAAAAAAGCCTGGTATTAACCAAAAAAATATTTTCTGAGCTGGGTGCCTGGCAAGTAGCACAAATGGCCCGCCATCCCCGCCGGCCTTACACCCTTGATTACCTGAAACTGATATTTACTGATTTTGATGAGCTGGCGGGTGACCGTACCTACGCTAACGATAATGCTATCGTTGCTGGGACCGCCCGTCTGGGTGAACAAGCCGTTATGGTTATTGGACATCAGAAAGGCCGCGATACCCGTGAAAAAATCCGTCGTAACTTTGGTATGCCACGGCCGGAAGGATACCGCAAAGCATTACGACTGATGGAAATGGCCGAACGGTTTAAGATGCCTATCATTACCTTCATTGATACCCCGGGTGCTTACCCTGGTATTGGTGCTGAAGAGCGGGGCCAGTCTGAAGCTATTGCCCGCAATCTGAAAGTGATGGCAGGTTTAAAAGTACCGGTTATCTGTACTGTGATCGGTGAAGGTGGCTCGGGTGGCGCACTGGCCATCGGCGTAGGTGATCGGGTAAACATGCTGCAATTTAGCACTTATTCAGTTATTTCACCGGAGGGGTGTGCTTCCATTCTGTGGAAAAGTGCGGAGAAAGCGCCCCTGGCTGCTGATGCAATGGGTATAACGGCAGAGCGCCTGAAAGAGCTTGATTTAATCGATGCAGTGATCCCTGAGCCACTTGGTGGTGCGCATCGCTCACCAGAGCAGATGGCCCAGACGTTGAAGAAAACGTTGCTGAAAGATTTGGAAAAACTGCAGCAGCTGGATACTAAAACCTTACTTGATAAACGTTATAAGCGTTTAATGTCTTTTGGTTATTGCTAGTTTTGCCAGCATTTTTCTGAAAACCAGCGCTTGTCGCTGGTTTTTTTATCCGGATAATAACGGTGAAGGCAAACCCGGTTTAACAGGCCAGATCCTTAACCAGAGTAACTGACCGTGGCAATCATTAGTGCAACAGAACTTGCAGCAATTCTAGACAGCTGTGGCGCCAGCAAAGTGGTGCTGGCACTAAGTGGCGGCCTTGATTCAATGGTATTACTGGAATTATTACATCAGGCCCGCCAAATCAGGCCATGTCAGCTGCAGGCTGTCTATATTAACCATGGATTAAATGCTGATGCGCAGCACTGGGCTGAGCATTGCGCCAAAGCCTGTGCCGAGCGTAATATCGATTTTGTCAGCCGGAAAATCAGGATAGAAAGCGCTGCCAATCTTGAATCGGCAGCGCGTGACGGCCGTTACCGGGCGCTGGCACCCTTTATTGATTCAGCATCTACCGTGTTGCTAACCGGACATCATGCTGATGATCAGCTGGAAACGCTGCTTTTGGCACTGAAGCGTGGCGCCGGAATAGCTGGGCTCAGTGGGATGTCCCGGCAACGCCCCTTTGCCAAAGGAACCTTACTACGCCCCTTACTGAACTGTTCACGCCAGCATATTCTGACGTTTGCAAAGCAGCATCAGTTAAAGTGGGTCGAGGACAGTAGCAATACAGATAACCGGTTTGACCGCAATTATATCCGTAATGAAATAGCCCCTTTACTGCTCAGCCGCTGGCCGGCATTCACTGACACCGCTCAGCGCAGTATGCAGCTGCTGGCTTCGCAGCAACAGCTGATCAGTCACTATACTGAACAGGCGCTGGCGCTTTGTGTCTGTGACGATGGTAAGCAGCTGAATTTAATGGCTTTGCAGCAGCATTTGCCGTTGCAGCAGGATTTGGTTATTCGCCAATGGCTGGCACGGTTTCAACTCAACCCATCCAGCCAATGGTTACAGACGCTAAAAGAGCAAGTGATCAATTCTCGCCAGGATGCCATGCCACAACTGGTGTTAGCGGATTATCAGCTAAGAAGATATCAGCAGCGGTTGTACCTGATAAGCGATAAAGCGGCAGTGGCCAGTTCTTGCCGGATATCATGGCAGATGCAGGCGGATCTGCTTTTGCCCTCAGCACTTGGTGAACTGGTGATTTGCAAAACACCGGCGTCAGGGCGGCTGCCAGTCTGCCGCAGAGAATCAAGTGTTGTATTTGCTCAGCTGAGTCTGCCCTTTAAACCGGTTGGTCAGCCACAGCATAAGCCCCTTAAGCAATGGTTTAAACTGTGGCAGGTGCCGCCCTGGCAACGCAGCCAGATACCGTTGTTAATGCAACAGGATAAACTGGTGGCCGTTGCCGGTTATGCTTCTGCTATCAGCAATTTACAGGCGGACTGCTGGCTTGACTGGCTGCGAAACTGACTGCCGATCCTGCGCTATGTAATTCCCGCCCAGTCTGTCGTAAATTCGCTTTGCCCGCGGATTTTGCTTCATACAGCGCACGATCTGCAGCCGCAAAAAATTGCTCAGCTGTCTGCAGCGGCTGCAGGTATGCCAGCCCGGCACTGGCACTGATACCGTATTGCTGACACTTATGGTGTTGATTTATCGCTTTTAGCAAGCGGCGGGCAACCAAATCAGCGCTGTCCACATCGTCGTCAGCCAGAATTACCGCAAACTCATCACCGCCAAAGCGGAATAAACTGTCGGTTTGGCGCAGCGCCTCGCGCATACAGTCAGCAACGACGATGAGCAATTCGTCTCCCATCGCATGACCATAGTTGTCGTTCAGCTGTTTAAAGTTGTCCAGATCCAACAATAGCAAAGCACAGGGTTGTTGCCGGCGACGGGCAAGCTGAATTGCTTTTGTAAAGCTGTCGTCAAAAAACCGACGATTTCCTAATGCGGTCAGCGGATCTTTCAAAGCCATCTGTTGCAACCGGGCGACCACCAGCGCATTGCGTAGTGCGAACAGCCACTCACTTTCCAGGATGACCAGATCGCGCTGCTGCATTGGGCTGAAAGGTTGAGCACTGTGATAATGCACCTCTGCCAGACATTGCTGATTCAGTACCAGCAGGCTTTTATAAGTGTGAGTGCTATTACTGGAACCGGCTGCACTATGCTCACCAAAAGCGGTATTCAGCCGGATGCCGGTGATGTTCAGCAAACGCCCGACATACATCGAAAAAATGTCCAGCTGTTGCTGAATATCAAGGCTGGTTTGCAGCTGACTGGTCAGGGTCTGTTCGCTGCAGTCAGGCAGGCTGTCAGTTTGCTGACATCGATTCAGTGCCGCATAACTTGGTGCGACATCAAGTGCTAACTCCCGGGTCATAACGCTGTCCATTACCAGTCCTTCTTATACGATGATGACTGGTTCAAGCAAAATTCAAGCCAAATGTTAATTTGTATATTTTACAACGGCTTAAAATTTTAAGGCGACCTGAAGTCAAGCCGTTGACGGCGTCTTACTCTGATTCAGCGGCAAGAAACTGCACAATGTGGTCCATTTGCCGACATCCATCGTCAAAACCCAGCTCTATTAAACGGCGGGTATACTTTTGTTCAAACAATAAATAACTGGCGAGACTGGAATCAGAATGCTGGCGGATGCCGAGTCCGCGTAGCAGTGTGCGGACAGCTAACGGTAAGCACAGATAATATTCACTGGCCAGCTGGTTAAAATTCTGACTGGGATTAATCAGCAGGCTCTGGATGGGTTTCAGTTCGGTCTCGATGTTATTGGCACGCAGCGTGTCAACAGTCTTGT
Organism: Arsukibacterium sp.; assembly: GCF_033722355.1. Lineage (GTDB taxonomy): Bacteria > Pseudomonadota > Gammaproteobacteria > Enterobacterales > Alteromonadaceae > Alishewanella. The sequence continues at coordinate 8,780 of NZ_JAWVZF010000061.1, read as the reverse complement.
TGACCCTTTCCATTCGCTCGAGATCTGAGTTCAGCGTATCAGTAAATATGGTATCCAGCAGATGGCCCGCGACTGTGGCTAAATCCGGGTGATGCAGATTACGCCGGCTGATTTCTTCTCTGCGGGGGTCTTCAACCCCGATAATCAGGATCTTATCGGCACCAAGATGAATGGGCGCACTTAGCGGAGCTAGCTGATTAACAGAGCCATCACCAAAATATTGCTGATGGATCCGCACTGACGGAAAGATAATCGGAATAGCGGCTGACGCCATCAGGTGATGAACACCGAGTAAGGTTCGCTGGCCGCAGCGTTTTGCACGGCGCCATTCTTCTGCATGGTCTGACTGAAAAAATGTAATGGAATCGCCATTATTGTAGCAGGAAGACGTTACCGAAAAGCTGGACAGGTAACCCCCCATAATATTGCGGTCAATCCGCTGTAAGTCGAGGATCCTGCCCAGTAACTGCTTCAACGGTTTATTGTCAAAAACGCTGACCGGCTTTTTATTGGCATAATCTGCCTGAAAGGCACCAAATACATTTTGCAGCAGATGCCAGAATACTCTCGGATAATCGGAATAATACACCTGGTTGGTATGAAAGTGGCGCCAGACCGACTCAATTTTTTTAACGCCAAGATGAAAGCAAGACGCGTAACAGGCGATACCGGCACCGTTAATAGCGCCGGCTGAAGTCCCACTTATGATGTCAAACGGCGCAGGACTGGTTCTGGGGTAATGCTGAGCTATCGCTTTGAGCACCCCGACCTGATAAGCAGCACGGGCGCCACCACCGGTTAGTAGCAGAGCGGTCTTTTTCCCGTTAAGCGGTCGTTGTCTTACCATAATCGTATAATGAACTTTTCTGCAATTTTATGCGCTTTGTTGCTATATTGCAGTATAACTAAGTTACTAACAAGGAGACACTTATGACTGCGCAACCATCGGGCGGTGGACAACAGCTTTATTATGCAGGTCTGGCTGCAGTTATTATTGTTATATTACTGGCATTGTGGCTGCTTCTTAAACCCGACAGCGAACCACAGCAGGATGTGATGACCGAAACACCACTGCCGGCGCGGGCAGAGATTATTGAAGAACAACCGGTACCCCCGGCTTTGGATGAACTTGCAACCGACCCCGCTACTGAGCCTGCCAGCATTTCAGAGCCTGTGGCAGAAGTCGTTGAACCTGTGGCAGAACCACTGCCGCCGCTGGAAAAATCTGACCCTGTGCTAAAGCAGGAAATATTAAAGCTGGACTGGCAGCCCGGCTTAGCAGGCTTAATTAACACCGAACATATGGTGCGTAATGTGGTTGTAACGGTCGATAATCTGGCTCAGCGCCGGCTGGTTGCCAAACACCCTGTGGTCGCCCGGCTGGATCAGCCGTTTATGACTATCCCTGGCGAAAAAAGCCAGACCTATCAGATAGATCCTGCCAGTTACCAGCGATTTGAACCTTATATCCGGTTGGTAGAAAGTGTTGAGCCTGCCGAGGTCTTGCAGGTGCTGGAGCGTTATCAGCCGTTATTCGAACAGGCGTTTAGTGAACTGGGATATCCTGAACTGACATTTAAACAACGCTTACAACAAGCGCTGCAACAGTTTATCGCCATTGAGCCTGGTAATGTTGATACTACCCTGGTTCGTAAATCAGTCGCTTACACCTTTGCTGATCCCAAGGTCGAAGCGCTCAGCGACCTGGAAAAACAGATTATCCGGCTGGGGCCTGATAATTATCAGCGTTTACGCGACGTGGCGAAACGGTATCTGGTTTTGCTGCAAAGTACAGAGTAACTGGGTTTCTGACTTGTTATCACTGTGTAACGCCGGCAGCGGTTAAAGTTTAAGCACTAAACCGCTGTTTCGGCTAAATCACTTGAAACCTGCCAGGCCATTGCGCATAATGCGGGCCTGTTGTTCTGGAGTTACCAGACATTCAGTCAATGGTAACTCCATTGGTCCTCTCGCAATGCTAGTAAGTTAACCTGGTCAGGTCCGGAAGGAAGCAGCCACAGCTTATGATGCAGGTGCCGGGATGTGGCTGGTGGAGTTGCCACCCACCTCAAGCTTTTTACGATAATCAGCTATGACGATTTGCAGCGCTGCCATAATATCAGTATCGGCTATTTGCTGTTGTTCCAGTAACACAATTAAATCAACGGCCAGTCTGATATGGACCGGCGCAGTGGCCAGTCCGCCAGCGTCTTGCGTCTGAGCTTTGTCAGAAGCCTTCTTCACTTATTGTCATCCAGAAACTGCCTGGCTCTGCTGACGGCTTCCTTTACCTTCATCTGCATTTCGAAGCGCTCACTCTGGGGCAGATAAAATGACATATCCACTTCATAACGAATATAACGTGGAGGCAGCAAATTCAGGGAGATACAGCATAAATCTGCCAGGTATTCGCTGTCTTTCACTTCGTTAAGCTTTAATTCAACAATATGATCCAGTAGCAGTTTTTCGTAATAGTTATGGATGTCATCGTCCAGTTTCATATTTTGCCTCTTTAATTGCGCAGTAACATTCCTCAGCATAATCAGCTTAACGACAAAAGGCCATAGAAAGATTGAGTTAACCAAGCGGGCTGTTACAATGATCCGGTCAGAACAAGCGGATACTTTGAATGCAAAAAAATACCACTCCCTGTTATTACGGTGATTATCTGCAGCTGGATAAAATACTGACAGCTCAGACTCCGGAAAGTGGCAAATATGGCAATGAAGCCCATGATGAAACCTTGTTTATTGTGGTTCATCAGGTTTACGAATTGTGGTTCAAACAAATCCTGCATGAGTTAAAAGCTGTTATGGCAGTATTTGCTGAAGCAGAGGTTAAAGATCAGCAATTAACGGGCATTGTCCATAAGCTGAAAAGAGTGATCAGTATTCAACAGCTGTTAAATCAACAAATCGCGGTGATGGAAACAATGACACCGCAGGATTTTATGTCTTTTCGGGACTATCTGGTGCCGGCCTCAGGCTTTCAGAGTGTGCAGTTTAAAATGCTGGAAATTGGTTTGGGCCTGAAAAGCGAATACCGGATCGATTTTGATAAAAACTCATTTTACAGTCGGTTAAATGAACAGGACCGCCAATTTTTGGAGGCATTGGAAACGGAACCGAGTCTGTTTGAACGAATTGAGAAATGGCTGGAGCGGATGCCGTTTTTACAGTTAGATGATTTCAGCTTCTGGCAGATGTATCACAACGCAACCGAGCAGATGCTGAATGAAGATGCCAGCACAGTAGCGGGCATTTTACAGATTGCTGAGCCGGATCGTGAACTGCAACTGGCTGAAATTGAGCGAACCCGCGCTAAGTTTGCAGCGCTACTGAATAAAGATAAATATCAGGAGTTACAGCAGCAGGGGAGTTTCCGGCTAAGTCAAAAGGCCATGCTGTCAGCATTATTTATCAGCCTTTATCAGGAAGAGCCAGTGTTTAATTTGCCTTTTCAGTTGCTGACCTGCCTGACCGAAATTGACGAAAACCTGACAATCTGGCGCTATAAGCATGCCATGATGGTACAACGGATGCTTGGAACTAAAATTGGAACAGGTGGCTCTTCCGGTCATGACTATTTAAAGCGCACCACAGAAAAAAACCGGATTTTTACCGATTTATTTAATATGGCAACCTTTTTATTGCCCAAAGCGGACTTACCGGTATTGCCACAGCAGGTAAAACGTAAATTAGGTTTTTATTTCGGGCCGGAACGTTAAATCGCAGGCAATAAATGCCGCCTTAAATAACTGCAAATGCAGTTGGGTCAGTGCAGTGATGTCACGCTGATAGCCACCGCCAATGACTGCCGCAACCGGAATGCCCCTGCTGCGGCAAGCGTTAAACACCAGTAAGTCACGCTGATAAAGGGCTTCAGTGCTGATATCCAGCAGCCCCAGCTCATCTTGCTGATGAATATCCACGCCGGCATCATAAAGCACCAGTTCGGGCTGGTGCCAGTTCAGTAAGGTCTCCAGACTCTGGTGTACAGTCTCAAGATAGACTGCATCGGTACAGTCTTTTGCTAAGCCGATATCCCAGTCAGAGCATATTTTCCGCGCGGGAAAGTTTTTTTCACAATGAATTGAGGCGGTAATAATCGCCGGATCGCTAGCAAAAATGCCGGCAGTGCCATCTCCCTGGTGCACATCCAGATCAAAAATAAGCACTTTGCTGATCCCCTGGCTTAGCACACTTTTGGCAGCGAATGCCAGGTCATTAAACACGCAAAAACCAGCGCCCTCAGCATGCCGGGCATGGTGGTAGCCACCGCTTAAATGCAGGCTTATGCCCCGGCTTAATGCCAGCTGAGCACATAGCCTGGTACCGGCAACCGAAATGAGGGAACGGTTAACCAGTGGCTGCGACCAGGGGAAACCTATGCGACGCATCGCCTGGGCGCTGATCGTGCCATTGCAGATACTGTCGATATACGTTTTATCGTGTATTAATTCAAGCTCACAGGCGGCGATGGGCTGGGGGGTGCTGAAAAGGGTTTCCGGTAATCCGGAGCCAAGCAATGTCTGATACAATGCCTGATATTTAGTTATCGGGTAGCGATGCCGCTCTGGCAGACTGAGCTCACTGTAACAGGAATGATAAACCAGGCCCGGGATTGTTGTTGTCATCAGGGAAGCTCCCGTTCACGCTGCAATATAGCCTGTTCTACTTCTGTTATCGCTTTGCGGCAGCGACCTAATCTGGCATGCAGCGCCAGTACCCGGTTCGCATTATCGCTGCTGTAACGTTCAGCGTGTTCTATCATATCCAGTAAACGACGCTCAAACTGCTGAAATTCGGTAAGTTGCTGGTAAAGATTAACCGTGGCTGGCTGAGCTGCAACGGATTTTGTCTCTTGCCGCTGCCTGAGCGTGACAGTGCGCTGAAATTTACTACGGGTGTCAAGATTACGGAAGGCCCGGGTAAGTGCCTCTACCTGAGCGGCTATATGCGCTGCTAAACGCTGCTTACTGATTGCTGACAGAGGGGGCTGATTGTCACTCAGCCGCTTGAGGTTACGTTTAGCGTCTGCCACATAGTCTGCTAAATCGGGCGAATGACAACTGAATAAACCGCTTTCAAACCAATCCTGGGGTTTGCCGTCTGGGCGTTGACGGTCAATAGCTGATGCCCGCTGATACAGCTCGTTCAGTTGGCTGGCCAGTAACTGCAAGGCACTCATGCGTTATTCCAGGCTTGCCAGGCTAAGCGCAGGGCAATCGCAATAACCACGCTGATAAATACGGGCCGGATAAATTTGCTGCCAAAGCGGATCGCGCTATGGGCACCGAGAAAGGCTCCCAGCATCAGACATAACCCCATTGCAATACCCAACAGGTAATCAACATGACCCAGAGCCATAAATGCCACCAGCGAAAAGCCGTTACTGACAAAGTTCATGGTTCTCGCTACCCCGCTGGTCAACAACAGGTTGATTTTATACATGGCCATGCTGGATACCATCCAGAATGCACCGGTGCCGGGTCCGGCCACGCCGTCGTAGAAGCCAAGCGTTAAGCCCTGCAGGCGTTGCTGCCAGAACAACTTGCTGTTTTCGGCAGGGAGCTGCAGCCGGTCATCGGGTTGAATCCGGTTAAACAGGGTATAAACCGCGGCGAGCAATACTAACAACGGCAATAACTTATCCAGCAGCTCTGTACTAAGCTGGTCGACCACCAGAGTGCCAATGATGGCGCCCACCGCGGTATAGCCAAGGCTGCGCCGCCAGTAGCGCGGGTTAAATAGTCGTTTACGGTAGTATGTTAATGAGGCGGTAAGCGAGCCAAAAGTGGCAGCCAGTTTATTGGTACCCAGCACCAGATGCGGCGGCAAGCCAGCGGTCAGTAGTGCCGGCACCGTCAAAAGACCCCCTCCACCGGCAATAGCGTCGATATAGCCGGCCGTAAAGGCCACAGCACAGAGGATCAGCAGTAAATCAGTTGTCGGAAGCAGATCAGCAAACACCGGGCGTTATCCTGTTAATACAAAATGATGATTAATAATCTATCTGGCGCTGGAAAGGAGGCAGGGCATCCAGCATTGCCTTGCCATACGATTTAGTCACCAGTCGCCTGTCCAATATCACAATCCGCCCCTGGTCCTGCTCCTGGCGCAGCAGTCTACCACAAGCCTGCACCAGTTTCCTGGCGGTTGCCGGAATCGCCAGTTGCACAAACGGATTTCCCCCTTTACGGGTAATCGCTTCACTCATTGCCGCTTCAAGTGGTGAGGTCGGCACCGCAAAGGGCAGTTTGGTTATCACGAGGTTAGTTAACAGTTTACCCGGCAAATCCAATCCTTCTGAAAAACTTTGGGTACCAAATAAGATACTGGTTCTGTTGTGCTGGCAGTTTTCATTATGCTGATTGAGCAGTGTCTGGCGGGAGGCTTCACCTTGTACCAGTAAAGACAGCCCTTTTTGGCGCAGCGCCCCGGCAACCTGTTGCATTTGCCAGTATGACGCAAACAACACCAGGCTGCCCTGGTGTTCAGGCAAATAGGCTGGCAGCAGGCTTATCAGCTCATCGGTATAAGCATTGGCTGTCGGCTCATGCTGCATTTTCGGTAAAACAATTACGCCTCTTTGCTGATAAGCAAATGGCGAGTCGACCCGCAGCGTTCGTAAGCCCGGGTGAGCGTTTAATCCCAGCTCATATTTAACAGGGTCGAATGAGTTTAATACGGTAAGGGTGGCAGAACATAAAATACAGGCATGGGCTGTAGAAAATAATAACTGTTCCAGCGTGCCTGCCACGCTGAGCGGGCTGGCATGCGCTGTCAGCTGCTGTTGATCATCTCTTACCACCCAGCGCGCCTGATAAGCAGGCTCTGGCTGGGGTTGGGCATACAACTGCCATAACGCGTGCTGTTGCTCCAGCTTCTGGGCCAGCTGACTTAGCTCCTGTACCACTTTACTCTGGTGTTTTCGTTTTGCAGCTGTTAGCGCAACCTCGCTTATTGCGGCACTGATTTTGTCCAGCAGGTTCAACGTCTTCTGCGCACAACTGGCGATAGGTTCCGCTTGTTGCTGCCACAGTTTGGGCAGGCAGGCATGTTCAAAGCGGTGATCGGTCTGCTCTAGGCTGCTAAACCAGCGGCTTTGAAAGTCATTGAGGCTGCGCTCCACCGGCTTTAACAGGCTGAGTAATTCATTGCGGTGATCGTCAAGTTTCAGTAAATCTTTTAAGCTGGTTTCAGGCAGACTCTGAATTAACTGATTAGCCAGTGCACCGAGTTTATCCAGCCAGACCGCAGGATGATTTAACTGGGCAAAAGCGGCGAAGTAGTCTCGCCCGCAAGCGGGCAGATGATGGGCTTCGTCAATAACATAAATACAGTCTTCGGGGGAGGGCAAAATCGCATTGCCTGCGGCTAAATCAGCTAATAGCAGACTATGGTTTACCACCAGCAGCTGAGCGTCACTGATTTCTGCCCGGGCCAGGTGAAACGGACACTGATGATGACGTTTATCGTGTTTACTGCAATGGTACGGATCCGCGCTGATACTGTGCCAGAGTGCATCATCTACCGTGATTGGCAGTGTGTCGCGGTCGCCCAGCCAGTCGCGCTGTTGCCATGCCTGATAAAGCGTTTGCAGAATAACCGCCTGGCTGCGCTCAGCACTGGTCAGTAAATCAGGCTGTATCAGGTGTTGTTTTAACCGTTCGATACAGGCATACCGTGAACGGCCTTTAACCAGATTATATTCAAACTCAATAGCACTGTGCTGCCGGAAAAAAGGAATATCTTTGTTAATCAGCTGCTCTTGTAAGGCAACCGTTGCGGTGGCAATAACCAGAGTTTTTTTCTGGTTCAGCGCAACAGGCAGGGTCGCCAGCAGGTAAGCCAGCGATTTGCCGGTGCCGGTGCCGGCTTCAATCAGGCCAATCCGGTCATGCCGGTGATACTGGCCAGCTACAATATTCGCCATTTCTGCGATAAGTTTGTTCTGGCCAGGCCGGTTGTGATAATGGGGTAAGGCCGCTTTTAACTGTTGCTGTGCATCCCGTATTTGTTGTTTCAGCTTGTCAGAAAGCATGGGTTCAGTCGCCATCAGTCAGTAAGGTTGCCTGTATAGATGTACAGTTTGCTGATTCTAACCAGCTCTGGTGCAGATAGCAAAGTGTCGATAGCGGTGTTTATCAGATTTTCCAGCAGGAAAACGTCCGCCAAGCGGTGGCCATGCTGTTTTATCTGGCGCCGGTTTAAAAATGGGCTGACGATAAAATCGTCATCGTGTAAATAATAAATTACGGATTTACCAGCACTATATAACATCAATATCTGCAAAACGTCGGTTTAAAGCCACTTTATACCGGTATTTGCCGGCGAATCAGGGCATTTAAGCTGCTTTTGCGCCTTTTTCAGGTAAACAGCCGCCGCCGGTGATTACTGATGAATTCGCTGCAAAACAGCTTGCTGACCACGAGCGGGTGAAATTGTTCAATAAAAGCTGTTGACCCTACCGAAAAATACCGTTTATTATCAGGACGCGACAAATCGGAGTATATCCGAGATGAATGGAGTGCCAATCGCCTTAAAAGGTTGGTAACTGTTAAAAATAGAATCACTAGCGAGATAGTGGTCCAGGGAGAAATACATGTATACAAATAATAAATTAAGCAAAGCTGTGCGCTTAGCTATCGCCTTTGGTGCGGTTTCAGCGACCGCTTTTACTGCTTCAGTTACTGCAGCTGAAGAAGATGAAGCAGCAAAAGTTGAACGCATTGAAGTTACCGGCTCGCGGATTAAGCGTACTGATTTAGAAGGTGC
>NZ_JAWVZF010000060.1:0-15446 GCF_033722355.1 Arsukibacterium sp. | reverse complement strand
GGCGAAAATGCCATATTGTCGCGCAGGTAATCAAAGCCAAATTCATTGTTGGTACCGTAAGTAATATCAGCCTGATACGCCTGTTGCTTAGCCTGATGTGCCATCCCCGGCACGTTTACGCCAACGCTTAAACCAAGGAAACTGAACAGCGGCTCGTTGGTTTGGGCATCGCGCCGTGCCAGGTAATCATTGACGGTGATAACATGCACGCTTTTGCCGCTTAATGCATTTAAATAAGCCGGCAAGGTGGCAGTAAGTGTTTTACCTTCACCGGTGCGCATTTCCGAAATACGGCCCTGATGCAGCACGATACCGCCGAGTAACTGCACATCAAAATGGCGCATGTTAAATACCCGGGTGCTGGCCTCCCGCACCGTGGCAAAGGCTTCAGGTAAAATGTCGTCCAGGCTGGCGCCCTGCTGCACCCGTTGCTTAAATTCAGCGGTTTTCTGCTTTAAGGCTTCGTCGGATAAGGCCTGGTATTCAGCTTCCAGGGCATTAATCTGCTTCACATATTTCTGCTGTTTTTTCAGGAAGCGGTCGTTACGGCTGCCAACTAATTTGGCGAAAAATTTTCCAAACATTATCCAGATACCATTTAAGTTAAAACTGCTTTGCAGCCCTGGCCAGGCCAGTTATTTATTGTCGTTGTGCTTTACTGCCTGCCGGTCAAGCGGCTATGGGCAGGATATGGTGCCAGGCAGAACGGGTTTCAAGCCCGCCGATTTGTGCCAGCACCGATAAAACCTGTTACACTTACTGGCCCGCGATTAAGCCATTAAAGTACGCTGTTGATGAAACGCTATAGCCATAAACCTGAAGATCTCACCAAGCTGTTTGGCCAGAGTTCGCTGGCAGCGATGCAGCAACAGTATGAACTTGTTAGCAAATTAAATACCGAGTTATGCCACATTCTGCAGCTCGAGCAACTGAGTTTTTGTCAGGTGTCGAGCATTAAAGCCGGGCGGGCCGTTATTTTATGTCAATCGCCAGGCTGGGCAAACCGGTTAAAGATGCAGCGCGATGCCATTCTAGACAATTTCCGGCAAAAAATCTTGCCTGATTTAGCCGGAATTGATATTGAAGTGTCACCGCATGGCCAGATGGCCCGGCCCACCACCAAAACCCCTGCCAACGCGGTGGCCACTGCCAGACAACCTAATTTGTCCGACAAGGCGCGCGCCGCGCTGGAACAGGCCCTGGAACAAAGTGACGACAAAGTAAAACAAGCCCTGGCCCGGTTACTTGCCAGATAAGCCCTGAAAAAGGCTAGCAGTGCATAACGTATTCACTTGGATCTTTTTTTGGCGCCGAAATAAAAAAACCGACATTATGCCGGTTTTTTTAGTCTGAGAGTTGGATCAGGCCATTTGCGGTGCCAGATAAGAGATAGGCATGTCGGCTTTATCTTCAAAGCTGACAAATTCCCAGTTTTCCTGTTCGGCTAATACCGCGCACAATAACTGGTTATTTAAGGCGTGGCCGGTTTTGTACGAAATAAACTCGCCGAGCACACTGTAACCCGCCATATATAAATCACCAATGGCATCAAGAATTTTATGTTTAATAAATTCATCTTCATAGCGCAGGCCGTCCTGGTTTAATACCCGAAATTCATCCAGTACCACAGCGTTATCGAAGCTACCGCCTAATGCCAGATTATTAGCCCGCAGGTATTCAATATCGTGCAAAAAACCGAAGGTACGAGCCCGGCTGATATCTTTGATAAAGCCAGCCGCCGAGAAATCCATTTGCATCCGCTGCGTGGTTTCGGCAATCACCGGATGGTTAAAGTCGATGGCAAAATCGATTTTAAAACCATTGTGCGGGCGGATTTCAGCCCATTTATCGCCATCTTCTACCCGCACCGTGCGCTTGATTCTGATAAATTTCTTTGCCAGCTTCTGCTCGCTGATGCCAGCTTCCAGCAACAGGTAAACAAATGGATTAGCGCTGCCATCCATAATAGGAATTTCAGCCGCATCCACTTCGATAATCAGGTTATCGATGCCCAGGCCGGCAATAGCCGCCATTAAATGCTCAGTCGTAGACAGCCGCACGCCCTGCTCATTAATTAAACAGGTACACATCACCGTGTCACCCACCATTTGCGGGGTAACTTTAAAGTCGACTATTGGCTCAAGGTCAACACGACGGAACATAATGCCCGTGTTGTCAGGTGCAGGCCGGAGAGTGAGCGTAACCTTTTCACCCTTGTGTAACCCAACACCAATAGTACTGACTGTTTTAGCGACGGTACGTTGTTTAATCATAATTTCTTCCTGCTCAAAATTTAAGCAATCACAAAATGGCGGCGAAGCTTAGCATAACTTCAGCAGCTTTACCAATTTAATGGCAATGTTGGTCAGTCATCATCCTGACTAACTCCAGCTGAACTGCAGCTTAACTTCAACTGTTACTAATATTTACTTTGCACACCGGGCGTTTGCCAAACCACTGACAACGGGCCACCACCTGCCGCTTAGTCTGCCTGCTTGCGTAAAAACGCCGGAATATCAAAAATATCGATACCGCCTTTGCTTTCCGGCTGGGTTTTCACCTGCAGTGCTTCTTCTTTCTGCGGATTAGCTGCCGGTGCAGCATGACGCATGGTGTTACCCTGCTGCACATAGGCCTGTACCGGTTCAGCGCGGTGGTTTGGTACCAGGCTGATGTCCGGCCGACGATCTGCCCCGATACCGGTAGCAACCACGGTAACCCGTAATTCATCATGCATTTCCGGATCGATTACGGCACCGACTACCACAGTCGCGTTTTCTGACGCGAAGGCTTTTACTGCGTTACCGACAATTTCAAACTCTTCAATGCTGATATCAAGACCGGCAGTAATGTTAACCAGAATGCCTTTAGCACCTGACAAGTCGATATCTTCCAACAGCGGACTGGAAATTGCCTGCTCGGCCGCTTCCTCAGCACGGTCAGGACCCGTCGCACGACCGGTGCCCATCATAGCGGTACCCATTTCAGACATCACAGTACGTACGTCAGCAAAGTCGACGTTGATCAGACCCGGCCGTGTTATTAGTTCAGCAATACCCTGCACTGCGCCCAGCAACACATTGTTAGCTGCTTTGAACGCATCCAGCAGACTGGTCCCTTTGCCTAACACTTTTAACAGCTTGTCATTCGGAATAGTGATCAGCGAGTCAACATACTTGCTAAGCTCCAGAATGCCTTCGTCAGCGTAGGCAGTGCGCTTTTTACCTTCAAACGGGAAGGGTTTGGTTACCACAGCAACCGTTAAAATACCCAGCTCGCGTGCAACCTCAGCCACGATAGGAGCCGCACCCGTACCAGTACCACCACCCATGCCGGCAGCGATAAAAATCATATCGGCGCCCTGCAGCGTCTTCTTAATGGTTTCCCGGTCTTCTTCCGCTGAACGGCGGCCAATTTCCGGATTGGCACCGGCACCCAAACCTTTGGTGACCCCGGCGCCCAGTTGCAAAGTAATGTTCGCAGACGAATTACGCAGCGCCTGAGCGTCGGTATTCGCAGCAACAAACTCAACCCCTTCAATATTACTGGCGACCATATATTCAACTGCGTTGCCGCCGCCGCCACCAACACCTATTACTTTAATGACAGCTTCTTGGCTGTGGTTTTCCATTAACTCAAACATAGCTCTCTCTCCGTTTTTTACGCTCTTTAAAACTCACCTTTAAACCAGCTGCTGATTTTTTTCAGCAAACTGCTCACTGGATCGCGGCTTAACGCCGCACTTTTTTGCTGGGCCCGTACATCTTTACCATACAGCAGTAAGCCCACTACGCTGGCGTAGGCCGGGTCCTGCACATATTCTTTTAACCCGCTGACATGCATGGGTTGCCCTACCCGCACCGGCATCTGAAACACGTCTTCGGCAAACTCCACGGCCCCTTCCATCTTTGAGGTACCACCGGTTAGTACCAAGCCTGCCGCAATTTGCTCTTCCAGGCCGGAGCTGCGGATTTCTTCCAGCACCAGCTCGAATAATTCGTGGTAGCGCGGCTCGACAACTTCCGCCAGGGTATGACGCGACATAGAACGCGCCGGTCTGCCGCCAACACTGGGGACTTCAATACTTTCTTCTTTCCCTACCATACTGCGCAGGGCGCAGGCGTACTGCACTTTAATATCTTCTGCATGGCTGATTGGCGTGCGGAAGATTTTCGCAATATCGCTGGTAACCTGGTTACCGGCGACTGGAATCACGGCGGTATGGCGCAATGCACCGTTGGTGTAAATGGATAAATCGATAGTACCGCCGCCCATGTCGACCACACAGACTCCCAGCTCTTTTTCATCGTCGGTTAATACTGCATAACTGGAAGCCAGTGACGAGAAAATAAGCTGATCGACTGCCAGACCGCAGCGTTCAACACATTTTTCAATATTTTTCGCCATATCGTTAGCACAGGTAATAATGTGGGCTTTTGCTTCCATTCTTACGCCAGACATGCCGACCGGACTTTTAATACCTTCCTGCATGTCCACCGAAAATTCCTGCGGCAATACATGTAACATCCGTCGCTCAGCTGAAATAGGCACAGACTTGGCCGCGTGAATTACGCTGGCCACATCATCCGCGGTAACCTCGGTATCGTTAATCGGCACCATGCCACTTTCGTTCTGACAGCGGATATGTTTACCGGTGATCCCTAAATACACCGACGAGATCTGGCAGTCGGCCATTAACTCAGCCTCATTAATTGCCCGCTGCACCGCCTGCACCACCAGATTCAAATCATTAACGCCGCCTTTGTCCATGCCACGCGAAGCATGGGTACCCACCCCGACAATACTAAGACGGTTGTCCGGGGTGATCTCGCCTACCACAGCTTTAATCTGTGCAGTACCGATGTCCAGCCCTACTATCAGATCTCGTTCAATCGACTTTGTCATGCTTTTCTCTTTGGCTCCGTATTGGCATAACGCACGGCAATGCCGGTGTCATAGCGTAAATCGACTTCAGCTAATTCCTGTTCCCGGTGCTGCTGCATCGCCGGGTACAACTCGATAAAGCGTTGTATTCGTTTCATCGTGTCCTGCCGCCCCAGTTGCAACGCTACTCCTCCCTGCAGTTGCAGCCGCCAGGAAAACCGCTCGGTTAACCACAGCTGCTCAGCGCTGAACTGATGTAACTGCAACAGTGCCTGTATATGATGAAACATTGTCAGGGCATCCTGCTCACTGCCCTCGGGGCCGTGGAGCTTCGGCAATGCCGGGATCAGCTCATTTAACGGGGCAATAAACAACTCCCCTTTATTATTAAGCAACTGTTGCTGATTCCAGATTGCGACCGGCTGCTGCTCTGTCACCACCACCACCAGGGTATCAGGCCATTGTTTGCGCACGGCTGCCTGATAAACCCAGGGCTGTTGCTGCAGGAACTGCTGCACCTGATCAACGTTTACCCGAAAAAAATTCCCGACATATTCCTGTTGCAGTTGCTGTTGTAACAGCTGTTGCTGAATATGCTGGAAGTTACCGTATAACCGCACCTGTTTAATCGGCGCGCCCTGCTGGCTCTGTATCCAGCCATAAACCTGCAGCCCTCCCCAGCTAAGCATCCCCAGAGCGAGCACAAAAAACACCAGTCCGGCAATAAAACCGGGTTTGTGGTGACTGTGTTGCCTGTCTGCTAGCCGCTGAAAAAGCTGACTCAAGCTCATTTTATTAGTCCTGTTCCCTGTGATTGACGGCCAGGGTTTGCTGTAAAATACGCAGCACCAGCTCACTGAAACTTAAGCCGGCCGCTTTAGCTGCCATAGGCACCAGTGACTTTTCGGTCATACCTGGTACCGTATTCACTTCCAGTAAAAAGTGCTCACCCTGCTCGTTCAGCATTAAATCAACCCGGCCCCAGCCTGACGCACCTACCGCTTTAAATGCAGCCAGAGCATCACGCTGCATTACCGTCGTCTGCTCTGCCGTCAGGGGTGCCGGACACAGATACTCAGTACTGTTTGCCTGATATTTTGCTTCGTAATCATAAAATGGCCGCGGGGTACGCATCTCTACAACCGGCAGCACCGTCTCCCCCAAAATGGCGATGGTAAACTCCCGGCCATTGATCCAGCGCTCCACCAGAATTTCGCTGTCATACTGTAAAGCTGCGGCGATAGCCTGCTCCAGCTCTGCTGCAGTGCTGGCGGCACTCATGCCAATGCTGGACCCTTCATTGGCAGGCTTTACCATAACTTTGCCACCCAGCTGATCCAGTAATCCGGCGTAATCAATCGTCTCGCTGTGCACCACGGCAAAAGGGGCTGTAGGCAGCTGCTGAGCTATAAATAAACGTTTACACCGGATTTTATCCATGGCCAGTGCTGATCCCAGCACACCGCTGCCGGTATAAGGCAAACCGAGCAACTGCAGTGCCCCCTGCATAGTGCCGTCTTCACCGCCGCGGCCATGCAGCACAATAAATACCCGCTCCGCTTTCACATCGTTAAGCAATGCCGGCAGCGACTGCTCAGCCGGGTCAAACGCCACGGCATCGACGCCGGCCTGCTGTAAGGCATTGAGGACCGCTTTGCCAGAGCGCAGCGATACGTCGCGCTCGGCAGAATGACCACCATACATCACTGCCACTTTGCCAAAGTTACTCATACTGCCTCCTCCGACAATTGCTTTAACCGGTTGATATCCAGTCCGGTTGCGGCCAGCTCTTTTACCAGGGCGCCAATATTACCGGCGCCCTGAGTCAATACGATATCGCCCTCTTCCAGTACCTCAGCCAGTGCAGCAGCCAGCGCTTTGGGCTCAGCCACATAAACCGGTTCTATCTGGCCCCGCGCCCGGATAGAACGGCACAGGTTACGGCTGTCAGCACCGGCAATCGGGGCTTCGCCCGCAGCATAGACTTCCAGTAACAGTAATTTGTCGACACTGGACAACACCTGGGTGAAATCTTCATAAAGGTCGCGGGTACGGCTGAACCGGTGGGGCTGATAAGCCATCACCAGCCGCCGCTCAGGCCAGGCGCTGCGCACCGCGGCTATTGTCGCGGCCACTTCTGTAGGATGGTGGCCGTAGTCGTCTAACAGCAGTACCTTGCCCCGGCCGGTGTCGAACTCACCATATTGCTGAAACCGCCGGCCAATGCCTTCAAATTTACCCAGCGCAGCCAGAATAGCCTGTTCACTGATGCCCTCATCTGTTGCCAGCGCAAAGGCAGCAGTCGCGTTTAATGCATTGTGTTTACCGGGTAAATTAAGCTGAACTTCGCGCTGATTGCCGGCAGGATCAGTGATGACAAAAAAGCTACGGGTTCCCTGTTGTCTGAAATCAGTAACCCGGTAATCGGCATCATCGCTGAAACCATAGGTCAGCACGGTGCGGCCAATGGCAGGGATCAGGGAGCGCAGCACCTTATCGTCAATACAGACCACTGCCATGCCATAAAATGGCAGATTGTGACAAAACTCCAGATAAGTCGCTTTCAGCTTTTCAAAGTCACCGTCATAAGTGTCCATATGATCGGCTTCGATATTGGTAATCACCGTCGCCATCGGCTGTAAATGCAGGAACGACGCATCGCTTTCATCGGCTTCAGCAATCAGAAAACGGCCGGCACCTAACCGGGCGTTAGAGCCTGCTGAATTCAGTAAGCCACCAATAACAAAGGTCGGATCGGTGCCGGCTTCAGCAAAAATCGATGCCAGTAAACTGGTGGTGGTGGTTTTGCCATGCGTGCCGGCAATCGCAATACCGTGTCGGAACCGCATCAGCTCACCCAGCATTTCAGCCCGGCGCACCACCGGGATCCGCTGTGCTAATGCGGCGGCCACTTCCGGGTTCGCAGCTTTAATCGCGCTGGATACCACCACGACACTGGCGCCATCAACCTGACTGGCGTGATGGCCAAATTTCACCTCAGCGCCTAGCGATACCAGCCGCTCGATGACCGGGTTGGCTGCCAGATCAGAGCCGGTTACTTTGTACCCCTCGTTCAGCAGCACTTCGGCAATACCGCCCATACCGGCCCCACCGATACCAACAAAATGGATCCGCTCTACCCGGCGCATAGCCTGTTTTTTTTGTTGCGGTGTGCTAATCATACTACTTGTCCTGTTACTTGCCGGCACAGTGCGACGATCTGCTCAGCCGCATCTGTCTTTGCCAGATTTCTGGCACGCTGCGCCATTTGTTGCAGCGGTGCCTTGTCGGTTAACCAGGGTTGCATAACCGGCTGCACCCCCTGTTGTTGTAATTGCGATTGCGGCAACAGCACCGCCGCATCACGGTCAGCCAGCACTCTGGCATTGGCGGTCTGATGATCATCTATCGCGCCGGGCAACGGCACAAAAATAGCCGCCACGCCAACCGCTGCCACTTCACTTACTGTCAGTGCTCCTGAGCGGCATATCAGTACATCAGCCCAGCGGTACGCTGCCGCCATGTCATCAATAAAGGCTGTAACCTCTACCTGACAGCCGTCAGCCTTCAATGGCTGGTATGCCTGCTCAACCTCTGCCAGCATTGCCACGCCGGTCTGATGCCTTATGGCAATAGTGCCGCTTTTCGCCAGTTCGGTTAATTGGGCGGGTAACGCCCTGTTCAGCGCTTGCGCGCCAAGACTGCCGCCGACAATTAAGATATTCAGGCTGTCGGGCTCTGGGCGATCAGCACGGCACTTAAGTAACTCAGCGCGGATCGGATTGCCAACCAGCTGACGTTTCCGGTTACCCTGAAACGCACTGTCAAAAGCGACCAGCACCTTTTGCGCTAAGCGGGCCAGTAGTTTATTGGTGCTGCCCGCTACTGCATTTTGCTCATGAATAAGCAGGGGCGTGCCGCTTAACCAACTGGCCAGGCCTCCCGGGCCACTGGCATAGCCCCCAAAACCCAGCGCTATCGCCGGCTTTAACCGGCGACATACTGTGGCCGCCTGCCAGAATGCTTTTAGCAGCATCCAGGGCGCAGTCAGTTTGCTGACTAGCCCCTTACCCCGTAAACCCGCAACATGGATGCCGTAAAATGGCCAGCCAAAACCTGGCACCAGCCTGGCTTCCATCCGATCAGTGCTCCCCAGCCAGGCAATATCCCAGCCTTCAGCAGCCAGGGCCTTCGCCACCGCCTGAGCCGGGAAAATATGGCCGCCGGTGCCACCTGCCATAATAAGTGCCAGCGGTTTAGCCATGTTTGCCTCCGCTAAGCGCTTGTTTGCCTTTAAGCCGCACCTCAAAATCAATCCGCAGCAGCAAGCCGGCTGCCAGCAACATAATCACCAGGCTACTGCCACCTGAGCTGACAAAAGGCAGCGTTAGCCCTTTGGTGGGTAGCGCACCGGTGGCTACACCGACATTTACCGCAGCCTGAAAACCAATCCAGATCGCTAGCGCATAGGCCATAAAACCGTGAAAGCTTAGTTTCTTCGCCAGGGCGCGCTGTCCAATCCACAATGCCCGGTATACCAGCACAAACAGCAGCGTCATCAGCACGGCCACACCAATAAAACCGGTTTCCTCAGCAATCACCGCCAGAATAAAGTCGGTATGTGCTTCGGGCAGATACTCCAGCTTCTGGATGCTGTTACCCAGCCCCTGACCAAACCAGCCGCCACGGCCAAAAGCCATTAACGACTGGGTTAGTTGATAGCCGCTGCCAAAGGGGTCTGCCCATGGGTCCAGGAATGCTGTAACCCGCTTCCAGCGATATTCGCTGTAGACAATTAACACGCCAATGGCCATAAAGCCGGTGGCCATTAAACAAAGGAATTGCCAGATTTTGGCGCCGGCTAAAAATAGTAAGGCAACTGCAGTGGCAAACATTACAATAACGGTGCCTAAATCCGGCTGCATCAGCAGTAACACTGCAAATAAAAACAATACGGCTAACGGCTTTAAAAAGCCTTTCAGATTGTCCCGCACTTCCTCATGCCGGCGCACCAGATAACTGGCCAGATAAACAAAGAAGAAGAGTTTGGCAGGCTCAGCAGCCTGTAACCCGACAGGGCCTAAAGATAACCAGCGGGTACTGCCGTTAACATTGCGACCAAATAACAATACCGCCACCAGCAACAGAATACCCAGCAGCAGTAACCACATATTGCCACGATGCCACCAGCTTACCGGTACCCGCAATACTAATACTGCCATCGTCAGGCCAATACCCAGATAGACCAGATGGCGGATAGTAAAATGCAACGGGTTATTGAATAACCGCTCGGCGACCGGCATGGAGGCGCTGGTTACCATAACAACGCCGATAGCCAGGATAAGCATCAGCAGCGTTAAAAACAGTCTGTCGTAAGCCGCGTTGTCTTCGCGCTGCCAGGCTGCACTGATAATGTGCCACGGATTTTGCCAGGCGCCCTGCCAGATAGTTAAGCTAAGCTGCTTCATAGTTTCAGCTCCTTAACGGCTTTGGCGAACAGCTCACCGCGCTCGGCATAACTTTTAAACATATCCAGGCTGGCACACGCCGGCGATAACAACACCATGTCGCCACTTTTCGCCATTTTGGCAGCCTGCTGCACGGCGCTTTGCAAATCCTTAACCTCAGTGGCATGCGGGTGCAGCGCGGCAATCGCCGGGCCATCCTGGCCCAACGTGATAACGTGGTTAACATCACGGGTCAGCACGGGTTGTAATTCCGTCAGATCGGCGCCTTTAGCATCGCCGCCGGCAATCAGGATCAGCTTGCCACTGATGGACGGACGCAAACCGGCAATTGCCGCCAGCGTGGCACCAATATTGGTCGCCTTGGAATCGTTTATCCAGCGCACACCTTTATCAGACCTAACCAGCTGGCAACGATGCGCCAGCCCGTCGAACTGTTGCAAGGTGCGGGCAATTGCGGCTCGACTGGCCCCGCAGCTCAGCGCCAAAGCTGCGGCTGCCAGCGCATTAAACTGGTTATGGCTGCCGGTAATGGCCAACTGACTCACCGGCAATAGCGGCTCGCCGGCAACATTAAGCCACGGCTCACCTTTTACAATGCTGATGCCATAGTCGGCGTCTTGCAGGCTGATTGCCAGCTGTGTTGTGTCAGCAGCGGTCACCCCCGGATAGGTTAACGGATCAGCCTGGTTATAAACGGCCAGAGCGCTGTGCTGATATACCCGCTGTTTCGATGCCGTATACGCGGCCATATCGCTGTAGCGATCCAGATGATCAGCGCTGACATTCAGCAAACAGCTGGCACGGCTGTGCAAGCTTGATGTGGTATCCAGCTGAAAGCTGGACAGTTCCAGCACGAAGACTGCCGCATCCTGCTGGCGGATAGCATCCAGCACCGGCAAGCCAATATTACCGGCAGCCACGGCGTTGATACCGCTTTGCTGCAGCATCTCGGCGACCAGCGTGGTTACCGTTGACTTACCATTAGAGCCGGTAATAGCTATTACCGGCTTATCGTTATAACGGGCAAACAACTCGACATCGCCCAGTACTTCCACGCCCTGTGCCCTGGCAAAACGGATGGCCGGGTGACTGGGTGCCAGCCCCGGGCTGACAATAATCATATCCATCTGCGCCAGCCGGTTAGCGTCAAACTCACCCAGATAAATTCCGTCTACCTTGTCGGTGGCAATTTGCTCCAACCCGGCCGGCTTGCTTCGGCTGTCCATCAGCACCGGTTTTACCCCCTGCGCCAGCAAAAAGCGTACAGTGGCCAGACCTGACAGGCCCAGCCCCACTACTGCAATGCGTTTGGCGTTAAGGTTCATTTGCATAGCTTATCTCAGTTTCAGGGTCGCCAGACCCACCAGCACAAAGATGATCGATAGGATCCAGAAGCGGACGATAACCCGCGGTTCCGGCCAGCCCTTTAATTCGTAGTGATGATGAATCGGCGCCATCCGGAAAATCCGCTGCTTACGCAGCTTGTAAGAACCGACCTGCAAAATGACTGACACGGTTTCCATCACAAAAATGCCACCCATAATAAACAGCACTATCTCCTGGCGGACTAAAATCGCTATGATGCCAAGCACGGCACCCAGCGCCAGGGAGCCCACATCGCCCATAAAAACCTGCGCCGGATAGGTGTTAAACCACAGAAAACCGAGACCGGCACCAATCATGGCGGCACACAGCACCACAAGTTCGCTGGTATAAGGCAGATAGGGAATATTCAGATAAGCTGCAAAATTTACGTTGCCACTGGCATAAGCAATAATGGCAAACGCACCGGCGACCATAATAGTGGGAACGATCGCCAACCCATCGAGGCCATCAGTCAGGTTAACGGCATTGCTGGTGCCGACAATCACAAAATAACTTAATGCCAGAAACAACAACCCTAATTGCGGCATAACATCTTTTAAAAACGGGACCAGCAGCGCCGTTTCAGCAGGCCGCTCAGCAGTCATATACAGAAACAAGGCGGTGATAATGGCAAACACTGACTGCCAGAAATATTTCCAGCGGGCAATCAGGCCTTTCGGGTCTTTGCGGATCACTTTGCGGTAATCGTCGACAAAGCCGATGATGCCGAAACTGACCAGCACAAACAGAACAACCCAGACATATTTATTACTGAGATTTGCCCACAACAGGGTACTGACCAGAATTGACATCAGAATCAGCAGCCCACCCATCGTTGGCGTGCCTTTTTTTGAAAAGTGACTTTCCGGACCATCATTGCGTACAACCTGGCCAATCTGCATTTTCTGTAACCGGGCAATCAGGATCGGCCCAAAATACAGACTTAAAAATAAGGACGTTAACACGCCCAGAATTGACCGGAAGGTCAGATAGCTGAACACATTAAAAAAGCTAATGTACTGCGTTAAATATTCGGCTAACCACACTAACATGGGCTACGCTCCTGCTGACATCGTTCTAGCAAGTCCTGCACAACTAACTCCATTTTCGCACTTCGAGAGCCCTTAACGAGTATGGTGACATTTTGCTGGGTTGTAATAAGCGGTATCAGCCGGTCTAACATCGGCTGCCGCGAGCTGAAATGTGAGCCTTGTCCGTTAAACAAGTCACTGGCGCTCTGTGATAACACACCGAGGGTGAATAACAGATTAATGCCGGCGTCTTTGGCAAAAATGCCGATTTCCTCGTGGTACCGCCTTGCATCAGCGCCCAGTTCAGCCATGTCTCCTAACAGCAGCACCCGGTAGCCGGGATAACTGGCCAGTAAGTCAATTGCTGCTTTTACCGACTCAACATTGGCGTTATAGCTGTCGTCAATCAGCCTGATGTTGTTGCTCAGCTCGATAATATTAGTACGGCCTTTTACCCCGGCCATCTGCGCCAGCCCCAGCTGCACATCGCTAAGCTTCGCCCCCACCGCCATTGCCGCAGCCGCCGCCGCCAGGGCATTGGCAACATTGTGCTTGCCCGGCAGGCTCAGCTGCACCAGCACCTGCTCATTGTGGTAGACCAGCTTAAACTGAGCACAACCCTGATTATTCAGACTGATTTGCTCGGCCCTGATATCGGCAGTACTGTTATCAGTCACGCTGCCAGGCCGGTGATTGCTAGCAAAACTCACTATTTTCAACCGCTTACAACGGTTACGCCAATATTCGGTAAACTCACTGTCATGTTGCATAATGGCAATACCACCATCAGCGACGCCTGAGAAAATTTCGCTTTTTGCCCTGGCCACGCCGAAAGTGTCGCCAAAACCTTCCAGGTGCGACGCAGCAGCGTTGGTAATAATCGCAACATCTGGTTTGACCAGTGATGTGGTGTAGGCAATTTCACCGGCATGATTCGCGCCCAGCTCCATCACCGCAAAATGGTCATCCGGTGTCAACCGTAACAGGGTTAAAGGCACACCAATATCGTTATTAAAATTGCCCTGAGTGGCCAGTACCTGGCCGCATCGACTTAATATCGCCGCCAGCATTTCTTTGACCGTTGTTTTTCCGGCACTACCGGTGACGGCAATAGTTTTCGGCAGCAGCCTGGCTTTAACTGCTGCGCCCAGCTGGCCCAGCGCCAGCCGGGTATCAGCGACCACTATCTGACTGATATCTGCCGGCAGCGGCCGCTCGGTAACAATTGCTGCCGCACCTTTGGCGATCACGTCATCAACAAAACGACTGCCATCAAAGTTCGGGCCCTTTAAGGCAATAAACAGGGCGCCGGCGTTAATCGTCCGGCTGTCGGTACTGACCTCACTGATTAAATGATCGGTGCCGATTAATTGTCCCTGTAAAAGGGTGGCTATTTCTGCACAGCTTAGCGTTATCATAATGCCATCTCCGACATAAGTTGCCGCACGTAAGCACGTTCATCATAGTGGTGGTGTTCCTGCCCGATAATCTGGGTGGTCTCGTGGCCCTTGCCTGCCAGCAGTATCACATCACCGGGCTGAGCACTGGCTAAAGCCAGCTTAATTGCCTGTTGGCGGTTAGGTTCAATCCGGTAATTATCTGTCTGCTGCATACCTGCAGCGATGTCCTGACAGATTTGCAATGGCGCTTCGCTGCGCGGATTATCTGAGGTAACAATGCAATGATCGGCATGTTGCTGCGCCAGCTGGCCCATTAGTGGCCGCTTGCCTTTATCACGATCGCCGCCACAACCGAACACACACCATAACCGGCCACCGCAATGGCGACGTAACGCCTTAAGTGCCTGCTGCAAGGCGTCAGGTGTATGGGCGTAATCGACCACGACCGTAACGCCCTGGCTGAACGCAAACTGCTCCATCCTGCCTGCCAGCGGTTTCAGCTTGCTTGCGCCCTGCAGTAATTCTGTTAAGTCGTAACCCAGCGCCAGCAAGCTGCTGATCGCGGCTAACACGTTCTGAATATTAAATTCGCCCAAAAGCGGTAACTGCAGCTTGTGCTCACCAGCCTGGCTGGTTAACAGACATTCAAAGCCGTGCCGGGTGGCTTTAAGCTGGTGATAGCCGAGGAAGCGGCTGTGCCCCTGGCAATCCTCGGCTTTACCATAAACCCATACCGGAATATCATGACGACTGGCAAGCGCCTTACCCAGCGCGTCAGACACATTGAGCACCGCACAGCGGCTCATATCAGGCTGGAATAACAGGCTTTTTGCCTGACCGTACTCTGCCATGCTGCCATGATAATCCAGATGGTCACGGCTTAAATTAGTCAATACTGCTACCTGAAACTGAACGCCGGCCACCCGTTGCTGCGCCAGCGCATGCGATGACACCTCCATGGCGGCCAGCTGACGCTTATCCGCGACAAACCCGGCCAGAATGCGTTGTACTTCAATATAATGCGGTGTGGTATTCAGCAGTGGCGTCAGCTGCTGCCAGTGGCCATAGCCCAGGGTGCCAATCACAGCTGCCGGCGTATCACAGTACTCGGCCAGCTGATTAATAAAACAACTGGTACTGGATTTTCCATTGGTGCCGGTAATACCGATTAGCTGCAGATGCTGTTGTGGTTGCTGATAAAAGTGCGCAGCCAGTTGCGGCATCCGGCTTAGCAGGTCGGGCAGCACGATAATGCGGTCATCCTGCAGCGGCACCTCTGCGCTATCGGTCAGTACCAG
>NZ_JAWVZF010000059.1:0-15753 GCF_033722355.1 Arsukibacterium sp. | reverse complement strand
TTGGCAGAGGCACGGCTGCAAGTTCCTCAGTTAAGCGTGGCTCTGGTGGCGTTGCTGCTTGCGTTATCAACCAGCATTGGTGTCGGTGGCATGGTCGATGGCTTTCGCAACACTTTCAGCCTCTGGCTTGATCAGCGTCTTGCCGCTGACGTTTATGTCCGGACCGACCATGAAACCCAGGCAGAGCAAGTTATTAAGTGGCTTAACGACCACCCTGCTGTCAGCGCGATTCTTCCGTCTGCGGGTACAGAAAGCCTGATTGAAGGTATGCCGGTTGAACTGCGCGGCATTAAGGTCCACAGCACCTATAGTGATCACTGGCCTCTGCTTAGTCATACACCGGCGACCTGGCAGAATATTGAGTCGGGCGCCGCAGTTATGATCAACGAACAACTGGCCCGACGGTTAGCGCTTAGGACCGGCGATAGCCTGACTATCAGGGGCTTGCAGCAAACTGAATTTAATATTGCAGCAGTCTTCAGCGATTATGGCAACCCGAAAGGTCAGGTGATAATGGCACTGGATACCCTCTTTCAGAACTGGCCAAAAGCAGAGCGCGGCAGCATTGCGCTGCGGGTTGAGCCAATACAGCTTGAAGCGGTTATTCAGGCATTGACTGAGACGTTCTCTTTGTCACCAACCCAGGTTATTGACCAGCAGGCCGTTAAGCGCTATTCACTGCAATTGTTTGAGCGCACCTTTGCCGTTACCCAGGCACTAAATTTACTGGTGTTGGCCGTGGCGGCCATTGCTCTGTTTAGCAGTCTGCTAAGCTTATCAGCACTGCGGCTGAACCAAATCGCGCCGATTTGGGCCTGCGGGGTCTCACGGTGGCAATTAGTCATTACTGAATTACTCAGATTAATGCTACTCGCCTTTATCACAGCGCTATTGGCTGTGCCATTAGGGTTAATTATCAGCTATTGCTTAGTGACTGTTATTAACGTTCGGGCATTTGGCTGGGCACTTCCGTGGCATGTTTTTCCGATGCAGTGGTTGTACTTAGTGCTGGCCGCGCTTTGCAGTGCCTTCGTCGCGGCAATTGTGCCGGTGTTAAAACTCCGGTTCAGCTCTGCCGGTGAATTTTTAAAAGGTTTTGCTGATGATCGTTAAGCACCTTTTATTGTTGCTGCTCGTGCTTATCACCGCATGCAGTGAGCCCTCATCTTCATCTTCAGCGTCCGGTAAGGGATTTGCCGGATTGGGGGCCGATGCGACCGGCTTTGCTCAGGTTAAGCCTGGCATCAAGGTTAGCTATCCCGCCGCACTTGAGCAGCATCCCGAGTATCGGCTTGAATGGTGGTACCTCACGGCTAACCTTAGCAGCGAGACAGGAGAACCACTGGGTATTCAATGGACGCTTTTTCGGCTGGCAGATTCACCCGCCCCACAGCGGCAAGGCTGGGCCAATCAGCAACGCTGGCTCGGGCATGTCGGCTTAACCCGTGCCAACCAGCATCTGTTCGCTGAAACTTATGCCCGGGGCGGTGTTGGCCAGGCAGGTGTTGTCATGACCCCGTTTTCTGCCTGGATAGATAACTGGTCTGTTACCGCTCTGGATGCCGCTGCCACCTCATTTACGCTAAGTGCCGCCACCACTGACTTTAACTACAGACTATCGTTACACAAGACGGGGCCTGCCGTGTTACACGGTGAGCAGGGGTTTAGCTTAAAATCAGCAACAGGGCAGGCATCCTATTATCTCAGCCTGCCTTTTCTGCAGGTAACCGGTGTTGTCCAGATAGGGGATGAACAACTGAATGTGAGCGGCAACGCCTGGCTTGACAGAGAGTGGAGCAGTCAACCGCTGTCAGCCGATCAACAGGGCTGGGACTGGTTCTCCCTGCATTTGGACAGCGGTGACAAACTTATGTTGTTCCGGCTGCGACATAACAATACGGCAGACTACTTTTCCGGCACTTACATCAGTGCAGATGGCACCACTCTGGCACTACAACCACAGCAGATACAGATGCGGGCTATCATGCAACATACTGTTGCTGCCAGGACGCTGCCGGTGGAATGGCTGCTGACAGTAAAGGATTTAGGGATTGACTTACGCACCCGGCCACTGAATCCCAATGCCTGGATGGCGACCGGGATTGCCTACTGGGAGGGCCCCATTACTTTAACTGGCAGCCATTCGGGCAGGGGTTATCTCGAGATGACAGGCTACTGATCTGCAGGATTTTACGTTTACCAGTGATACACCACGTTATCCAGCACAAATTGTGGAATAAGCTGGCTGGCGGTAGCCAGTACGGCTTTGCTTTTCAGGTTCATCAATCTTACGTTTACCTGTGCACCGCGCTGGCTGTGCTGCACTGTGCCACTTAGAATGTAATCTATTTGCTGACTGGCCGCTACCTGCCCCGCTTTGTTACTAAACACGGCATCACCGTCTGCAGTGAGGGTGATCCGTCCGGTAAGTTTGTGGTCAACCATGGTGACACCATACCGTGGCATTTGTTGCAGAAAACGCTCAGACAGCGCATTACCCAAAGGATGCAGATTATTTCGGGCTGGTGTGAGTTCGGCAAAGCCGGCGACAGCGACTCTGGCCTCTGCTATCGGCGCGCTGCTGGCATGGTAAAGCTGCATCGCCAGCTCAGCTACATAATCATCCAGCTGTTTATGGCTGGCATAAAACTTATTAGTTGCCGGATATAACGCCAGGCGATCAGCAATCTCGGCGTCCCGATAAAAAGCATCCGGTTCCGTTACTATGTATTTACCTGATGCAGGAAGAGGCGCAGCTTCTGCCGCTGTATATTGATTGCAGGGTAGCATGCTGCAGCCACTGAGGCTAAGAACGGCGAAAATGAATGAGATGACTTTTTTTAGCATGGTAAGCCCGATACACTGAATGTCTGTTTCTGTGTATCGGCACTTTCCGCGTTTTCTTTAGCCTGCGCCAGAGTAAATGCCGCTAAGACTGTTTAATCCGCATTACCTGCTCGCCCTGACGGGAGATCACGGCCTGCACAATATGGCGTGGGATAAAGGTACGGGCAGCTGATACGACCCGCTTATTATCAATCTGCACCAGCCGGGCATTCACCAATACCCCCTGCTGATGCGTCGTCAGCGTGCCGGTAACCACGTAGCGGATAGCCACTTCATCAGAAAGCTCTTCATAGTTTCGGCTTAACACAAAATCGCCTGTTTCAGTGACCCGGATATAATCGGTCACCTTATAATCCAACACGGGAACACCAAACTTATGCAAATCGTAGATCATCGCTTCACTCAGATGATTACTGAATACAGAGCCCTGATCTAAAGCGGAATCAACATAGCTAAAGTCGGTAACACCAACCTGGCTATCACTATCCAGCTGCTGTTGTAAAGCCATCAGCTCGTGAACCAGGTTGCGCACATAATCATTAACTGTTAGCAGTGGCTGGCGGGCTGCACTCTGTAATTCATTTCCTGCCAAAGCGGCGGTAGTGGCGAAGGTAGTAATCCGCTGCGTTCTGTTGTCGTCTATATCATCGCTTTGGCCAGCTACGGTAACCGTGTTTTCCGGCACTGCACAGCCACTAAGCCCCATAACCAGTGTTAAGATTGCTAACCGTTTCATTTGTTCTCTCCTGCCGGGCCTTGCCGGTAAAACATCGCGCCGCGTTTATTAATCTGCTGCGTGCTCCAAAGCACATTTGCCGGGATATAATCAGTTACGGCAGCCAGCACCTGTTTCGATGGAATATGGATCAGCCTGGCATTTACAATTACCGCGTCCTGCTGCTGCGTGTAAGTCCCTGTCAGCAACGTATTAGCTTCACCTTTACGATTAATGTCGGCCAGCTGACGGCTTAAAGCCTGTTCATAATTATCAGCCAGCATTACTTCATTACTTAGCCGATACTCGTAAACGGCATAACCGAACTGCCGGCTATGGCCAAGCATACTCTCGCTCAGTTGATTGGCGAAATCGCGCTGCTCAGTGTTTGCGTCCCTTAAATTCAGTGCCGTCGCTGGCAGAAAACTGCTTACAGCAATCTGCGGCCGGGCAAGCCACAATGGACTGTCATCCAGCTGGGCAAATAATTGCCGGGCCAGACGTTCGGTGTAAAAACCCAGCGGCTGCGGACTCAACTCAGAAGCAGCAACAGGTAACTGCTCAGGTGCCATTCTGCCGGCACAACCCAGCAGCACCGTGCCTGTTAACAGGCCTACTGTAACTAACCCCAGCCAATTCATATCTACCTCTTATCAAGCCTGATCGCTTTTGCCAATATCTTTAGCAAGAACCAGGCCACAAATCAGTCAGCAGGGTGTCATTAAATCGCCACAGGTGCCTTAATATGCGGATGTGCCTGATAATTTTCTAAATTGAAATCGGTGATACTAAAGCCAAAAATATCTTTTACTGCCGGGTTTAACCGCATAGTGGGCAACGGATAGGGTTCACGGGACAGCTGGGTATTCACCTGCTCCAAATGGTTCAGGTATAAATGTGCATCACCAAAGGTATGGACAAAATCACCGGGCTTCAGGTCGCACACCTGGGCTACCATCATAGTCAGTAGAGCATAGCTGGCAATATTGAACGGGACACCGAGGAAAATATCGGCACTGCGCTGGTACAGCTGACAAGACAAGCGGCCATCATTAACATAGAACTGAAACAAAGTATGACAAGGCGGCAAGGCCTGTTTGCCCATCGCGGCGTTTTCTTTAGGTGAATACCGGGTGTCAGGTAATACAGCCGGGTTCCACGCACTGACAACTAACCGGCGTGAATCGGGGGTCCGTTTAATATCACTGATAAGCTGGCTTATCTGATCAATAACCTGACCGTCATGACTGGTCCAGCTACGCCACTGCGCACCATATACCGGGCCCAGTTCACCGCTTTCGGTTGCCCACTCGTTCCAGATTGATACACCATTATCCTGTAAATAACCAATATTGGTGTCACCTTGAAGAAACCACAGCAATTCATGAATAATCGAACGTACATGACACTTTTTAGTAGTAACCAGCGGGAAACCCTGCTGCAAATCAAAGCGCATCTGATAGCCAAACACACTGATAGTGCCAGTGCCGGTGCGGTCAGTTTTTTTGTGGCCGTGCTCCAATACATGGCGCATTAAATCAAGATACTGTTTCATTTTGCTCTCCGGGCCTGCCCAGCGGGTTTATTGTTAACATATAGTATCAGCCCCAGACCACCCGCTATCATCGGCAGGCAGAGCCATTGACCCATTGTCATACCAGCTGACAACACGCCAAGCTGGCTGTCCGGTTGGCGGAAAAACTCGACAAAAAAACGAAAGACGCCATAACCGAGCAAAAACACGCCGCCGAGGGTGCCGGTCGCTGGCTGTAAACGCCGGACAAGCATAATAATAATAAATAGTAACACCCCCTCGAGCGCAACATGATATAACTGCGAAGGGTGACGCGGCTCAGCACCGGCATGCGGGAATACCATCGCCCAGGGTACGTCTGTAGTACGGCCCCATAATTCACCGTTGATAAAATTGCCAAGCCGGCCCGCAGCCAACCCGAGCGGTATAAGTGGCGCGACGAAATCTCCCAGTTCCATATAAGATTTATCGTAGCGCCTTGCAAACCAGGCCATTGCCAGCAATACCCCAAGCAAACCACCGTGAAATGACATACCACCCTGCCAGGTTTTAAACAAATATAACGGTTCGGCCAGTAACTGGTCAAAGTTATAAAAAAGCACGTAGCCGAGTCTGCCGCCGACAATGACGCCGATAAAGCCGAAAAACAGTAAATCGCTGACCTGCTCTTTGCTCCAGCCAGAGCCAGGTTTTGCTGCCGCCCTGCTGGCAAGCCAGTAAGCGATACCAAATGCCACCGCATACATCACGCCGTACCAATGAATATTTAAAGGCCCAAACCCGAACAATGGCCCTATAGACAACAATACCGGGTCTATGTCCGGAAAATTAAGGTAGGAACTGGTCATTTTTATCCTTTAAAACATCATAACCAACCGTTTAAAACAGCTGATATTGCTAACTAAAAACCATTCTGACTGCAACCAGCATCAGAAAAACACCAAAAATTCTTTTAATTGTCAGTACCGGCCAGCGCTGGGTCATGGCAGCACCAAGGGTGGCAGTGAAAACCGAGGTTGATACAATACCTGCTAATGCGGGTACATAAATATAACCAATAAAGCCTTCTGTTAGTTGGTAGCGTTGCCAGCCGGCAATAACATACCCCAGGGTACCCAGTACGGCAATAGCAATACCACTGGCGGCGGCACAGCCTATAGCCCGTCGCATATCCACAGAAAAGTAATTGAGCACCGGCACCACTAATGCTCCGCCACCAATGCCCAGTAAACCCGAGATGGCGCCCAGCACCGCAGCTATCGCAGCCAGCAAAGATTTAGCTGGTAATGGCGCACGGCCAATAACACTGCGAGAGCCCAGCATTCTGAGGGCCAGGAAAAAAACAGCCACCCCAAAAATGATTCTCAGCGTCGTGCCGTTCAGATGATGAGCCACTAAGCCAATAATACCGGCACCTACCCCGGCTCCAAGCATAACAGCGCCGGCCAGCGACCAACTGACATTACTGCGCTTGTGATGGGCGCGGATAGAGGAGCCAGAGGTGATAATAATTGACGCCAGTGACGTGGCTACCGCAACAACCATAACATCATCAAGACTGACCACACCGAAGGCAGGCAGTAATACAACCAGCACCGGTACGATAACCAGGCCACCGCCAATGCCCAGCAAGCCAGCCAGAAAGCCGGCCAGACAACCTATAAGCGCAGAAATCAGAAATATTGTTAACAAAGGACATCTCGATATAGCAACTTCGATACCAGCCACCCGGCCGTATCAATCTATTAATATCACCGGCTTTAAGCCCGCAACTGGCTTAGCAACTGTTTATGTTCAAGAAAACGCTGGACCAGTTGTTTAACCTGTTTCGGCGACTGACAGGCCAGCACTTCTGGTAACAGCGCTTCCAGTTCAGTAACATTAACCCGGCGCAATAGCCATTTTATTTTTGCCAGGTTACTATTATTCATACTAAAGCGGCTATAACCCATGGCGGCCAGAACCAGCACACCGGCCGGTTCTCCCCCTAACTCACCACAAATGCTGATAGGAAACTGGTATTGCCGGGCTTGTTCCGATAACAGATGTAAAGCGCGCAGCACTGACGGATGAAGTGCATCGTAAAGATTAGCAACCCGGGCATTATTGCGGTCAACAGCCAGTAAATACTGAGTCAGATCGTTGGTTCCCACTGAGCAAAAATCAACCCGCGCCGCCAATTCCGGTAGCTGATACATAATGGAAGGCACTTCAATCATCACGCCGACTTTGGGTTTTGGCAGAGGAATGTTAAGCTCGTCGCTCACCTCAAAGCTGGCTTGCCTGATTAACCTGACCGCCTCATCAACCTCAGCCAGATCTGAAATCATTGGCAGCAAAATATGCAGATTATCAAATGTAATATTGGCTTTTAGCATTGCCCTGATTTGCACCAGAAAAATTTCAGGATGATCCAGGGTCAGCCTGATACCCCGCCAGCCAAGAAACGGATTTTCTTCAACGATACTGAAATACGGTAAGGCCTTATCACCGCCGACATCGAGGGTGCGCATGACCACGGTTTTGCCCGCATAAGCACTTAACACCTTGCGATAAAGCTCAACCTGCTCCTGCTCAGTCGGAAAACGATTACGCATAATAAATGGAAATTCAGTGCGGTACAGGCCAACACCATCAGTATGCTCGGCGTTACTGGTTTCCAACTCAATGGCCAGGCCGCAGTTGACCATCAGCTTAAAAGGTTTACCGCAGGCAGACTGTGAGGGTAATGCCACTTCCTGCTGATAGCGTGCCGATAGTTCCGCATCTTCATTAATAAGCCGGCGATATTCAGCGCAGATGGCATCAACTGGCGACAGCAGAATATGGCCCTCGTAACCATCGACAATCACCTGCTGATTTTGCCAGTGCAGCAACGGCAACTCATTGACGCCCATCACCGCCGGAATCCCCAGTGCCCTGGCCATAATGGCAGCATGAGAGTTTACCGACCCCCTGAGCGAAACAATGGCGACCAGTTGCTCTCGTGGCACTTCTGCCAGCATGGTTGCCGTAACATTGTCAGCAACCAGTACCACCTGCTTGGGCAATTTTACTTTGCGTTGCTCTGAATCGAGCAGATTATTTAAGACCCGCTGCCCTAAATCTCTGATATCTGTGCCCCGCTCTCGCAGATAAGGGTCGTCCATATCATCGAACTGACGGGCAAACCTCTCGACCACCCGCTTTAATGCACTTTTGGCACACCAGCCTTCGGCAATTTGCTGCTCAATTTCCTGACCCAGACTGGCCGCGTCAAGCAATTGATGATAGACATCGAATATTGCCAGGGCATCGGCCGGAATATGGCCGGCCATCCGTTCTGCCAGCCGGTTAAACTCTCCTTTGGTAATTTTCACCGCCCGGTAAAACAACGCCAGTTCTTTTTCGGGTTCGTCAGATTTTTTCAGGGAAATTGCATCAAAATCGCTGGAAGGCTGCAAGACATAAGCTTCGCCGATGGCCATCCCCGGTGCCCCTGGCAAACCGGTCAGCTGTCCTGACTTGGCCATAGTAGAAGGACTTTGGCTGGCGGCATCGCGCATCTCTGCATTTGCCAGCACTGAGGCTAGTTGTGCCCCCAGGGTAACCAGAAAAGACTCTTCATCCTCACTGAACACCCTTTCAGCTGACTGCTGGATAGTCAGCACCCCAAGCACTTTTCGATGATGAATTATCGGGCATCCCAAAAAAGCAGAAAAACGATCTTCGCTGACTTCCGGAGTAACTCTGAATCGGGGATGACGCTGTGCCTGAGCAAGGTTTATCGGTTCTTCCCGCTGGCCAACCCAACCAATAAGGCCTTCAGAAAAACCAATGGCAACTTTACCCACCGCGTCCTGATTTAAACCGTCGGTGGCCATCAGCATAAAGTGCTGCTGCTGATAATCTGCCAGATAGACCGAACAGCACTCTGTCGCCAACGCGGTTTTAACGCTGGATACTAAACCAGCCAGAGCATTGTCTAGAGCTGGCTCCTGCGCCACATCCTGAACAATCCGCCGCAACTGGCTTAGCATAAGAACCTCATTGTCCTGTCGGTTTTTGCAAATTCAATATTTTTTCTTAATATCTCTACGGGTAAATGGCAAAGCAACCGGGGCAAATTCTCGCATGACTCTTCGATAAACTTCTCGTTTAAAAGCCACAACCTGACGCACTGGATACCAGTAACTGACCCAACGCCAGTTATCAAATTCAGGATGCGATGTTACAGCCAGATTTACATCCTCTTCCCGGCAGGTCAAACGCAATAAAAACCATTTTTGCTTTTGCCCGATACACACAGGGTTACTGTCTTTGCGGATTAACCGTTTCGGAAGCTTATAGCGCAACCAATGTTTGGTAACACTGATTATTTCGACATCTTCAGGCCGAAGCCCGACTTCCTCATGCAGTTCGCGATACATAGCCTGTTCTGGCGTCTCGCCATCATCAATGCCACCCTGTGGATACTGCCAGGAATGCTGACCATATCTTTTTGCCCAAAACACCTGTCCCTGGGTGTTACAAATCACTATGCCGACATTGGCCCGAAAACCTTCGGCATCGATCACACAAACCTCAAGCGAGTCTATTTCTGCTATAACAAAGATTCTTTCACAAAGTGGCGGTTACAGCAAACAGAATTTAAGGTGTGCTGCGCCGCCTTAGTTATCCACATTTTAAGTTTTAACTTTGCCGTCTATGTGCACTTTTTCACAGAGTCTGTGGATAAAACTGTTGTTAAGTCGCGAGAGACTGTTGAGTAATATAGAAAACAGCCACGTTAACAAAACAAAACTTGAGATTAATAAGCATAATTACAATAACTTATAAAAGTTATGCTGCTAAAAAGAGTTTGCAGACGCTGTGCATAAGTTAGTTTGCTGCGTTTTTAAGCAGCGTAACTGCGGTAAAAATGTTACGGTAATACGCTGATAATTTGGCTTGGTGCAGTGACAGATACCGTGAACCCTAATCCATTGCAAACCCCTGAGCAGCTGCTGCAACGCTGCCGCAATATTGCAGGCATGACCCTTGGTCAGCTGGCGGGTGAGCTACAGGTAAAGATGCCGCCGGATTTGAAACGTGACAAAGGCTGGGTAGGCCAATTGCTGGAACTGGCTTTAGGGGCTGAGGCGGGATCTCAGGCTCTGCCAGACTTTCCTGCACTTGGCATCGAATTAAAAACCCTACCTATCGACCAGCACGGCAAGCCGCTGGAAAGTACTTATGTTTGTGTGGCGCCGCTAACCGGTGTAACCAGCCAGAACTGGCAGCAATCCTGGATTTGCAGGAAACTGCAGCGAGTGCTTTGGGTACCCATTCTGGCCGAGCGGCAGATCCCCCTGGCAGAGCGGATTATTGGCTCGGCCTTTTTATGGCAGCCCACAGCAGATGAACAACAGGCCCTCCGGCAGGATTGGGAGGAATTAATGGATTTAATAACGCTGGGCGGTATAGATAAAATCCGCGGAGCTCATGGTAAGGTGTTACAACTGAGACCCAAAGCCGCCGACAGCAAAGCATTAACCGCTGCAGTCGGAGACCAAGGCCAGCCCATCCATACTCTGCCAAGGGGGTTTTACCTGAAAGCCAGTTTTACCGCGGCCATTTTAAGGCGACAATTTCAGCTGGCGCCGCCAGCTTAAAAGGCCACTGCCCGGCATTATTCCTGGTAACGCTGCATAATCTGCTGATATAACCCATTTTGCTTGATCGCAGCCAAACCACGGTTAAATTCAGCAACCAACTGCTCTTCAACCGAGGCTTTACTGAACATCACGTAGACGTCATTATTACCCAGCGTTATCTGATGCGGTTTAATCAGGTCATCCAGACCTTTTCGCCGGAGTATGGACGCCGCAACAAAGCTGTCCTCCAGAAAGCCGTCAATTTCCTCGTCCAGCAAGCGTGCCATATTCATTTCGCTGATAATAGCGCCAACAAATTGAGGCCGGAACTGGGCAGATGCATACAGCTTGGCAATTTCATCGCCGTAATAGTATTCATTGACGATACCAAGCTTATAGCCTGCCGCAATAAACTCCTCAATACTGGTTACCGGTAAGTCCACATCTTCAGCCCGGACATACAGTGAAAACTGTTCCTGGCGGTAAGGCTCAGAGAAATAAGCGAAAGTCTGACGATCTTCTGTAACCGAGGCCCCGAGTACAAAATCTATTTCACCTTCCCTTAGCATACCCAGCAACTCAACCCAGCTGCCCTGAACGATACTAAGCTCACACTGCATTTCGGCGGCAATCGCTCTGACCAGTTCAACATCAAGTCCGGTGACGGTGTTACCGACTGTCATATACTGATACGGCTCCCAGGCATCAAAGCCCATTGTCAATGAGCATTGTGGCGGTACAGCGGACATACGTTGCGCTATGGGCTCGGCGGGCGTGGCGACGTCAGGTTCTGATACCGGTTGGCAGGAAACCAGCACTGACAACAGGAAAAATGACAATAAAAGCTTGATAGACTTCATAAATCACCTCAGGGTGCTATGACTTTATACAAGCTTAGTGCAATTTACTTTTTTTGCGCAGCGACACTGCGACTTATTCCGGAGTTTTTGCTGCCGGGTTATACTTTAGCTTAGCCGGCATTTTAACCAGGATCTGCCACAAGCTATGCTGCCGCCCGGTCTGCCGGGCCTCCCGCCACATACGCTGCCACTCGTAAAATGTGATAGTTAATGGGTTCGTCGAGTTAAAATCATCAGTAATACCGTAGCGGCAAGGCTCGTCAGCTTGCTCAGGCACAAAGGTGCCAAACAGCCTGTCCCAGATGATCAGCACGCCGCCAAAATTGCGATCGAGGTAGATATCATTACACGCATGATGTACCCGGTGATGTGACGGGGTGTTGAACAGGTATTCAAGCCAGCCAAGCCGGCCGATAGCTTGGGTATGAACAAAAAACTGGAATGCTAAATTAACAGCAACAACAGCAAAAACCAGAGTCGGCTCATAGCCTATTAAAATCATTGGCAGCCAGAATAACCACATACCCGATATCGGGTAGGTCAGACTTTGCCGGAAAGCGGTGCTAAAGTTCATCAGCCGCGAGCTGTGATGCGCAACATGGGATGCCCAGAACCAACGAATATGGTGTGAGCCCCGGTGAAACCAATAGTAAAGAAAATCCTGTAAAATAAATGCCAGCAGCAAATTAACAGCGGTCAGTTCAATGGTAAACAGACGGTATTGATGTAGCCAGTAGAAAAACGGCATTAACAGCAACAGTGCCAGCATATCCGCACCCTGATGTAATAATGCCAGGGTCGCGTTTGCCAGTGTATCACGCCAGTGATACCAGTTTTGGCGCCTTAACACAGCAAAACGCCACTCCAGTATCACGCAACATAGAAATACCGGACTTAATAGTAATAAAATTAATTCAACGGGCAGCATAAGTAACGATACGCACCTTCATTTTAGCGAACTGGCAGCTCGAAGCTGTCAAACATCCGGTCAATTTCTTCCTGATTGCGCAGCATGTTCGCCCGCTCTACCACATCTTTGGTAAGATGAGGGGCAAAGCGCTGGATAAAATCATACATATAAGTACGTAAAAATGCGCCTTTGCGAAAACCAATTTTAGTGGTCGACGCTTCAAACAGATGTCTGGCATCCAGTGCAACCAAATCTTTGTCCAGTTGCGGGTCAATTGCCATTGACGCAATGACCCCGACGCCCAGCCCTAACCTGACGTAAGTTTTCAACACATCGGCGTCGGTCGCAGTAAATACAATTCGTGGTTCCAGGCCTTTAGCAGCAAAGGCGCGATCAAGCTCTGAGCGTCCGGTGAAGCCAAAAACATAAGTAACAATCGGATGCTGGGCCACATCTTCCACGGCAATCTTGCGGCCAAGCTGAGCCAGCGGATGATCCTGCCTGACGATGACGCTGCGGTTCCAATGGTAACAAGGCAACATCACCAAATCACTGTATAAATGCAGCGCTTCGGTGGCAATCGCAAAATCGGCTTCGCCACGCGATGCTGCTTCTGAAATTTGTTGCGGTGAGCCCTGATGCATATGCAGCGATACTTTAGGGTATTTCTGCATAAAGCCACTAATCACCGGAGGTAATGCATAGCGCGCCTGGGTATGGGTAGTGGCAATATTTAGCTTGCCCTGATCAGGCAACGTATGCTCCTTGGCCACCGCTTTGATACTTTCGACCTTAGCCAGAATTTGCTGAGCTATTTCAATGACATCTCGTCCGGCGGGTGTTACATGGGTCAAATGCTTACCACTGCGGCCAAACACCTGAATGCCCAGCTCATCCTCAAGCATTCTTACCTGTTTACTGATCCCGGGTTGCGAGGTATAAAGGCTTTCTGCCGTTGCTGACACATTTAAGTTATGGTTTAACACTTCTACAATGTAACGCAATTGCTGTAATTTCATCTGGCACAAATCCGGTAAAGAATGCTCTGTGCTCAATATACTCGTCTTGTCAGATATTCCAACTAATTTTTATAAGTGACAATGCTATAACTATTAGTAGCAAAAACATGTTAACAACTCAGTACCTACGTTTGCGTAAGGTGCCAGGAGCCATGATGACTACCCCAACAGAAATCGACTTTGCTACCGTCCTGGCGTGCTGTGTGCACGATATGAAAAACTCACTGTGTATGGTTATACAATCGGCCGAGCTGATCCAGACAGAAGGTGCCAACTTGTCTGACGCTGCCCGTAATGAGCTTGCGCGACTCAATTATGAAGCAAACCGGCTTAATTCAAATTTGTTGCAGTTGCTATCCTTATACCGGTTAGATCGTCAGCAATTGCCGGTGCAGATCGAGCAGTACTATCTGGCTGAACTGCTAGAAGAGCTGCTTTTAAAAAATCAGTATTTTGCGACGCAACGCGGCATCAATGTCAGCATCATTGCTGATGAAGACTTAAGCTGGTTTTTTGACCGGGACCTGATCATGACAGTGCTGAACGATGCGATTGCCAATGCACTGCGTTACAGTCGTGAACAGATCCTGATAAGGGCAGAAGTCATTGATGATTATCTGCACATTGTCGTCGCTGATGATGGCCCCGGCTTTCCTGATTTTATGCTGCACCATGCTGCCGCCGATATGCATAAACCGGATTTGCAGCATGGCCATACCGGCTTAGGTATCTTTTTTGCCAAACTAATTGTCAGGGCTCATTGTAACAAAAAGCAGCGGGGGACTGTCAGTATGCAAAATGGTGACGAGCTCAAAGGAGGTCATTTCAGGATTACCCTGCCCTGAATTTCAGAAAACTGTTCATTGTCTTCAATTCAGATTACTATAAATTAAAACGCGTATACAGTCAGAGGTCTGCATGTTGTTACCCATTATCATCTCGCTAATAATAGCCCTGGTGATTATTGCTGTTGTCGTGAACGTTGTGCAGCAACATAAGGAGCGGATAGCGAGCCTGAAGCGGGCGGAGTTTACTAAATTACGCCACCTGCTTGATGATACGGAAGAGATGCTGACCAACACCGCAAATGTTCCTTTTACTCCTGCTATCAGCACAATGCTGTTAAAAAGGATGGCATTTGCGCTGCGGGCAATGGTTGAGCTGGAGCCGGGGGTCAGGGAGTTAAAACAACGGCTGCAGGAACTTGAAACCCGCTTGAAGGAACCGGCGACGGCTGATATTACAGCGACTGATAATCTGACGTTGCCCGACAACGACCAGCAACTGATTGGTCTGATAAGAGGGATTAAGAAACTACGCACCACCTTAAGGACAGAACATGCAAGGGGCAATATTGATACTGCAACGGTTATCGCAGAGGATAAGCGCTTAGAGATCCTGCAGTTACGTATTAATGTCGAAAGCCAGCTAAAGCGCGGCAAACAAGCCAGAAGCAATAAATTACTCGGCTCTGCCCGCCAGTACTTTGAAAAAGCACTTACCTCATTAACCACCACCAGCCATCAGGACGACTATGTCACCAGCCGTAAAGCGGAAGTGATACAGATCCTTGAGGATATTGCTACCGAACTTAAAGCAGGCAATTTACGGGACAGGGAAAAGAAAGAAGGAAAAGAGAATAAAGATATTGATGAGCTGTTTGCACCTAAGCGCAAATGGTAAAAATGGCACCGTTACGGTGCCATGAGATTAATTAACACAGAAAATCTGCAAACAGATGGCTATTTAGCAGAGACAACCCATTTACCATTCTCATACCAGGCCGCCCACCCTGTAGCTTTACCGTCTTTCTCTGTCATCACATACTGCTGTTTGGTTTTACGGCTCCAGCGGACAATACTCGGGTTGCCTTCTTTGTCTTGCGTTGGTGCATCCGCCAGATAATAAAACTTGGGTGAGAGCCGCTCGCGGAATTGCTTTAGCTCACTCACCAGTGGCGCTCGGGTTTCCCGGGACTTCGGGAAGGTAGATGCAGCAAGGAACACTCCGGCAGCACCATCTCTGAGCACAAAATAAGCATCAGACTTCTCACACTTTAACTCAGGCAGATGCACCGGATCCTCTTTGGGTGGTGCAGCTTCGCCGCTGCGGAGTAGCTTGCGGGTATTTTTACAGTCACTGTTGGTACAGCCAAAATACTTACCAAACCGTCCAGATTTTAACTGCATGTCGCTGCCACATTTGTCGCATTCGATCACCGGTCCTTCATAGCCCTTTATTTTAAAATTGCCT
>NZ_JAWVZF010000058.1:0-16057 GCF_033722355.1 Arsukibacterium sp. | reverse complement strand
GGCAGTGCCCAGTGAGCAACCTAAATCATAATAGTTACTGTTGGCTTGCTGATAACGTCCGGTAAGCTTACCAATCGTCTGAATAATGGTCTGGTAGCCGGGTATAGAGCGCTGAATCATATCCGGGAAAACTTCAGCGACCTGGTCATCAAACCGAAAGTCCTGGATTTCCGCTAATGGCTCAGCGTAAATGTGATCTTTTTGCATAAATAACACCGGGGTTGCGCGGCAGTGAGCGAAAAGCGCTGTGGTAATAAGGCCGTTAGTTTACCTGAATTGTTGCGGCCAGCCAAAAGCAAACTTCAGCGTTGCCATAAAACATTGATGGCCATGCCCGTCCTTCTATTGACCAATACCGGGACTAAGAGTAAAACAGTAGAAGGTTAACTTTCAGTGTAAACACATGTTCAGACGTCTATTTTGTCACGCTGCTTTGTTGTTGTGTTTTGCCATCTCTGAGCATATCTATGCCGGGCCTGAGACCTTAAAAGTGGCACTAAGCAATGACACTTACCCTTATATGTTCGTTGATAAAGAAGGCAAGCCAAACGGCCTGCTGGTGGATTACTGGCGTGAAGTCGCCAGACAACATCAGTTTAATATTGAGTTTGTCATGGCAGAGTGGCCGGATACCGTGGCGTTATTGGATGCAGGTAAAGTCGATTTGCACGGGGGGATGGCTTATACCGAACAGCGGGCTAAGGATTATAAATTACACAATATCAATATTGCGATATACAGCAATGTGTTTGTTCACCGAGATTTATTGCGGGTGCAAAATCTTGACGATTTAATCCCCTATGCCATCGGGGTAGTCGAAAATTCCAGTCATATTGCGACGTTAAACCGGCTTTTGCCCAATGTTCTGCTGCGACAATATTCAAATGCAACGCAGATGTATGATGCGGCTCTGGCTGGTGAGCTCAGAGCCTTTGCCGGCTTAGATCGATTACCGCCGCGTTATCCCCTTTATCAGGAGTTAAATAACCAGTTTCCGCTTTATAAAAAAATACCATTGCAGGCTATTAATCTGGTATTTGGGGTGCCGTTGAATTCTCCGTTAAATGACAGGTTAGAGCAGTATGCGGCAGCGGTATCAGTGGCAACTCTCAATGCGCTGGAGCGAAAATGGCTCGGCTTAAAAGTTGATAAAGACGATACGCTGTTACTCGGGTTATCCGTACAGAATCAACCCTTGATGGATGTCACCTCTCAGGGGGAGGCTACCGGTTTGCTTGTAGATTTATGGCGGCTCTGGTCTGAAAAAACCGGTACCAGTATTGCTTTTGTGCCCGATAATACGATTGACAGTCTGGCGAGTCTGGCCAATCAGCGGATTGATGCCTACATCGGTTTTCCGGCGGTTGATAACCTGAGCCCCCAGCTTACCCAGGCCTACCATATATACAGTTTCAGCACTGCGTATTACCGGCTGAAAAGCAGTCAGCAACCGCCATTAGAGAGCCATTTTGCCGGCAACATCGGCATTTTCAACAACACCAGTTATCTGGCAGAGTTGCAAAGGCGGTATCCGGCAGTAACCTTTAAGCGTTATCCGTCGTTGGAAACATTAGCCAACGCTACCTTAAAGGGCGAAATTGATGGCTTTTTCAGTGCCGACGTCATCGCCCAGACCCGGCTGGACCAGCTTAATCTGGCTAATCATTTTGTTGATATGCCAACGACCCGAATGTTTGCACCGTTATATGTCTATACCCACATTGAAAACAGTGAACTGGCTGAGAAAATCAAGCAGGGGTTTAATCAGATTCCGCTGTCAGAGCTTTCTGTTATAGAAAAACAATGGATTCGTTCGCCCGAGCATAGTTACTTTGACGATTACAGCAATAACATACCACTGACGCCGCAAGAGCGCGACTGGCTGGCCGCGCAGAGTCCGTTACGGGTTGGCATTATGAATAACTGGCCGCCAATGGAATTTGTTGACGAAGCGGGCAATATTACCGGGCTGACCAATGAAATTCTGCAGGTTCTGAGTAAACGGTTAAATATCCGGTTTGAGCTGACGGTATATGATGATTTCGATATTATTCTTGCTGATCTGAAGCAGCGAAACATAGACTTAGTGGCTAATGTTTCACCTAAAGAGGAGCGTAAAACTTACGCGCTGTTCACCGAACCCTTCTGGACCGTGCAATGGGCGGTGATCAGTCATATCGGCACTGACAATATCGCCTCAGCAAATCAGCTGAAAGGCAAGCGGATCGCTATTTTTAAAGACTATCAGTTATCGTCCGACTTAGCCGATTTAATTGCTGATGTTGAGGTTGTCAAAGTCAGCGACATCAATGACGGCATCCGCTTGCTGCAAAATAACCGGGTAGATTTTGTGCTCGACTCGTTAGAGGCCGGTAGCCGGGCATTAAAGCAGACCAATGCCATAAACTTAAAAATACAGCTGATAGATGATTTGCCGGAACAGCTGTCCCTGGTGGCGGTGCGAAGTGATTATCAGCCTTTATTACCTATTTTAAATAAAGGCTTGCGCAGCATAAGTGAAGCGGACCGGGCTCAGATGTATAAAAACTGGTTTGACTTTAAAATAACTCAGGGTATTGACCGCCAGCAACTGCATCAGATTATCTGGCAGTTAATCGCGGTAGCACTGGTATTTATTACGGTGTTTATTATCTGGAATTATTTCTTACGCCGTGAAGTGAATCTGCGTCGGCAAGCTGAAGATAATATGCGCTATATGGCTACTCACGATGACTTAACCGCCTTACCAAATCGCAGTTTATTAAAAGAGCGGATTGACCAGGCTCTGGAGCAACATAGCCGCCACAATGAAATACTGGCCGTCCTCTTTATCGATCTGGATGGATTTAAGGAAATTAATGATCGTTATGGCCATGACGCTGGCGATGAGCTGTTACTGAAGCTGGCGGCGGTAATGCAAAGTTGTGTGCGAAAAAGCGATACAGTGGCCCGGTTTGGAGGTGATGAGTTTGTCGTATTACTGACGGCATTACTGCACCGTGATGATGCGGCAATTGTCGCTGAAAAAATTCTTTATCAGTTAGCTCAGCCGTTACAATTATCGTTTGCTCAGGTGCAGGTTGGCGCCAGTATTGGCATTGCGGTCTATCCTTACGATGCGACCAGCAGTAATGCGCTGTTAAAGCAAGCTGATAAACAAATGTATCAGGCAAAGCAGCAGGGCAAGAACGGTTATAGTTTTACTGAACGAGAGTTTTCGTGAACGGGCAGTGACATTAAGCGCTATTTCTATATAATTGGCGGTCATTTTACAGCGGCTGACCAAAGAGATAGAAGGAAGGGTTAATGCGTAGCCATTACTGTGGTTTTTTAACTGCCCAACATGCCGGGCAACAGGTGTCATTGTGTGGCTGGGTCAACCGGCGCCGGGATCTTGGTGGCGTTATTTTTATCGATTTGCGTGACCGTGAAGGCATTGTCCAGGTGATCTGTGACCCGGATTTAACCGCGTTGTTTGATCTGGCTTACACCGTCAGAAACGAATTTTGTATTCAGGTTACCGGCGAAGTGCGGCTAAGGCCCCAATCACAAATTAACGCCGATATGGCAACCGGTGAAGTGGAAGTCTATGCCAGCGGCCTGACCATTTTAAATAAAGCCGCGCCATTGCCACTGGATTTTAACCACGACAACAGTGAAGAACAGCGTCTGAAGTACCGTTATCTGGATTTACGCCGCCCGGTAATGAGCGAGCGGCTGAAATTCCGCGCCCGGGTCACCAGTTTTGTCCGCAATTTTATGGACAGTAACGGTTTCCTCGATGTTGAAACCCCTATTTTAACCAAAGCCACGCCTGAGGGGGCCCGTGACTATCTGGTGCCAAGCCGGACCCACAAAGGCCAGTTTTTTGCTTTGCCACAGTCGCCGCAGTTATTCAAGCAATTGCTGATGATGTCTGGTCTTGACCGTTATTATCAGATTGTAAAATGCTTCCGGGATGAAGACTTACGTGCTGACCGTCAGCCGGAATTTACCCAGATTGATATCGAAACCTCCTTTATGAGCGCAGAGCAGGTAATGGCGGTGACCGAGCAGATGGTTCGCCAGTTGTTTTTGCAGCA
Source organism: Arsukibacterium sp. (assembly GCF_033722355.1). Classification (GTDB taxonomy): domain Bacteria; phylum Pseudomonadota; class Gammaproteobacteria; order Enterobacterales; family Alteromonadaceae; genus Alishewanella. The sequence continues at coordinate 11,975 of NZ_JAWVZF010000058.1, read as the reverse complement.
GCTTGAGGTAGACCTGGGTGAGTTTCCGCAAATGACCTTTAATGAAGCCATGCGCTTGTATGGCTCAGACAAGCCCGATTTACGCAACCCGATGCAGTTTGTCGATATTGCCGATTTAGTGAAAGACATTGAGTTTAAAGTGTTCTCCGGCCCGGCTAATGACAGCAAAGGGCGGGTCGTGGCACTTAAAGTGCCGGCAGCAGCCGAAAAGGTATCACGCAAGGATATTGATAATTACACCAATTTTGTCGGTATCTACGGAGCAAAAGGCCTGGCCTGGATGAAGGTGAATAAGGTCAGTGCCGGCATCGACGGTGTGCAGTCGCCGGTGGCAAAATTTTTAACTGCTGATATTGTCCAGAGTATCGTGCAGCGCACTGGTGCAACTGACGGCGACCTGATTTTCTTTGGCGCAGACAGCTATAAAGTAGTGTGTGAGGCAATGGGCGCGCTACGCCTGAAGCTTGGCGAAGATTTGGGGCTGACGGTACCGGGCTGGAAACCGCTGTGGGTTGTTGATTTCCCGATGTTTGAAGAGAACGACGATGGCAGTCACACGGCAGTGCATCACCCCTTTACGTCGCCTCTGGACAGCGCTGCCTTTCTGGCGACCCCGATTGAGCAACTTGACCATACCAGTTTATTGTCCAACGCCTATGACATGGTACTCAATGGTACTGAGTTAGGTGGCGGCTCTGTGCGTATTCACAGCGCAGAAGTACAGGCGAAAGTATTTAAATTACTGGGTATCAGCGATGAGGAAGCGACAGAGAAGTTTGGCTTCCTGCTAGAGGCATTAAAATTTGGTGCGCCACCGCATGCGGGTTTAGCTTTTGGTCTGGACCGCCTTGTAATGCTGATGACCGGGGCGACTTCCATCCGGGATGTGATGGCGTTTCCTAAAACAGCAACCGCTGCCTGTCCACTGACCGATGCGCCAGGCGAAGCTAACCCTGCGCAACTGGCGGAGTTAAATATTCAGGTTGTCAGTAAATCGTAACAGTTATAAGTTGTAAACATGCGGCAGCAGTTGGTTGCCGCATGATTGTTTGTGCAAGCGAGGAGTGAAAGATGGCCGGCCATAGTAAATGGGCGAACATGAAGCATCGCAAAGCCCGCCAGGATGCCAAAAAAAGTAAGATATTCACCAAAATTATTCGTGAGCTGACCGTTTCAGCCCGCAGTAATCCCGATGTCAGTGCCAATCCGCGGTTAAGGCTGGCAGTCGACAAAGCCCTGTCCGAGAATATGACCCGCGATACTATCGACCGGGCGATTAAACGTGGCGCCGGTGCCACGGAAGGCGAAAACTACGAGGAATTGGTCTACGAAGGTTATGGCCCGAATGGGGTCGCCATCATTGTTGAAACCATGACTGACAACAACAAAAGAACGGTAGCGGATGTGCGCAACGCTTTTACTAAAAATGGCGGGAATTTAGGCACGACCGGCTCTGTCGCCTATTTGTTTGCCCGTCGTGGTGTTCTGTTTTATGCGCCTGGAGTCGATGAAGACGCTTTGCTTGATGCGGCACTGGAAGCCGGTGCTGAAGATGTCCAAACCCATGAGGATGGCAGTATCGAAGTCTTTACCAGTGCCGAACTGTACAATGATATTAAAGATCAGTTAACGGCAGCCGGTTTTACCGCCGATGATGCCCAGATTGATATGATCCCGTCAATCCGGGCACAGGTTGATGCTGATAACGTCGGCCGTTTTTTTAAACTGATTGATATGCTGGAAGATTCGGACGATGTACAGAATGTCTATCATAACGCCGATATCAGTGATGAGCTGCTTGGCGAGCATAGCTGACGGTGGCGATTATTCTGGGGATAGACCCTGGTAGCCGCCTGACCGGCTATGGCGTGGTGCGCCAGCAAGGCAATAAATTTGTCTATCTGGCCAGTGGTTGTATCCGGCTGGGCACCGATGCGCTACCAGAGCGGTTGCTGCGTATTTTCAACGGGATTTCTGAAATTATTTGTCAGACCCAGCCGACGGTATTTGCGATTGAGCAGGTTTTTATGGCCCGCAACCCGGATTCAGCATTAAAGCTGGGGCAGGCAAGGGGAGCTGCCATTGTCGCTGCCCGGCATGCCGGGCTCGCGGTATTCGAATATTCAGCCAGGCAGGTTAAACAGGCTGTCGTCGGCACCGGCGCGGCTGATAAAGCCCAGGTACAGCATATGGTACGCTCGTTGCTCCAGTTAAGCGCCAGCCCCCAGGCTGATGCCGCCGATGCGCTTGCAGTGGCGTTATGTCACGGGCATACTCAGCAGAGCCTGCTGGCGTTAGCCGGGCAGGCCAGTAAAACGGTGCGCCGCCGCTTGCGCTGATCCGCCCGGACCAGTTAATACTAAACCAACTAACAAGAAGAACCGCCAGATGATTGGACGCTTACAAGGGGTATTGCTGGAAAAGCAGGCGCCGGATATTTTACTGGACGTCGCCGGTGTAGGCTATGAGGTACAGTTACCATTAACCAGTTTCTATCAGTTGCCCGACCCCGGCAGTCAGGCGACAATTTATACCCATTTTGTCGTGCGCGAAGATGCCCAGCTGTTATATGGTTTTATTACCGATACCGAGCGCAGCTTGTTCCGCCAGCTGATTAAAGCAAACGGGGTCGGGCCCAAACTGGCCCTGACCATTTTATCCGGTATGACTGCCCAGCAGTTTGTCCACTGTGTGCTGCATGACGACATTACCACTCTGGTAAAACTGCCTGGCGTTGGTAAAAAAACGGCTGAGCGACTGGTAATTGAAATGCGTGATCGCTTAAAAGACTGGGGTGTCAGTAGCACCCCGGTGACAGATAAACTGACCCTGGCAGGTGACGATGCGCTATTCGCGCCACCGGTCAGCGCTGAACAAGATGCATTAAGTGCCTTAGTGGGGCTGGGTTACAGTCAGGCCCAGGCCAGCAAAGCCGTGAAATTAGTTAAACGCGCCGACATGAGCAGTGAACAGCTGATCATGGCGGCCCTTAAAAGTATGATATAGCCAAGATGATTGAAGCTGATCGAATGATCCAGGGCACTGCGACCCGTGAAGATGAAGTAATAGATAGGGCCATCCGGCCGAAAACGCTGGCTGATTATACCGGCCAGCAGCATGTACGCGAACAAATGGCTATTTTTATTGAAGCAGCACGCGGCCGCGGCGACCCGTTAGATCACCTGCTGATTTTCGGCCCGCCGGGTCTGGGTAAAACGACCCTGGCGATGATTGTCGCCAATGAAATGGGCGTGAATATCAAAAGCACCTCAGGACCGGTGCTGGAGAAGGCCGGGGATTTAGCAGCACTTTTGACCAACCTTGAGCAGAATGATGTGCTGTTTATTGATGAGATACACCGGCTCAGTCCGGTGGTTGAAGAGATTTTATATCCGGCAATGGAAGATTATCAGCTGGATATTATGATAGGTGAAGGGCCCGCTGCCCGTTCGATAAAACTGGAGCTCCCCCCTTTTACCCTGATTGGCGCAACAACCCGCGCCGGCGCATTAACCTCGCCGCTGCGTGACCGTTTTGGTATTGTGCAGCGGCTGGAATTTTATAAAGTAGACGAGCTTAGCGATATTATTCAGCGTTCAGCGCTGTATCTTAACTTGCAACTGGATAAAGGGGCCGCTACAGAAATTGCCCGTCGTTCCCGTGGCACACCCCGCATCGCCAATCGCCTGCTGCGCCGGGTACGCGATTACGCTCAGGTGAAATCAGATGGCACTGTCTCGGTTGCTATTGCTGCGCAGGCACTGCAGATGGTAGATGTCGATGCCGAGGGCTTTGATTACATGGATCGTAAGCTTATCCTGGCCATTATTGATAAGTTTATCGGTGGCCCGGTGGGGTTAGATAATTTAGCGGCGGCGATTGGCGAAGAAAAAGAAACCATCGAAGATGTGATAGAGCCGTTTTTAATTCAGCAGGGTTTTATTCAGCGTACGCCCCGTGGCCGCATCGCCACACCACGCGCCTATAAGCACTTTGGCTTTGATTTACCCAAATCAGAATGAATTGACGCATCGTATTCGCTAACTGGTTGGTGCTGCAGCCAACACCGCTGCAGTTTCAAATAGGACGGGTAAAAAAAAAAGCCCGCTCAATGGAGCGGGCAAAGCAACAAGTTGAAGGAGTGCTTCAATAAATCCAGGGAACATGCGTAACAGCAGCAAAACTCATCATAGAAATCAGTCTCACTGCGAAGTGTACTTTACTAAACAAGGTAACCCTCTTACCCTGCCTTTGCGCTAGCTCAGAACACGGCGTCATATTAATAAGTTCGAGCATTTACTTCAAACGAGAAAAATTAGCGTGCTGACATTAAAATAACTAATGCGACAGGGTTGACAGCCCGACCAATAATTAACCAGTTTGCCGGCATTAGCTAAAAGCACCCCTTTATTCATCTGTGATTAAGTTTAAATGTGGATGATAGCTCGGATTACTTTTTGTGGTCAGTAAAGACGCTCGGTTAAAATGTCCGGTATTTTCAGCAGAATGAACTTCAGGTAAACAGATGAGTCTGTTTTCTGAACACAATGCAATAGCTGGCTGAAAATAAATATAGTTAGCGTCTGGCAGGGTTAGCCATTGAGTTTGCCGATCCGGCTATTTATCATACGCGCACAAATTAAGATGTGGTTATAAATGCCTGAAACACACTTTGAGTTGCCGATAAGAGTATATTATGAAGACACCGATGCCGGTGGCATCGTGTACTACGCGAATTACCTGAAATTTTTTGAAAGAGCCCGCACTGAATGGTTACGGGCACTGGGTATAGAGCAGGATATTCTGTTGTCAAATAATATCGCTTTTGTTGTTACTCAGGTTTTAATGAATAACAAAAAAAGCGCCGGGTTTAATGAATTATTGACGGTATCGAGTCAAATCAGTACCTTAAAGTCAGCTAGTATCATTTTTACTCAGCAAATTTATAATGCTGCGGCCCAGTTAGTTTGTCAGGCCGAAATTAAAGTTGCCTGCGTTGATAAGCAGGCTATGAAAGCCCGGCCGATGCCGGCCGAAATTGCAGAGGTATTAACGCGTGTCAGGTGAAATCTCCATTCTACATTTATTACTCGATGCCAGTATTGTGGTGCAGGCTGTCATGCTTATTTTAGTGGGAATGTCGGTTGCCTCCTGGAGTATGATTTTCAAACGGAAAAAAGTGCTGAAAGAGGCTCTGGATGATGCCAAGAGATTTGAAGATAAATTCTGGTCCGGCATTGACTTGTCAAAGTTATACGCTGAAGTCAGCGCCCGCCAGAGCAATAACGGCTTAGAAGCACTGTTTAAAGCCGGTTTCAAAGAATTTGCAAGGTTGCACAAGAGCAGCCGGCAGCAGCCTGCAGCATTAATGGAAGGTGCACAACGGGCAATGCGGGTTGGTTTGTCACGTGAAGTTGAGCGGCTTGAAACCAACCTGCCTTTTCTGGCGACTGTCGGGTCAATCAGCCCCTATATTGGCTTGTTTGGTACGGTCTGGGGCATTATGAATTCTTTTATCGCGCTGGGGGCAGTACAGCAGGCAACGTTAGCAATGGTGGCACCAGGCATAGCAGAAGCCCTGATCGCGACAGCGATAGGTCTGTTCGCTGCCATTCCGGCCGTTATTGCCTACAACAAATTTTCACATCAGGTTGAGTTACTGGAGAGCAGCTACGTTAATTTCGTTGAAGAATTTTCGAATATATTGCACCGCCAGGCGGTTAACAGCATTGAGGCTGCCTGATGTACATCCGTAAAAAACGGCGGATGATGGCCGAAATCAACGTGGTGCCTTACATCGATGTTATGCTGGTGTTGTTAGTTATTTTTATGGTGACCACCCCCCTTATTACTCAGGGCGTAAAAGTGGAGTTGCCCAAGTCAGCAGCAGAGCCGATAGCGCAGATGACAGAGGGTAAAACCCCATTGGTGGCAACCGTGGACAGTGACGGTTTGTATTACTTTGAAAAAGACGGTAATCAACAGGGGCCGTTTACGGCAGCGGAATTGCAGGTGGAAGTTGCCAGCTGGCTGACAATCGAGCCGGGCACCCAGGTTATTGTCAAAGGCGATAAAGCGGTAAGTTATGAAGCCGTGATCCGTCTGATTAATGTGTTAAAGAATGCCGGTGCGCCGGCAGTGGGTTTAATGACTGATAATGAAGTTTAATACGTTTAAACCAGCTCTGACCACGCCGTTGGCGAAATCGTTGACCTTACACGTCGCTATTTTGCTGTTATTGATTTTTGGCGCCAATATCAGTTTTAAACGTAAAACGGTAGAACTGTCCGTCAGCACCGAGCAGGCCGTTGAAAGCAACCCGGCACCGGTCGAAGCGGTAGCGATAGACCGCAAAGAGTTAGAGCAGCGGGTGGCTGAAATTCAGAAAGACCGTGCAGCTGCCAGAAAAGCGGAAGAAGAGCGGATAGCAGCGCTGGAGCGCCGCGCCCGCGAAGCTGAGCGCAGCCGGGCGGCAGAGGAGCAACGTTTAAAGCGGGTAGCAGAAGAGAAACGACAGGCAGATGAAGCTGCCCGTAAGTCAAAAGCGGCCGCAGCCGAAGCCCAGAAGAAACAACAAGCCGAAGCTGAGAAAGCCAGACAGGCAGAAGAAGCGCGTAAGGCGCGTGAAGCTGAACAGAAAAAAGCGGAAGCGGCTGCAAAAGCGGCCGAAGAGAAGCGACGCCAGGCGGAAGAAGCGGCGGCCAAAGCGCAGGCAGAGCAGGAGCGTAAAGCCCGCGAAGCCAGAGAGCAGGCAGAACGTGAGAGACAAATTCAGGAACAACTGGCCAGAGAAGCGGAAGCAAGACGCCAGGCCAGAGCACAGCAGGCGGTGACTGAGGTACAACGTTACACTGCGATGATCCGCGACACTATTCAGCGTAACTTGCTGGTAGATGAGAATATGCGCGGTAAGACAGCGAGGATCAACATCCGGCTGGCAACCAGTGGCTTTGTTACCGATGTGCGCTATGTCAGTGGAGACCGTCAGGTAGCTGATGCGGCAATCAGAGCAGTGAACAGAGCAGGTACCCTGCCGGTATCTACTGATCCTGATGTTTATAATCAACTGAAAGATATAACTTTAACGGTGGCACCAGAATTCTGATGATGATTAATTTACTGAAAAAGACCCTTATCCTGACCATTTTACTGTTGCCGGTGATGGCCCGTGCGTCACTGGAAATTGTGATTACTGAGGGTATCGATTCAGCCCGGCCGGTAGCAATATTGCCGTTCAGTTTTAACGGTACAACCCGGCCGACTGAAAACCTGGCAGAAATTGTGGCGGCGGATTTAATGCGAAGCGGTAAATTCAGCCCGTTATCCCGGATTAAAATGCCGCAGCAACCGGCAAACTCGAAAGAGATTAATTTTGCAGCCTGGGCCAGAGAAGGCGTTGAAGCCATTGTCATGGGGCAGATTAACGAGATTGGTATCGACCGTTACACAGTGAGTTTTGAGCTGATAGATGTACTGAAAGGCAACAGTGGCCCTAATTCGCAAATGCTTAATGCCGGTAAACTTGTCACCAGCAACGAACATTTACTCGATAGTCGTGAAACTACGATTAATGGTAATCAGTTCCGCCAGTATGCCCACAGGATCAGCGACATTGTGTACGAAAAGCTGACCGGTGAGCGGGGGGCTTTCCTGACCAAAATTGCTTACGTGCTGGTACGCCCGGCCAATGAGTTCCCGTATCAGCTGGTGGTCGCCGATTACGATGGCGTAAATGAACAGATTTTACTGCGCTCAAAAGAGCCGCTGATGTCTCCCAGTTGGTCTCCTGATGGCACTAAGCTGGCTTATGTAACGTTTGAGCGTCGTCAGGCTCAGGTTTTCATTCAGGATATTTACAGCGGAAGGCGCACCGTGGTCAGCAGCTACCCGGGTATCAATGGCGCGCCGGTATGGTCACCGGATGGTGAAAGCCTGGCGCTGGTGTTGTCTAAAGACGGTAACCCTGAAATTTACACCCTGAATATTGCTACCAAGGCATTGCGACGCATTACCAGTCACCGGGCGATTGATACCGAGCCCAACTGGTCGCCCGATGGCAAAGAGCTGGTGTTCAGCTCGGACAGAGGTGGCAATCCGCAACTTTATAGCGTAAATTTAACAACTGACACAACCCGGCGTCTGACCTTTGAAGGTGAGATGAATCTGGCGGGTGCCTACACGCCTGACGGCAACACTATCGTGATGGTGAACCGGACTCAGGGCCAGTACCATATAGCAAAAATGGATCGGCAAAGCCGCTATCTGCAGGTACTGACAAAAACGAATTTAGATGAGTCACCCAGTATTGCGCCAAATGGGTCGATGATTATTTACAGCACCATGCATGGTTCGTCGCAGGTGCTGGCACTGGTTTCAATGGATGGACGCTTTAAAGCCCGACTGCCGGCGATCGATGGACAGGTCAAATCGCCGGCCTGGTCACCTTTTTTATAAACACAACGTGGTTAACTTACTAAGGACAACAAAATGAACTTAAACAAAGTGGTAAAGGCTTTATTAGTCGCAGTACCTGTGATGACTTTAGCCGCCTGTAGCTCAACGTCATCAACTTCTGCTGATGATGCCAATACGTCACAAGCGCAACAGGTCACTGAGACTGTGCAGGTTGAAACAGCAGAACCTGTAATGAGCCCTGCTGAACAAATGCGTCAGAAACTGGAAGCACTGCGCCAGGAAAATACCATTTACTTCGATTTCGACCGGGCAACTATTCGTCCTGAGTTTGTTGAAGTATTAGAAGCGCATGCCAGCTTTTTACGTGCTAACCCGAGCGTCCGGGTGACCATCGAAGGTCATTCAGATGAGCGTGGTACTCCAGAATACAATATCGCGTTAGGTGAGCGTCGTGCTCAGGCTGTGGCATCTTACTTACAGAACCTGGGTGTTTCTGCTGGTCAGCTGTCTACCGTAAGTTACGGTGAGGAAAAGCCAGTAGACAGATCACGCACTGAAACCGGTTTCGCGAAGAACCGTCGTGCGGTATTAGTATACTAATAAATAATTACGAAAACGGGTGATCATGACAGTAACTAAAACACTGTGGGTTGCTCTGTCCTTAGTGAGTACTGGTGCCTGGGCTAACCCGGCACCAGTTACTGAGTTGGGCAGAAATAACACGCCAAACCAGCAACTGGGCACTTCTGGTGCAGGTACGCTGGAGCAACGTCTGGCAACTTTGGAGCGGGTCGTCGAAGCCCGGGCCCAGGGTCAAATCCGGATGCAGCAGCAATTACACTTATTGCTCGAAGAAGTCAGTCAGCTACGGGGGGTTACCGAAACCCACACCTATCAGTTAGACGAAATGCTGCAGCGGCAACGCGATTTATATCAGGAAATTGACCGCAGGGTAAGCGCGTTACAAAGTACGCCTGCCGCCACGCCACCGGTTTCCGCTAACCAGAATAATGTGCCAACCGTTTCCTATTCCTCAAATATGTCAGAAAACGATGCTTATGATAAAGCCGTTAATATGGTATTGAAAGATCGGCGCTACGATGCGGCGATCCCTGAATTTGAAGCGTTTTTACAAACTTACCCTCAGTCAGGCTATGCGCCGAATGCCCATTACTGGCTGGGTCAGTTACTGTTTAATAACAATGAACTGGCCAAAGCAAAAACCCATTTTGAACGGGTCGTCACGAATTTCGGGGATTCCAGCAAAGTCCCTGATGCGTTGTTAAAGCTAGGTCAGGTTGCAGAGCGCGAAAACAACAAAGAAGCTGCGTTAAAGTTTTACCGGCAGCTGATAAAAGATCATGCCTCAGCAACGTCTGCTCGCCTGGCACAGGAACGGATAGACGCCCTTAAATAAGCCTTCAAAGCCAACCTTCAGGTTGGCTTTGTTGTTTCATATCGCTGGCTTTTTGCGCAGTCAGGCCGCTATCAGGGCGTTTTTAACATTTTTCGGTTGCACTAGCGCCGTAAATCAGTAAGATATGCGTCCGCGGTTAGGGTCATTAGCTCAGCTGGTAGAGCAGCGGACTTTTAATCCGTTGGTCGATGGTTCGAATCCATCATGACCCACCAAACCGCGCAAACAAGTATACCGAAGTGGGTCATTAGCTCAGCTGGTAGAGCAGCGGACTTTTAATCCGTTGGTCGATGGTTCGAATCCATCATGACCCACCACTTCGTGAATATCCTGTTTGGGTCATTAGCTCAGCTGGTAGAGCAGCGGACTTTTAATCCGTTGGTCGATGGTTCGAATCCATCATGACCCACCACTTTACGTTTCTGCTGTTTGGGTCATTAGCTCAGCTGGTAGAGCAGCGGACTTTTAATCCGTTGGTCGATGGTTCGAATCCATCATGACCCACCAAACCCCCGCTTGTTAAATACTGTTAATACTAATCTGACCGTTGTATAATACGCGCCCTTTTAAGCAATGTGGCAGGTGTTATGACGCAGTCGCTGTATTTTAGTGAGCAGGATTTCAGGTTTCCCAGAAAGCCTGTGCCTTTGTCTGCAGATGAAAAGCTGGCATATAAAGCCCGGATTAAAGCGTTGTTACAGCAGAAAAATGCGGTGCTGGTTGCCCATTACTATACCGATCCGGAAATTCAGGCCCTGGCCGAAGAAACCGGCGGTTGTGTGTCCGACTCACTGGAAATGGCCCGTTTTGGTAACGAGCATCCGGCCGATACCTTAATTGTCGCCGGTGTTAAGTTTATGGGCGAAACCGCGAAAATTCTGACGCCAAATAAAACGGTATTAATGCCAACGCTGGAGGCCACCTGTTCGCTGGATTTAGGCTGTCCGGCTGAACCGTTCTCAGCATTCTGTGATGCTCATCCTGACCGGGTAGTGGTGGTGTATGCCAATACGTCTGCTGCGGTTAAAGCCCGTGCTGACTGGGTGGTCACTTCGTCTATTGCGCTCGATGTCGTGGACTACCTCGACAGTCAGGGTAAAAAAATTATCTGGGGCCCCGATAAGCACCTGGGTGCTTATGTCCAGAAACAAACTGGCGCCGATATGCTGCTATGGGACGCTGCCTGTATTGTCCACGATGAATTTAAAGCCAATGCGCTGATCGAGCTGAAAAAACAGTACCCGGACGCGGCGGTACTGGTGCATCCTGAGTCGCCAGACAGCGTGGTACAGCTGGCTGATGCGGTAGGTTCAACCAGTCAGCTGATTAAAGCCAGCCAAACCCTGCCCAACAGCACCTTTATTGTGGCGACCGACAAAGGCATTTTTTACAAAATGCAGCAGCAAATGCCAGATCGCACCTTTATAGAAGCACCAACGGGCGGTAACGGTGCCACCTGTCGCAGCTGCGCCCATTGCCCCTGGATGGCAATGAACGGTTTAAAAGCCATTGAGGCGGCGTTAACCGATACCACTGGTCATGAGATCTTTGTCGATAGCGCGCTACGTGAAAAAGCCTTGGTGCCGCTAAACCGGATGCTCAGCTTCGCCCGTGATTTAAAAATTCAGGTAAAAGGCAACGCTTAACCTAAAACCGGCAATGGCTGTTTAAAAAGCAGCCATAAAAAACCAGTTATGTATATAACAGTTGCAGCGCGCGGGGATTTTCCCTAGTATAGCCGCGCTTGCAACGCAAGTTCCGGAGAGATGGCTGAGTGGCTGAAGGCGCACGCCTGGAAAGTGTGTTTAGGTTAACCCCTAACGAGGGTTCGAATCCCTCTCTCTCCGCCAATTAAATGAAAAAGGCCCACGCCAAAAGCGTGGGCCTTTTTCATTTAACGCGGCAGAGATCGAGGATTTGGTTCGAACCCTGAGTTCGACAAATTCGTTGGGAGCGAATTTGGACGCACTTTAGTGCGGCCCGCAGGGCCAGCGCCATGGATGGTGCAGGCAATCCCTCGGTGTCGCCAAAAGCGTGGGCCTTTTTCATTTAACGCGGCAGAGATCGAGGATTTGGTTCGAACCCTGAGTTCGACAAATTCGTTGGGAGCGAATTTGGACGCACTTTAGTGCGGCCCGCAGGG
>NZ_JAWVZF010000057.1:0-16061 GCF_033722355.1 Arsukibacterium sp. | reverse complement strand
GAGTGTCTGAGGTTTTGCGCCAGCAAAGCCGAGTTGCTGTGGCGAGCACAGTGGGTGTTGCAACCTACAGCCGTTGCCTGCATCGCAAACAACAAAAAAAGGGCCGTAAAAACGGCCCTTATTCTATGCGATTGTGCTGGTTGCTACCAGCCTGTTGCTAACAGCTTATGGCCGCTCAAAAACAGTAGCGATACCCTGACCTAAGCCAATACACATGGTAGCCAAGCCAAACTTGCCGCCTTTATCTTCCATTACATTGATTAAGGTGGTGCTGATCCGCGAGCCTGAGCAGCCAAGCGGGTGGCCAAGGGCGATGGCGCCGCCATTCAGATTTACTTTCTGATCTTTAACTTTCAGTAAGCCTAAATCTTTCATTACCGGCAGCGCCTGGGCGGCAAACGCTTCATTCAGTTCGGCATAGTCGATATCGTCAATAGACAAACCGGCCATTTTCAGCGCTTTTTTCGAGGCCGGCACCGGGCCGTAACCCATAATCGACGGGTCGCAACCCGCGACACCCATACCACGCACATAAGCCCGGATCGGTAAGCCCAGTTCTTTGGCTTTCTCTTCGCTCATCACCAGCATACCGGAAGCGCCGTCTGATAATGCCGACGAGGTACCGGCTGTTACCGTGCCGTTAGCCGGATCAAATACCGGCCGCAACTGGCTAAGGGCTTCTACTGTGGTTTCCGGACGAATAACTTCGTCATAATCCATCAGTTTTAACACGCCGTCAGCATCGTGGCCTTCAGTCGGGATTATTTCATTTTTAAAGCGGCCCTGCTCACTGGCTTCCTGCGCTAACCGGTGCGAGCGGGCACCGAACTCGTCCTGTTGCTCGCGGCTGATACCGTGCATTTTACCCAATAGTTCCGCGGTTAAGCCCATCATGCCGGCGGCTTTGGCTATTGAGGTGGATAAGCCAGGGTGAAAATCAACGCCATGGCTCATTGGCACATGGCCCATATGCTCAACACCGCCTATTAAATACACCTCACCCATGCCGGTCTGTATCGCCCGTACCGCGTCGTGCAATGCCTGCATCGACGAGCCGCATAAGCGGTTGACGGTAACGGCAGGGACGGAGTGCGGAATACCGGCTAACAGCGAGGCGTTACGCGCCACGTTAAAGCCCTGCTCCAGGGTTTGCTGCACGCAGCCCCAGATAATGTCGTCGATATCAGCCGGGTTTAACGCCGGGTTACGTTCCAGCAAGGATGCCATCACATGGGCAGATAACTGCTCTGCCCGGACATTACGGTACATACCATTTTTAGAGCGGCCCATAGGGGTGCGGATACAATCTACTATTACAGCGTTTTTCATTATTCTGCTCCTGCGCTTAAACCGGGAAGAAACGCTGGCCGTTTTCGGCCATCGCGCGGGTTTTATCTGTAACCTGATATATTTCGCCTAAATGGGCGTATTTATCGGCCAGGGCAACAAAGTTGGCTAAACCTATGGTATCGACATAGCGCAGTGGGCCGCCACGGAATGGCGGGAAGCCCAGGCCGAAAACCAGCCCCATATCGGCTTCGGCTGCGGTTTGTACTATGCCTTCTTCTAAACAGCGAATGGTCTCGTTGATCATCGGCACCATCACCCTGGCGATAATTTCATCCGGGCTGAATTCCTTTTTATCGCTGGCAATACCGGCCAGTATTTCCACACTTTTCGGATCGATATCTTTTTTCGGCTTACCTTTGGCATCTTTGCTGTAGGCATAAAAACCGACACCATTTTTCTGGCCATAACGGTCAGCTTTGTACATCGCAGCCACCGGATCATTGTCCAGCTTCGCCATCCGGCTGGGGAAGCCGTCAGCCATCACATCAGTACAATGGAAGGCGGTATCGAGGCCAACCACATCCAGTAAGTAAGCCGGGCCCATCGGCCAGCCAAACTGCTTTTCCATCACCTTATCAATCTGGGCAAAATCAGCACCATCCAGCACCAGCTTGCTAAAGCCGGCAAAGTAGGGGAACAGTACCCGGTTGACAAAGAAACCGGGGCAGTCATTAACAACGATCGGTGATTTGCCCATTTTGGCGGCATAGGCTACCACGGCTGCCACGGTTTCATCACTGGTATGCTCACCGCGAATAACTTCAACCAGCGGCATCCGGTGCACTGGATTAAAGAAGTGCATACCACAGAAGTTTTGCGGCCGGCTTAAGTTTTTCGCCAGCGCATTAATAGAAATGGTCGAGGTATTGGAAGTAAGAATGGCATCATCGCTGATTAAACCTTCCACTTCTTTTAACACCGCACCTTTCACCTTCGGGTTTTCAACCACGGCTTCAACGACAATATCAACGTCCTTTACCATGTCGTTGCTAAGGGTAGGGGTAATACTGGCGATCACTTTAGCCATGCCGGCAACATCCAGTTTTTTGCGTTCAACCTGCTTGCTCAGTAACTTAGTCGCCTCTCCCATGCCCAGCGCCAGCGCTTTATCGGCAATATCTTTCATAACCACCGGTACGCCTTTTAACGCAGACTGGTAGGCAATGCCGCCGCCCATAATGCCCGCGCCCAGTACCGCGGCTTTTTTAACTGATTTTGTCGCGACTTTGCCGGCCTTTTTCGCTTTGCCTTTAATCAGCTGATCATTTAAAAACAGGCCTATCTGAGCAGTAGCGGCATCCGTTTTCGCCAGCTTGGCAAAACCGGCATTTTCCAGCGCCATCGCGCCCGCCCGGTCTAAGGTTGCGGCCGCTTCAATGGTTTGTACTGCAGCCATTGGCGCCGGGTAATGCTTACCGGCGCTGGCAAATACCATACCTTTGGCCGTGCTGAAGCTCATGGTCGCTTCGGTTTTATTTAACTTTAACGGTTGTAGTTTAACGGCACGTTTTTTCTGCCAGTTCAGTTTGCCGTCAATTGCGTCTTCTAATACGCTTAATGCCGCGGCTTCCAGTTTCTCCGGTGCGACCACGGCATCAACTACACCGGCTTTCTGTGCCTGTTCTGCGCTGTGATCTTTACCAGTAGTGATCCACTCCATCGCATTGTCGGCACCAATAATCCGCGGCAGGCGCACCGTACCGCCAAAGCCTGGCATTAAGCCCAGTTTGACCTCGGGCAGACCAATCCGGGCGCTGGTATCGGCCACCCGGTAATCACAAGTCAGGGTCCATTCACAGCCGCCGCCTAACGCGAAACCTTTTATCGCTGCCACGGTCGGCACTGGCAGGTCTTCAGATAAATCGAAAATGTCAGAAGCTTGTTTGATCCACGGCACCAGTTCGGCTTCAGGACGTTGAAACGTGCTTAAAAATTCGGTGATGTCTGCGCCAACAATAAAGGTGTCTTTGCTACTGGTAAAGATCACACCTTTCAGGTTACTGTCAGCGTGCAGCTTATCTAAAGCTGTTTTACAATCAGTTAGTGTCTGCTGATCAAATTTATTAACTGAGCCTGCGGCAGCAAAGGTAAACCGGGCGATACCAGGCTTAATATATTCAACACTGATAGTGTCACTCTGGTAGATCATAAAAAATGCTCCTTGGTCGCGTTGTAGGGTAGTTGTCGCAACTGGTACGATGAGGTTAACAGGTTCAGTGTGTCGTGCTTTACTGAAAATTTCAACCGTTATTTAAACAGGTGTTTGAAAAAGGTAGTTTAACCCGGCTAAACGTCGCTGTTGGCCGTCACTAACTATAGTTGTTTTTCTGGTTTTCGCTGGAGTCAGAGGTAAGTCTTGATAACTTTTCGTTCAGTATTAATGGCCACAGTCTTCACTGCGACAGTGGCGTCCTGCGCATTAACAGCCCGGGCGGCTGAACAGGATAAATTGCAGCAGCAAAGGCAGCGTTTTGAGGCCGTAGAGCACCGGATTGACAGCGTTAGTCGCAAGCAGGCAGAGGCCTGGTATGCAGAGCTTGCTGATTATCCGTTGCAACCTTATTTACGGTTAAAGCGACTGCAAAAGTTTTTAAACGCCGATGAGGCTATCGAGGCGTTTCTGAAAGAGTATCAGGGTACGCCAATGGACTGGCCATTACGTAAACCCTGGTTGCTGAGATTAGCCGAGCAAAATAAAGCAGAACGGTTTCTGGCAAACTTTCCCGGCTCATCGGATACCGAGCTGCAGTGTCTGGCTCTGCGCTTTCAGCTGAAAACCAAAGCTTTGCCTGACGCTGAAATATGGCAGCAAACTGAACAGATCTGGACTGAAGGTAAATCACAGCCCCGTGCCTGCGATCCGCTATTCACTGCCTGGCGCAACAGCAAACCACTGCAAACTGAAACCATTCACCGGCGCTTGCAGCTGGCGGCAGAAGGTGGCCAGACCCAGCTTATTCCCTATTTAAAGACCCTGCTGCCTGCCAGCGAGCAGTATCTGGCCGATTTATGGCTGCAAACCCGACGCAACCCGGCTGTCATTGCCAGGGCTAAATTTTTCCCCGGTAAACATGTTATTGAACGGGATATCCTGGCCTATGGTTTAAAGCGCCTGGTCTGGCGCTCACCTGATCAGGCCCTGGCTACCTGGCAGCGGCATGTCAATGATCCGTATTTTACCAGAAATCAGCGGTTGGATGTGCAACGTCAGTTTGCCATTGCGCTGGCCAGCAAAGGAGACAGCAGGGCTGACAACTGGCTGACGACTTTACCGGCTGAATTATTTGACGCAAACCTGGCACAATGGCAGGTTGCGCATGCGTTGCGTGAGCTGGACTGGCCTAAAGTACAAAAAGTAATAGCGCAGTTGCCTGCAGAATTGCAGGGCGATATCAACTGGCGTTACTGGCGGGCCAGAGCGCTGGAAGAGCAGGGGCAAACCGAGCTGGCAAAAGCAGAATTTACGGCTATTGCCGGCCAGCGTCATTATTATGGTTTTATGGCTGCGGCCAGAATTGGTCTGCCGCCCAGTCTGGCGCACAACCCGGTAAAGGTCAGTGACGAAGACATACAACGGCTACAGCAGCACCCTGCGGTGCAACGTGCCCGGCAATTTCTGGCACTGGGCCGGCTGACAGAAGCCCGCCGCGAGTGGAATCACTTACAGGATACTTCTGATGAGCAGCAGAAACTGACATCTGCCAAGCTGGCCAGTCAGCTGCAATGGTATGAGCGGGCGATTTTCTCACTGGCTGACGTAGGATACTGGGACGATGTCGAGCTGCGCTTCCCGCTGGCCTACCAGCAGGAAATGCAGCTGTCTGCCGATAAATTTAATATTGATTCGGGCTGGAGTATGGCGATAGCCCGCCGTGAAAGCTCTTTTATGGCAGACGCATACTCACCAGCCGGGGCGCGCGGCCTAATGCAGATTATGCCAGGTACGGCCAACGAAATTGCAAAGAAAAAGGTGCACATTCGTCAGCTGTATGACCCGGTCATCAATATTGATTATGGTACTGACTATTTGAATTATTTAAAACAGCGCAACGACGGCAACCTCTTAAAAGCAACGGCAGCGTATAATGCCGGTTATAGCCGGGTAAGGCAGTGGATCCCAAAGGATCATGCTCTGCCGGCCGATGTCTGGGTTGAAACCATCCCTTACCGGGAAACCCGCGAATATGTAAAAGCAGTTATGGCGTATTATCAGATTTACAATATCCGGATGAATGTGGCGCAGGACGTTTTTAAACCGTTGGTGGCCATGAAGATTGGGGTGATTGTTGAATAGTGCTATGATTGCGCAATTGAGCCCACTCAACCAAAAAAGGTAGCTATGAATTCAGGTTATCAGGCGTTATATCAGGCGCATATCGAACAGTTGCAGCAGCGTACCCGGCACGTGCTGGCCCGCGAAAATCTGGATGGTCTGGTTATCCATTCTGGCCAGGCCAAGCGCAAATTTCTGGATGATATGGATTATCCGTTTAAAGCGAATCCCCATTTTAAAGCCTGGTTACCGGTTGTCGACAATCCGCATTGCTGGTTATTAGTCGATGGGGTGAACAAACCAAAACTGATTTTTTACCGGCCAAAAGACTTCTGGCATAAAGTCCCGGATGAACCCGCTGATTTCTGGGCTGAGTATTTTGATATTCAGCTGCTGGAGAAAGCCAACAAGGTAGAAACGTTGTTACCTTACGATAAGGCCCGGCTGGCTTATATTGGTGAATACCTGGAAGTGGCCCGGGCATTGGGTTTTACTGAAATTAACCCGGAGCCGGTGTTAAGTTATCTGCATTATTACCGTGCCTATAAAACCGGCTATGAGCAGGCCTGTTTACGCCAGGCAAACCGGATGGCGGTCGCAGGGCATCGGGCGGCTAAGGCGGCGTTTTACGCCGGTGGCAGTGAGTTTGATATTCAGCTGGCTTATCTGGCGGCTGTTGGTCAGACTGAGAACGAAGTGCCTTACGGTAATATCGTCGGCTTAAATCAGAATGCAGCTATTTTGCATTACACCGCCTTTGAGAGACAAAAACCAGCGCAGCATCATTCTTTTTTAATTGATGCGGGCGCTGAATTTAACGGTTATGCCGCAGATATCACCCGCACCTACAGTTTTAACAAAAATGATGAGTTTAGCGATCTGATAGCTGCCGTTAATCAACTGGAGCTAACGCTGGTTGATGGTTTAAAACCCGGTATTAACTATGCGGACCTGCATTTGCAGTGTCATCGGGGCATAGCGCAGATCCTGCATGATTTTGATTTTGTCAGACTGGACCCGGCTAGCATAGTGGAAAGGGAAATCAGCCGCACTTTCTTTCCGCATGGCCTGGGCCATCATTTGGGGTTGCAGGTGCATGATGTCGGCGGCTTTATGCTGGATGAGCGGGGCACCCATATAGCCCCGCCCGACAATCATCCGTTTTTACGTTGTACCCGGCTGATTGAGCCCGATATGGTCTTTACCATTGAGCCAGGCCTGTATTTTATCGATAGCCTGCTGGCCGATCTAAAACAAACTGACGCTGCCGCGAGCCTTAACTGGCAGAAAATTGATGCATTCCGTCAGTTTGGTGGCATCCGGATTGAGGACGATATTATTGTCCATCGTGATCGGAATGAAAATATGACCCGGGATTTGCAGCTCGCCTGATATGGCGTAAAGGGACGCTATGCAATATCGCTCTATTATCCGGATTTTGGGGCTGCTGATCGCCATTTTCAGCATTACCATGATCCCGCCGGCTCTGGTTGCCTTTGGTTATAAAGACGGCGCTGGCGTCCCTTTTATTCTGTCTTTTTTATTATGTCTGGCTATAGGGTTTGCCATTTGGTATCCGAACCGGGCAAATCGCTCTGAACTAAAAGTGCGGGATGGTTTTTTAATCGTCGTATTGTTCTGGACGGTACTGGGAGCTGTCGGTGCAATACCGCTGCTGTTAACCAGTAACCCTGATATGGGCCCGGCTGATGCCTTTTTTGAAGCCTTTTCCGGCCTGACCACCACCGGCGCCACTGTGCTGACCGGAATTGAAACCTTGCCAAAAGCTATTTTATATTACCGTCAGCAGCTGCAATGGCTGGGGGGAATGGGGATCATCGTACTGGCGGTCGCTATACTGCCCCTGTTAGGGGTAGGGGGTATGCAGCTTTACCGGGCCGAGACACCAGGCCCGGTTAAAGATAACAAAATGACCCCGCGGATTGCCGATACCGCCAAGCATTTATGGTACATTTATCTGGCTATCACCATTGCCTGTGCCCTGGCATTTTATCTGGCTGGCATGTCGGTATTTGATGCGATTTGTCATGCCTTTTCGACAGTCGCCATTGGCGGGTTCTCAACTTATGACGCCAGTATGGGGCATTTCAACAGTGCTGCCATTAATATGATTTGCGTTATATTTTTGCTAATCAGTGCGGTAAATTTCCCGCTGCATTTCGCGGCTATTCGTGGCAAAAGTGTCAGCACTTACTTTCGCGATCCGGAATTTAAAGTTTTTCTGGGAATTCAGGCGACGCTGGTGCTTGTCTGTTTTCTGGTGCTGCTAAACACCAATGTTTACCAGAGCAGCGGCGAAGCATTGAACCATGCTGCTTTTCAGGCAGTATCGATCTCTACCACGGCCGGTTTTACGACGGACGGTTTTTCCACCTGGCCGCTGTTTTTGCCTATTTTGCTTATTTTTTCCAGTTTTATCGGCGGTTGTGCCGGTTCTACCGGCGGCGGCATGAAAGTGGTGCGGGTGTTACTGTTATTTTTACAGGGCCGGCGTGAGCTGAACCGATTGGTCCATCCGCGGGCAGTTTATGCCATTAAGCTGGGCCGCCGGCCGGTGGAAGATCGGATTGTCGAAGCAGTATGGGGCTTCTTTGCCGCTTATGCTGTGGTATTTGTTGTCATTATGCTGTCGCTTATCTTAACCGGCATGGACAACATCAGTGCTTTTACTGCAACTGCTGCCTGTTTAAATAATCTGGGCCCGGGGCTGGGTGAAGTGGCAGCCCACTTTGGCAACATACCGGATGCAGCAAAATGGCTGTTGATTGTTGCCATGGTGTTCGGCCGGCTGGAAATTTTCACCTTGCTGGTGTTGTTTACGCCGGCTTTCTGGCGTGATTAGATAAAAATAGCACTGACCTGAAACAGTTTTTCCACTTCGACAATATGTTTTTTGTTTACCATAAACAGAATAACGTGGTCATCGGTTTCGATCACCGTAGTATCGTGAGCAATTAACACTTCATCGCCGCGGACAATAGCACCAATGGTTGTGCCCGGTGGCAGTTTGAGGTTGCCAATGGTTTTACCGGCCACCTTGCTGGTGCTGCTGTCACCGCGCACCACCGCTTCAATTGCTTCAGCAGCACCACGGCGTAATGAGTAAACGTTAACAATATCACCGCGGCGGATATGGGTAAGCAGCGCGGAAATCGTAGCCTGCTGCGGCGATATCGCAATATCGATTTCACCACCCTGCAGCAAATCAACATAAGCCCCACGTTTAATCAGCACCATGGTTTTCTGGGCACCCATTCGCTTGGCCAGCATCGCCGACATGATATTGGCTTCATCGTCATTGGTCACCGCGATAAAGACATCAATCTGTTCAACGCTCTCTTCTTCCAGCAGCTCAGGATCAGAAATATCGCCGACATAAACTAAAGTACTGTCCAGACTGGACGCCAGAAATTCCGCCCGTTCTTTGCTGCGTTCAATCAGCTTGACACTATGGGTTTTTTCCAGTGCCCGTGCCAGACCAAAACCAACATTACCACCGCCAGCGATCATAATCCGCCGGTAACTTCGCTCCAGCTTTTGCAGCTCGCTCATTACTGCCCGGATATGCTTGGTGGCCGCGACAAAGAACACCTCGTCATCGGCTTCAATAATCGTGGTGCCCAATGGCTTAATGGCATTACCGCGCCGGTATATCGCCGCAACCCGGGTTTCAATATTAGGCATATGTTCTTTTAAGGCTGACAAAGCATGCCCGACCAGCAGGCCGCCATAGTAAGCTTTAACTGCCACCAGACTGACTTTGCCTTCAGCAAACTCGACTACCTGCAAAGCGCCGGGGTAATCAATCAGCCTGCGGATATAATTGGTGACCAGCGCTTCGGGCGCAATAAAATGATCAACCGGCATATCATCTTTGTGAAACAGTTCATCGCGATACTTCAGATACTGATTGGTGCGAATGCGGGCAATTTTCAGTGGCGTATTAAAAATACTGTAGGCAACCTGACAGGCAACGATATTCACTTCATCGCTGTTGGTCACGGCGACAATCATATCAGCATCTTCAGCGCCGGCCTTTTTCAGAATATCGGGGTGGGAGCCGTGGCCATGCACTACCTGTAAATCGAACCTGTCCTGCAGGTTGCGTAATTTATCAAGGTTAGTATCTACCAGCGTAATATCGTTTTGTTCACCCACCAGGTTTTCAGCTAAGGTGGCTCCTACCTGGCCTGAGCCTAAAATAATAATCTTCATCCGGCGTGATTATCCTGTGGCGCTTTTTGCAGCAGCGCATAATAAAAGCCATCACGGTTAAGTTGGCCCGGCAGCAATTGCCAGCCCGGCTGACCGGTGCTATCTGTGTCATTACTGTCGGGTGGTGCGGTTGGCAGCAACGCGGCATCAGCATTATTACTAAGAAACTGAGAAATTTGCTGCTGATTTTCTGCCGGCAGCACACTGCAGGTAGCGTAGAGCAACTTGCCGCCGGGCGCCAGTAGTCTCCAGCATTGCTGCAGAATTTGCTGTTGCAGCTGCACCAGCGGCGCAATATCACTCTTTTTGCGCAGCCAGCGAATATCAGGATGACGGCGAATAACCCCGGTGGCTGAACATGGCACATCCAGCAGAATGCGGTCAAACGGCAGGCCATCCCACCAGCTGTCCGGGTCAGCGGCATCAGCAGCCCGTACTTCAGCACTAAGGTTTAGCCGTTGCAGGTTTTCTCTGACCCTGACTAACCGTGCCGGGTCTTTATCCAGCGCCGTCAGCTTTGCTGCGGGGGCCAGTTCAAGCAAGTGGCTGGTTTTACCGCCGGGTGCACAGCAAGCATCCAGCAACCGG
Organism: Arsukibacterium sp.; assembly: GCF_033722355.1. Classification (GTDB taxonomy): domain Bacteria; phylum Pseudomonadota; class Gammaproteobacteria; order Enterobacterales; family Alteromonadaceae; genus Alishewanella. The sequence goes on along the minus strand of NZ_JAWVZF010000057.1, from coordinate 5,614 downwards.
TGGTCTGCCTCAGGTGCCAGCAACCAGCCGGCGTACTGGGCCGCTGCATCCTGCACTGAAAACCATCCCTGCTGATAGCCGGGCAAAGAAATAACGTCAGTCGGGCTGTCAAGCAATATTGCACTGGGCAGCTCTGCCAGCGGTTGGCTGTAAGCAATTTGCTCGTCAGCTAAAGCGGCGCAAAACTGCTCAGTAGTTATTTGTTGATTATTGACGCGCAGCCACAACGGCGCTTTTTGCTGATTGGCATTCAGGATGCTTTGCCAGCTATCGGGATACGCCGTTTGCAGACTGCTGATTAACCAACCGGGATGACAAAACTGTATCGCCAGGCCCGCCTGACTGAAATCAAACAACTCAGGCTGACGCTGCACATTCCGCAGTACACCGTTAATCAGCCGGGTCAGTGACTGGCCTTTCAGTTCACGGGCAGCGTCGACGGTCGCATTAATAGCAGCATGATCAGGCACCCGCATAAAGTGCAGCTGGTATACGCCAACATAAATTAAAAACTGTAATACCCGGAAGTTTTTAACCAGTGGCTTTTGCATTAAGCGGGCACAGACATGCTCCAGTTGCGGCAGCGTGCGCATTACGCCATAACAGATTTCCTGCAGCAGGGCTTTATCCAGTGAGTTAGTAAGCTGCAGCTGCGCTTTGGGCAGAACATCTGACAGTGAGCGGCCCTGGTCAATCACCTGATAACAACATTGGGCAGCCAGAGCCCGGCAATCCCGGCTCATGCTTCAGCCAACAATGCTGGTGGCTGCAGCACTGTACCGACAGCCAACCAGTCGGCCCGGCCATTTAAAAAATCGGCTGCCGCCATTGGTTTTTTGCCAGTCGGTTGCAGCGTAGTAAGTACTAACACACCATTGCTGCAGGCAATCTCAATACCTGTTTTACCCGCAGCTACGATCTGGCCGGGTGTCGCCCGGTGCGCTGCGTTGTGCCAGTGAGCCTGCCAGATTTTTACTGTGCCTTGGGCAAGCTGCAGGTAGCTGACAGGCCAAGGATTAAACGCCCGGATTTCGCGGTCAAGCGCCTCTGCTGTTTTCGAAAAATTGAGCAGTCCTTCATCTTTATGTAGCTTTTCGGCGTAGCAGGCAAAATTGTCATCCTGAGGCTCAGCATTAGCCTGCAGTGCCGGCAATTGACCCAGTGCCGTTATCAGTGCCTCAGGACCCAATTCAGCCAGCTTGTCGTAAAGACTGGCGCTGGTATCACTGGGGCTAATATCGCAGCATACTTTGCTGAGCATGGCGCCGGTGTCCAGTCCTTCATCCATTTGCATAATGGTAATACCAGTTTGCTGATCCCCGGCCCAGATTGCGCGCTGAATAGGCGCAGCGCCACGCCAGCGGGGCAACAATGAGCCGTGCACATTGATGCAACCTAAGCGCGGGCTTTGTAGCACAGCCGCCGGCAATATCAGGCCATAGGCCACGACCACCATGATATCGGCATTCAGCGCAGCCAATTCTGCCTGCGCTGCTGGCTTTTTCAGAGATTTAGGCTGATAAACTGGCAAATTATGCTGCTCAGCCAGTTGCTTGACGGCGCTGGCTTGCAACTTCTGGCCACGACCGGCCGGACGGTCTGGCTGGCTGTATACCGCAATAACCTGGTGAGGGCTGTTAATCAGGGCCTGCAAATGACGAGCAGCAAAATCGGGGGTACCGGCAAATATAATACGTAAAGGCTGAGTCACTGTTATTCCTGTTAAAGCGCGTGGCGCTGGGCCATTTTGGCTTCTTTTTCCAGCTTTTTACGGATACGGTCTCGTTTTAGCGGTGATAAGTAATCAATAAACAATTTGCCAACCAGATGGTCCAGCTCATGCTGCAGACAAATAGCCAGTAAACCATCCGCATTCAGTTCAAACGGCTTGCCATCCCTGTCAAGGGCCTTCACTTTAACGGTAGCAGCTCGTTCTACTGAGGCATAGTTTTGTGGTACCGATAAACAGCCCTCTTCATAACTGGTCACGCCGTCGCGCTCTACAATTTCCGGGTTAATCAGTACCAAAGGCTCATTGCGCTGCTCAGACAAGTCAATGACCACGACCCGCAGGTGCACATTGACCTGGGTTGCGGCCAGACCAATACCCTCTTCATCGTACATAGTATCCAGCATATCAATAACTAACTGTTTGATTTGCGGTGTAACTTCCTTAACCGGTTGCGCTACAGTGCGTAACCTGTCATCAGGAAAATGTAATACTTTTAAAACGGCCATAATACCTACAAAAATATGCTTTATTTCAAAGGTTGTGATATGTTTTAATTTTAGCCATTAATCCGCTGTATTAACAGCATAGTGTGCAATAATTACAACAAGAATAAGTTCAAGGAAGCAGGCATGCTGAAAAAAATTGCAATATCTGTCATCGCGCTGTTTTGTTGGTTGTCTTTTAGCCTGCAAGCAGACGTACTGCAAATAAGAGAGGATGCTCCTGCTTCCTATGTCGTAAAAAAAGGTGACACCCTGTGGGATATTTCGGCACTTTACCTGAATGAACCCTGGTTATGGCCACAGTTGTGGCAAATGAATCCGCAAGTTGACAACCCGCACTTAATTTATCCTGGCGATGTGCTGACCCTGACCTTTGACAGTATGGGGCGGCCACGTTTGTCGGTAAATGAAAATGTTAAACGCCTGACCCCTGAAGTGCGTAAAACCATGAAAGGTGATGGTGCCATAACCACCTTGCCGCTGAGTATGATCCGGCCGTTTCTGACCTATGAGCAAGCGCTCAGTGAAGAGCAGATCGCCGCCATGCCTTATATTCTTGGAACCAACACCGCAACAAAAATGGCGGCTGAAACCCATACCGTGTATGTCAAAGGTGTATTACAGCCGGGCACGTCTTACGGTGTTTACCGCAAAGGAAAACCGTATGTTGACCCAGAGACTGGTAATATTCTGGGTTATGAGACCAGTTTAATTGCTACCGCCCGGGCCTTCAGGCCCGGCCGTGCGGCCACTGAAGACAGCCCGCTGGAAGCGGCGTCAATGCAGGTGTTAAGTGTAAAGCGTGAAATTAAGCAGGGCGACCGGGTAATGCCTGCACTCGAAGGTCAGTCATTACCGGCATTTTTCCAGATTACTAAACCTGACTTTGACGTCAATGGCACCATTATTGATACGACCTCGCAGCTTAGAGAGTTTTCAAAAATGGATATTGTCGTACTTAACCTGGGGCTGATTAACGATTTGCAAGCCGGCCAGATGTTAGGTATTTATCGACAGTCACCGTCGGTGATAGATGGCGAGAATGGTCCGGTTTATGTCGAAGACGCTAATAAACTGCAAAAGATGTTCCGTAACTTTGGTGAGAACAGCATCAGTATGCCGCGGGAAAAAGTCGGTGAGCTGATGGTGTTTAAAGTCGCAGAGCGGGTGAGCTTTGGTATTGTTACCAGTACCCGCCGGCCAATTCGGGTTGGAGATACGATCGCCAACCTCTGATTAATCTGATGGAGCCAGTTTGCCGTGGATGAACTTCGCAACTGGCTCGCTTTAGCCTCTGTGCATGGCCTGGACGGCCTGAAGTTCCAACGCCTAAGCGAGCATATTTCCCTAGCCGAATTGGTCAGCCTACCTGTCAGTACATTACGCAATATCGGTTTCACCCCACGTCAGGCAGAATTGCTGGCGCTGCACGGCCCAAGGCGTGCTGACATGGCACTGCAATGGTTGGCACAGTCCGCTGACCATCACATCGTCACTTATCATGACCGACGTTACCCGCCATTACTAAAACAAACTAAACAACCACCTATAGTGCTTTTCGTTAAAGGCCAGGCAGAACTGTTAGCCCGGCAGCAACTGGCTATGGTTGGCACCCGGCAGCCAACACCAACCGGGCGCAAAGTTGCACAAAATTTTGCAGCAGAGCTGGCACAGCAGGGTTATGTGATTACCAGCGGTATGGCACGTGGTATTGACAGTGAGAGCCATAAAGGGGCACTGCAAAGTGGTGGCCTTACCATTGCGGTACTGGGTCATGGCCTGCAGCAGATATACCCGGCCAGCAACAGAGGTCTGGCAGAGCAGATTTGTGCCAGTGGTGCGCTGGTAACCGAGTTTTTTCCGGATATCCCGGCCCGGGCCGAGTTTTTTCCACAGCGTAACCGGATTGTGGTCGGCCTTAGTTCTGCCACCATAGTGGTAGAAGCAGCAATGAAAAGCGGATCGCTGATCAGCGCCAATTTAGCAGCAGAATATAATCGTGACCTTTTTGTGGTGCCGGGGCCGATATACAGCAGGCAGTCTGCGGGTTGTCACTGGTTAATTCAGCAAGGCGCTAAACTTGTTACCTGCGTGGCCGATATTCTGGAAGAGTGGCAGTTTTTTGCCCAGAACGGGCTAAGTACTTTAGCTTCAGATGAAAAAAAGTCTGTGCCGGACTTGTCTGCAGAGCGGTTGTTGGCTAACGTAGGAGATGACGCTACCGCAATAGATATTATTGCCGAGCGGTCTAACATGTCAGTGACAGACGTATCCATTACCTTACTGCAGCTGGAAATAGCGGGTGAGGTGGCAGCAGTACCTGGTGGTTACATTAGAGTGAGGAGTGCCTGATAATGTTTGATATCCTCGTTTACCTGTTCGAAAACTATATTCACAATGAATCTGATATCTATGTTAACCATGCGGATTTGACTAAAGAACTCAGTCGCGCCGGCTTTCATGATGATGATATTTTTAAAGCGCTGAAATGGCTGGACAGCTTATCTGCGTTGCAGCAAAGCCATATTAAGCCCTATTTAACCAAAGGCAGCTCTACAGCTTTGCGCATTTACACACCGGAAGAGCAGCGTAAACTGGATGTTGCCGACCAGGGATTTCTGTTGTTTTTAGAACAAATCAATGTGCTTGATGCCAACACCCGTGAAATGGTCATCGACCGGGCGATGGATCTCGACAGTGCAGCACTCAGTTTGGAAGACTTAAAATGGGTGGTGCTGATGGTGTTGTTTAATGTTCCCGGCAGAGAGACTGCCTACGCTCAGATGGAAGATTTAATTTTTGATGAACCCGACGGGCCGCTGCATTAAGCGGCCGTTATAGATATGACCGAAGACTCACCACTTTTTGCGCTGCCGCAACAGCGGCAGCTTTGCCCATTGTGCCAGAATGTCCTGCAGATTAAATCGTCGAAAAAGGGGCCCTTTCTGGGCTGTAGTACCTACCCGGTCTGTCATTACATTAAGCCACTACACCAACATGATCATGCCATAGTAAAAGCATTACCTAACGAGGCATGTCCGAAATGCGGCGCCGGGCTGGCAGTGAAAAATGGCCGTTATGGTATGTTTATTGGGTGTACGGCTTATCCGGTCTGTGATTTTGTGGTAGATCAGCATGAAGACCACAAACAACTGCCACAGATAAGCTGTCCAAAATGTAAAACAGGCCAGCTGAGCGAGCGGATTAATAAGTTTGGCAAGCATTTCTATGGCTGCGACCGCTACCCGGCTTGTCGTTTTTTATTAAATGATAAACCACAGCCGGGACAATGTTTCGCTTGTGACTTCCCTTTACTGGTGGTTAAGAAAAACGCTTTGTACTGTGCCAGAAAAGGCTGTGAAAAAAAGCAGCCGGCGAG
>NZ_JAWVZF010000056.1:0-16153 GCF_033722355.1 Arsukibacterium sp. | reverse complement strand
ACTGTTCAGGCCTTCGTCCATCCAGGTCCATTGCCGCTCATCAGAATTAACAATCATCGGGAAATAAATGTGACCGATTTCATGGATCACCACACCTATCAGAAAACGCTTTTCGGCCTGCGAATAGGTACGACTGCCATCATCCTGCAATTTGGTGCGCGGGCCGTTAAACGTAATCATTGGGTATTCCATACCCCCTACCGGACCATTCACCGATTGCGCCACAGGATAGGGATAATCAAACGAGAAGCGGGAATACACTTCCATGGTATGAACCACGGCTTCAGTGGAATATTTCTGCCATAATTCGCCACCTTCCTTCGGGTAAAATGACATCGCCATCACAAACGGCTGCTCATTGCCTCCCTGCTGATACCCTTTGGCATCCCAGATAAACTTACGCGAAGAGGCCCAGGCAAAGTCGCGCACTTTTTTTGCCTTAAAGTGCCAGGTCTTTGTCTGATCAGTGCCGGCTTTTTCATTTTCCAGTGCTTCCTGTTCCGTCACGATAAATACCGGGCGTTTAGCGGTCTTTGCCTGCGCTAACCGGTTGAGCTGCTCACTGGTTAATACCTTACTACTGTTTTGCAACTCACCGGTTGATGACACGATATGATCGGCCGGTACTGTCAGCTTAACGTCGTAATCGCCGAACTCCAGCGTAAACTCGCCACGGCCTAAAAACTCTTTATTAGTCCAGGCTTCATAATCAGTATAAGCAACTAAGCGCGGAAACCACTGCGCCAGCAGAAAAATATCATTGCCGCCCTCGCGGGCATCATCCGGAAAATGCTCATAACCCGCGCGGGCTGATACCGCATCTTCCTCAACAATATTAAAGGCAAAATCCAGACTGATATCAATTTGCTGGCCTGGCTTTAACGGCTTATCCAAATCGATCCGCATTAAGGTACCAACCTGGGTAACCGGCAATACGTTGCCATTGCTGTTTTTGACATTAGTAATCTGAAAGCCTAATTCATTATCTGCCATAAACTGCTGGCGGCGTAATTCTTCAAGGCTCAGGCGGGCTGTGATCTCGCCATCGCCGACTGAGGTGGCAGGTCCACGGCGGCCGATACCGCCAAAATCGGTGCTCATCTCGGCCATTGAATCATTTTTAAAAATGTTCTGATCCAGATGCAGCCACAGATACTTCAGGGTATAAGGTGAATTATTCTGATAGTTTATCTGCTGGCTGGCACTGAGCCGGCGCCTGGTCTCATCCAGGTATACCTGCATTTTATAATTTACCTGCTGTTGCCAGTACTGCTGGCCCGGCTCACCAGCGGCATTACGGTAGATATTCGGCGTCGGCAGAACAGCGTCTAACTGACGGAATTTATCTTCAAAATCACCTTTGGTCTGACGGATTGCACCGTCTGCAGCAAGGGTGTGACTAAAAAAGATGACCAGCAGACTGAACATAACTAACAAAGGGTGGAAACAGGAACTACGCGACGAAACAGCAGGCATAATAAACAAACTCTCTCATTAAATTAGGCGCTTACAACAAGCGGCCTACAATAGGGAACTTGCTGCTACTGAACAAGCCGCTTCAGCACGGATAATGGTTAATCTGTCGCCAAAAAAAAGCCCCGCTAAATGCGGGGCTTTTGTTAGCTTAATAAGAGGGTGTTAGTCTCTGGGTTTACGGGGTGCCCGCGGAGCAGCGCCGGGACGTGGGCCGGGACCACTTCGTCTGTCACCACCGGTGCTCTGGTTGCCAGCCGCACTGCCGGTATCAATACTGATATTCAGCTTTTGCTTACGCACGTACACTTTTTTCAGATGCTGGAAAATTTCAGCTGGAATATTGGCAGGCAGCTCAACCGTGCTGAAATGATCAAACAGCTTTATGTTACCGATAAACTGGCTGTCGATATTGGCTTCATTAGCGATAGCGCCAACAATATCTCCGGCCCGTACACCATGCTCTTTGCCTACTTCGATGCGATAATTATTGTAATCGCCTTTTATTTCACGTTTTACCCGTGGCCCGCGCTCAGGGCGCTCACCTGCCCGCTCTGGACGATCGCCGCGTTCACGACGTGGCCGCTCTTCGCGCTCCCCCCTGGCATGGGGCTGGCGTAATTCAGGAAATTGTTTTGCCACATTCAGCGGTTGATCTTTCTGAGCCAGATACAATAATGCCGCCGCAAGATCGACGTCAGTCGTCTCCAGCTTTTCGCGCCAGTCTGTTACCAGTTCTGAAAAGAAACTCAGGTTCTGGGTTTCGATGGTCTGGGCCAGTTGTTCACGGAAAGACTCAATACGTCGCTGCTCTATCACCTGGCCGGTTGGCAGAGACATTTGCTCGATGGGTTGCTTGGTAGCATGCTCAATAGTCCGTAATAAGCGGCGCTCCCGTGGCGACACGAATAATATCGCTTTACCTTCACGCCCGGCACGGCCGGTGCGGCCAATCCGGTGGACATAAGCTTCGCTGTCATACGGTATATCGTAGTTTACCACTAAGCTGATCCGCTCTACGTCCAGACCACGTGCGGCAACATCGGTCGCGACAATAATATCAAGCTGGCTGGCTTTCATCCGGCGAATAGTTTGCTCGCGGTGCGCCTGATTCATGTCACCATTCAAACAGGCCACGGCATAACCACGAGCACCCAGTTTTTCGGCAATTTCTTCGGTGGCACTTTTGGTGCGAACAAACACAATGCTGGCATCGTATTCTTCACCTTCCAAAACGCGGGTTAACGCATCAAGCTTCTGGTTCGCGTCAAGCATAACGTAACGCTGAACAATCCGCTCTACCGTACTGGTTTTTGACGCTATTTTAATTTCTTCAGCATTTTTCAGATGTTTCTGTGCAATTGCCCGGATTTGGCTTGGCATGGTAGCGGAAAACATCGCAACCTGACGACCCGGCGGGGTGGCATCCATAATGGTTTGCACGTCATCAATAAAGCCCATTCGTAACATTTCATCAGCTTCATCCAGCACAATAGCGCGCAGTTTATCCAGTTTCAGCGTGCCGCGATCTAAATGATCGAGAATACGGCCAGGCGTACCGACAATAACCTGAGAACCCCGTTTCAGCGATTTCAACTGGTTGGTATAACTCTGACCACCGTATAACGGCAATACATGAAATGCCGGCATATAGCGGGCATAAGCCTGGAATGCTTCAGCGACCTGAATAGCCAGCTCGCGAGTCGGTGCCAGCACCAGAATCTGGGGATCGTTTTGCGCTGGGTCAAGCCGCGCAAGTAAAGGCAGGGCAAAGGCGCCGGTTTTACCGGTTCCGGTTTGCGCCTGGCCCAATACGTCTTCACCAGCTAATAGTTTTGGAATTGCCGCCGCCTGGATAGGCGAAGGTGTTTCATAACCAAGTTCAGTGACCGCTCGTACCAGCGGTTCCGGCAGCATTAGCTGGGAAAAAGACAAAGTTTCAGACATACGTTGTTATAACCTCAATCACACGCAGGCTTATTGGTAAGTGCTATTGTTGTTTTTACCTGGCCTGCAATGCAGTAAAAACACGAAAACGGGCAAAAGACATAGCTTTTCCCGATTTTATTCCAGTAGTATAGCCAAACATTTACCACCCGGAGGATCACCATGATAGAAATCCTCGTTGGCAGCCAAATGGGCGCAGCGGAATATGTGGCAGAACAAGTTGCTGAAACACTGGTACAAGCGGGATATGAAGCATCACTTCATCTTCAACCCGATTTGGATCAGCTAAACCCGACTCACATCTGGTTAGTGATCACATCCACCTATGGCGCAGGAGATCTGCCTGATAATATTCAACCCTTTGCGGATCAATTAGCACAAGATCGGCGGGATCTTACCACACTTTCTTACGCCGTGATCACTTTAGGTGATTCCAGTTACGATACTTTTTGCCAGGCGGGCAGAACACTGAGTACATTACTACAGCAACAGGGGGCAAAACCACTGCTGCCTAATCTGGAAATCGATGTATTGGCCGCTGATTTACCTGAAGATAAGGCATTACAATGGTTACCTGAATTAATTACCAGCATGAAAAAAGGCGGGTGAAAAACACCCGCCAAAACACAAGTATCTCAGGAAGAACAGTATAACCCGTCTCTGCTCCCGGTTGACCTTTGCAATAAACTCAACCGGGCACCACTGTATCGATACCAGCTGCCGACTGCTTGATAAAACCTTGATAAAACCCTGATAAATTCAGGATGAGTACCGGCACGGACTAATTGCCAACTTTAACCTTACCCCCAAGTTATCAACATAGTTTCAATAAAAAAATTCACCATGTGTATAAAAGTAGTTTTATCCGGTTATTAACCTGTACTTACACACTTTATAAAAAAAATATCAGGCTTGCCTGTGCATAAGTAGGCTAGTTGTCCACCTGTTTAAACACAGTTGATCCAACCTTGATCACAGGATCAGATCCTATCTAACATATTGATCCTGACTTGTAATAATCCCTTATCCACCGAAAATACTCTGCTTAGTAGTAATAACATTAAAAAGATCTTTAAATAGATCTTATATATATTTAAGCGATCCGGAAGTGCTTTAGCCGTTTCACAAGTGCCAGGATCGCGCTACAATATGCGCCCTGTTTTAAAATGCCAGTCTGGCCGGAGTTGACGCAGTTATGTTGTATCAAGAAACTTTTGATGTGATCGTTGTCGGTGGCGGCCATGCTGGTACCGAAGCTGCACTCGCTGCTGCCCGTATGGGTTTGGCAACTCTGTTGCTGACCCATAATGTTGAAACTTTGGGTCAGATGTCATGCAACCCTGCTATTGGTGGTATAGGAAAAGGCCATCTGGTAAAAGAGATTGATGCGCTTGGTGGTGCTATGGCCATCGCTGCTGATAAGGGTGGGATCCAGTTTCGAACCCTGAACAGTTCTAAAGGCCCCGCTGTACGTGCCACACGCGCTCAGGCAGATCGGCAATTATACCGGGCAGCCATCAGGCAGATCCTGGAAAACCAGCCTAATTTGCGGATATTTCAGCAAGCCTGTGATGATCTGATTGTCGAAAATGATCAGGTTGTCGGTGTCGTAACTCAAATGGGCTTAAAGTTCCGGGCAAAAGCCGTTGTGTTGACAGTCGGCACCTTTTTAGGCGGGCAGATCCATATTGGTTTAGAGCAGTTTTCCGGCGGCAGAGCAGGCGACCCGCCGTCAATTGCCTTAGCAAGGCGCTTAAGAGAATTGCCGTTTCGGGTTGACCGTTTAAAAACCGGCACACCACCAAGAATTGATGCCAGAACCGTTGATTTTTCAGTGATGCAGGCCCAGCCTGGTGATAACCCGACCCCGGTATTTTCTTTTATAGGCAAGCAGGCAGATCACCCGGCACAAATACCTTGCTATATCACCTATACCAATGACCAGACCCATCAGGTGATCCGCGATAACCTGGATCGTTCGCCAATGTACACCGGTGTGATAGAAGGGGTGGGTCCCCGTTACTGCCCGTCTATCGAAGACAAGGTAATGCGTTTTGCCGATAAAGATAAGCATCAGATTTTTATTGAACCTGAAGGTTTAACAACCCATGAGTTGTATCCAAATGGTATTTCCACCAGTTTGCCATTTGATGTCCAGTTATCGATAGTACGTTCGATAAAAGGTATGGAGAATGCGCATATCACCCGGCCGGGTTATGCCATTGAATATGATTTTTTTGATCCCCGGGATCTGACCAGTTCACTGCAAACCAGGTTTATTAAAGGCCTGTTTTTTGCCGGCCAGATAAACGGCACTACCGGCTATGAAGAAGCAGGTGCCCAGGGTTTGCTGGCAGGGTTAAATGCGGCACTGTTTGCGACTGAACGTGACGCCTGGGCGCCAAGCCGTGATCAGGCGTACTTAGGTGTCCTGGTAGATGATTTGACGACACAGGGCACTAAAGAGCCGTACCGGATGTTTACCAGCCGGGCTGAATATCGTTTATTACTGCGGGAAGATAATGCAGACGCGCGATTGACGGCTAAAGGCCGGGAATTAGGGCTGGTAGATGATATCCGCTGGCAGGCATTCAGTGAAAAAATGGAACAAATTGAGCTGGAACGCCAGCGGTTACGCCAGAGTTGGATCCATCCGCAACATGCAGCATTAACAGCCGTTAACCAGTTGCTTAAAACCCCACTTAGCCGGGAGGCTAACTTAGAGGAACTGGTACGCCGCCCGGAAATAACCTATCAACAGTTAATGCAAATTACTGATTTGGGCCCGGCGCTGGCCGATCCGATAGCAGCTGAACAGGTTGAGATCCAGATTAAATACGAAGGCTATATTAATCGGCAGCAAGATGAAATTGCCAAACAACAGCGTAATGAAGCCACTAAATTACCTGATTCGTTTGATTACAGCTCGGTTAAAGGTTTGTCCAATGAAGTTATTATGAAATTAAATCAGAGCCAACCGGCAACAGTAGGTCAGGCTTCGAGGATCTCTGGTATTACCCCGGCGGCAATTTCTTTATTGCTGGTTTATCTGAAAAAGCAGGGCTTACTGCGTAAATCAGCCTAAGCTGGCGGCATTATGTCTGAAAGGATCAGTATGCTTGAGAAATTACAGCAACTGCTGGCGCAAACCAAGTTGCAGCTGACCAATGCGCAGTTGCAACAATGTCTGGATTACGTTCAGCTGCTGCACAAATGGAACAGTGCCTATAATTTGACCTCCGTGCGTGCCCCGGCAGAAATGCTGGTAAAACATGTAATGGACAGTCTGGTGATTGCCCCTTATTTAGAGGGCACTCATTTTATTGATGTCGGCACCGGCCCGGGTTTGCCAGGGGTGTTACTGGCCATTTACTATCCGGATAAACACTTTACCCTGCTCGACAGTCTGGGCAAACGTATTCGCTTTTTAAACCAGGTAAAGCTGCAACTGGGCCTGACTAATATTCAGCCGGTGCAAAGCCGGGTTGAACAACATCAACCCGCAACCCTGTATGATGGCGTTATCAGCCGGGCTTTTGCTTCCACCCATGATATGCTGCAGTGGTGCCGCCATCTGCCGGCAGCAAACGGTCATTTCTACGCGATGAAAGGCGCTGCGGTGCAAGAAGAAATTGCAGCTTTGCCGGATTTTGTTAAAGTAAGCGCAGTTATACCATTGCAGGTACCAGAACTTGATGCCAGCCGGCATCTGGTTATTATGACCAGCGCTTAACCGTAATGAGGGAGCCTTGTGGGTAAAATTATCGCCATTGCCAACCAGAAAGGTGGAGTAGGCAAAACCACCACAGCTGTTAATTTAGCAGCGTCAATGGCGGCTACCAAACGTAAGGTTTTGCTAATTGACCTCGACCCCCAGGGCAATGCCACTATGGGCAGTGGCGTCGATAAGTATGAAGTGCATGCCACCGCTTACGAATTGCTGATAGATCAGAAACCATTACCTGAAGTCATCATCAAAGAAACCAGTGGTGGCTATCATCTGGTCGCGGCCAACTCAGATGTTACCGCAGCGGAAGTCAGATTGATGGACGTGTTTGCCCGTGAGTTGCGCTTACGTACCGCATTAAAAGATTACCGCAGCAGTTATGATTTTATCTTTATTGACTGCCCTCCCTCGTTAAATATGTTAACAGTAAACGCGATGGCGGCTGCCGATACCGTACTGGTGCCGATGCAGTGCGAGTATTTTGCACTGGAAGGCCTGACTGCGCTGGTTGATACCATTAATAAGCTGGCAGCAGTAATTAATGCCGATCTGAAAATTGAGGGGATTCTGCGCACGATGTACGATCCCCGTAACCGGCTGGCTAACGATGTTTCAGAGCAACTGAAGCAACACTTTGGTGATAAGGTTTACCGGGCTGTCATTCCACGGAATGTCCGGCTGGCAGAAGCACCCAGTTTTGGCACGCCGGTGATGTATTATGATAAAAACTCCACCGGTGCCAAAGCCTATCTGGCGCTGGCCGGCGAAATTCTGCGGCGTTCCGAGAAAAAAACCAGTGGCAAAGCCACCACAGCATAACCACGATAAGTTAAAGGATATTTTTGCGCATGGCGGTTAAAAAACGCGGTTTAGGCCGGGGATTAGATGCTTTACTTACCTCGAATAAAACGTCAGAGCAGAATCATGCTAACCCGCAGTCAGCAGAGCTGCAGAAATTGCCGGTTGAATTTTTACGACCCGGCAAATATCAGCCACGAAAAGACATGTCGCAGGATGCGCTGGAAGATCTGGCCAGTTCAATCCGGGCTCAGGGCGTTATTCAGCCAATAGTGGTCAGAGCGGTTGCTGACAACAGTTACGAAATTATTGCCGGTGAGAGGCGCTGGCGTGCTGCCCAGCTGGCACGCCTTGCTGAAGTGCCTTGCCTGATAAAAAATGTGCCGGACGAAGCCGCTGTCGCGATAGCGTTAATAGAAAACATTCAACGCGAAGATCTTAATGCAATGGAAGAAGCCGTTGCGCTGGAACGCTTACTAACGGAATTTGAATTAACCCATCAGCAAGTCGCCGATGCTGTCGGTAAGTCCCGCGCTACTGTAACAAACTTACTGCGCTTAAATGCCCTGAACGATGATGTAAAAGTATTACTGGAGCATGGTGATATTGAGATGGGTCATGCCAGAGCGCTGTTAGCATTAACCGATGACAATCAGTCGGATACTGCCCGCTTGGTCGCCCACAAACAATTAACGGTCCGTGAAACAGAAAGTCTGGTCCGGCGCATTCTTGAGCCCAAAGCGCCGGCAGCGCCAAAAGCAAAAGACCCGGACGTTGATGCGCTGGAACAGCGGTTAAGTGAGCGCTTTGCCGCACCGGTGCAGATTATGTACAACAAGAAAGGTAAAGGCAATCTGGTCATTAATTACAGCAGCCTGGCCGAGCTCGACGGTATTTTAGCCAAAATGCAGTTAACTGAGCCTGATTAAGCATTTTATTTCTCAAAGTTATGGACAAGCCGCCGTCAAAACCGCTTTTTGTTGCAAATCGGGGGCAAATAAGTATACTTTCGCAAGTTTTTTCTACCCCTGCACGGGCTATTACAATGAGGGGTACAGTGGCAGAAAATATTGCAACCGAGACCAGAAAATCAGCGTATTACGCGGTGCTGGCTCAGGTCGTTGTCGCCGGTATTATTGCACTGGCTTTTTTTTTGCTGACAGACAGCACAGCAGCTAAATCGGCATTTAAAGGCGGCTTAGCGGCAGCGGTACCGAATTTTGTATTTGCTTTTTTTGCGTTTCGCTACAGCGGCGCAGATCAGGCACAACGGGTGGCGGCGGCGTTGATGCGCGGCCACAGCTTAAAAATATTGTTAACTGTTATACTGTGCGCAGTCGTGTTACAACAGGAGCATTTAGTACCAGAGGCGTTTATTACTGGTTTCCTGATCACCCTACTGACACAGTGGACAGCACCGTTTTTCTTTAAACATTAAACTATTGGGATGAAACATGGCTGCAGGTGAAGAGTTAACACTGTCTAGCCATATTCAGCACCACCTTACTAACGCAAAGATGTGTACTGTTGATGGCAGTGTCGCATTTAACAAAGCGTGTAGCGAGGCCGGGTTCTGGACATGGCATGTCGATACCTTAGCGTGGTCTATTGGCCTGGGGATCTTATTCTTATGGATATTCCGCAGCGTGGCAAATAAAGCTACGGTAGGGGTGCCGGGGAAACTTCAGTGCTTTGTGGAAATGGTGGTCGAGTTTGTGGCCGCTAACGTCAAAGACACCTACCACGGTAGAAGTAAATTAATTGCACCACTGGCACTGACTATTTTTGTCTGGGTGTTTTTAATGAACCTGATGGACTTAGTGCCGGTAGACTTCCTGCCTGCTTTTGCTGGTTTTGTCGGTGAAACCGCTTTTGGCATGGACTCGCATGATGTCTATATGAAAATCGTACCGACCACAGATATTAATATGACTGCCGCACTGGCCGTCGGTGTATTTTTACTGATGATTGGTTACTCAATCCGGATTAAGGGTGTACTGGGCTTTATTAAAGAACTGACATTACATCCTTTCAGCACCAAGAATATCCCACTGCAGATTTTACTGATCCCGTTCAACTTATTACTGGAACTGATTGCACTGGTGGCGAAGCCATTTTCACTGGCGCTGCGGTTATTCGGTAACCTGTATGCCGGTGAAATGATCTTTATCCTGATCGGTGCTATTGGTCTGGCGCAGCTGCCACTGCACTTCGTCTGGGCCGTGTTCCATATTCTGGTCATTGTTTTGCAGGCGTTCGTGTTTATGATGCTGACCATTGTTTACTTAAGTATGGCCAGTTCAGATAACCATTAATTTTTACTTTAACTTTAACTTTAACTATAGAAATATCGGAGATAAAAATGGAAATTGCAGTAGCTATTAAATTAATCGCTGTAGCGTTGTTAATCGGTTTTGGTGCTATCGGTACTGCACTGGGTTTCGGTAACATGGGTGGTAAGTTCCTGGAAGCTTGTGCCCGTCAGCCTGAACTGGCCCCTTCACTGCAAGTTAAAATGTTCATCCTTGCTGGTCTTATCGATGCCGTAGCTATGATCGGTGTTGGTATCGCTATGTACATGTTGTTCGCAATGTAATTGAAGGTTTTTGTTAATCGAACAACTGACTAAAAGGAGGAGCAGACGTGAACTTAAACGCCACTCTGCTGGGTGAATTAATCGCTTTTACCGTCTTTGTACTTTTTTGTATGAAGTTTGTATGGCCGCCACTGATGAATGCTATCGAAGCGCGCCAGCAAAAAATTGCAGACGGTTTAGCTGCTTCTGATCGGGCTGAAAAAGACCTGGCAATGGCCCAGGATAAAGCCAAAGATCAGTTAAAAGATGCTAAAGCGCAGGCAGCTGAAATTATTGAGCAAGCCAGAAAACGCGAAGCGAAGATGATTGAAGAAGCGGCCCAGAAAGCGAATGCTGAGCGGGAAAATATTCTGGCCCAGACGAAAGCTGAAGTTGAAGCGGAACGCAATCGTTTACGTGAAGATTTACGCAAGCAGGTTGCTGCTCTGGCGGTAGCCGGTGCAGAACGTATTCTGCAACGTTCTATCGACGAAGCTGCTCACAGCGACATTCTGGAAAAACTGGTACAAGAACTGTAATGGGGATGAGCTATGTCTGATTTGACGAATATTGCTCGTCCGTACGCCAGGGCAGCTTTCGATTTTGCCGTAGAGCAAAATGCGTTGGATGCCTGGTTGCAGATGCTGACGTTTGCTGCGCAGGTTGCAGAAAACGAGCAGGTTGCAGCTTTATTGCGTACTTCTGGTGTTGCTGAAAAGCAAGCCGACCTGTTTCTTCAGGTTTGTGGTGAGCAACTCAACGAGCACGGTCAGAACTTTATAAAAGTAATGGCTGAAAATCATCGCTTGTTGGCGTTGCCTGAAGTGTTGGATGCTTTTGTTGAGCACAAAGCGGCGTATGAAAAAGAGATCACCGTAGACGTGATTTCTGCTACTGCCCTGAATAAAGCTCAACAAGACAAGCTGATAGCTGCATTATCGCAACGTTTGGCACGCAAAGTTAAATTGAACTGTAGCGTCAATTCTGACATGGTCGGCGGCATGCTGATCAAAGCAGGTGACATGGTTATAGATGGCTCGGTCCGCGGTAAGCTGGATCGTTTAGCAACTGCGCTGCAGTCGTAATTGGGGAATAGAGTATGCAACTGAATTCCACTGAAATTTCAGAACTGATCAAAAGTCGTATTGCTCAGTTTGAAGTGGTCAGTGAAGCTCGTAACGAAGGTACTATCGTCCAGGTAACTGACGGTATTATCCGGATTAATGGCCTTGCTGATTGTATGCAAGGTGAGATGATCGAGCTTCCTGGCAATCGTTATGCTATCGCGCTTAACTTAGAGCGCAATTCTGTTGGTGCCGTGGTAATGGGTCCGTATGCGGACTTAACCGAAGGTACCAAAGTAAAAAGTACCGGCCGTATTCTGGAAGTACCGGTAGGCCCACAGCTGTTAGGCCGGGTGGTTAACACCTTAGGTGCGCCTATTGATGGTAAAGGCCCGATTGATGCTGCAGGTTTTGCCCCGGTAGAAAAAATTGCCCCTGGCGTAATCGACCGTCAGTCAGTCGACCAGCCAATGCAAACCGGTTATAAATCCGTTGATGCCATGATCCCTATCGGTCGTGGTCAGCGTGAATTGTTAATCGGTGACCGTCAGACCGGTAAATCTGCATTAGCCATTGATGCCATTATCAATCAGAAAAACACTGGTATTAAATGTGTTTACGTGGCGATTGGTCAGAAAGCCTCTACCATTGCTAACGTGGTACGCAAGCTGGAAGAGCACGGCGCCTTGTCAAATACTATCGTTGTTGTTGCATCTGCTTCTGAAGCCGCTGCGCTGCAATATCTGGCACCGTATTCTGGCTGTACCATGGGCGAATACTTCCGTGACCGCGGCGAAGATGCGCTGATTGTCTATGATGATTTGTCAAAGCAAGCTGTTGCTTACCGGCAGATCTCGTTACTGTTACGTCGTCCACCAGGCCGGGAAGCTTACCCGGGTGATGTATTTTATCTTCACTCACGTCTGCTGGAGCGGGCATCACGGGTTAATGCCGACTATGTTGAGCGTTTAACCAATGGTGAAGTAAAAGGTAAGACCGGTTCTTTAACCGCGCTGCCGATTATTGAAACTCAGGCCGGTGACGTATCTGCCTTCGTACCGACTAACGTAATTTCGATTACCGATGGTCAGATTTTCTTAGAATCTGATTTATTTAACGCCGGTATTCGTCCTCCTGTTAACGCCGGTATCTCGGTATCACGGGTGGGTGGTGCAGCGCAAACCAAGATCATCAAGAAATTAGGTGGTGGTATTCGTCTGGCTTTAGCGCAGTACTCTGAACTGGCGGCATTTGCCCAGTTTGCGTCTGACCTGGATGAAGCAACCCGCGCCCAGTTAGAGCACGGTCAGAAGGTTACTGAGCTGATGAAACAGCCACAGTACAGTCCGATGAGCGTCGCTGAGATGGGTGTGTCTATTTTCGCTATCGAAAAAGGTTTTCTGAAAGATGTTGAAGTAGCCAAAATCCTGGATTTTGAAGCTGCTTTACTAAGCTATATGAAAGCCGAGCACACTGAGCTGATGACTGAAATTGCGAAAACCGGTAACTACAACGATCAAATCGAGTCGTCGCTAAAAGCGGCCATTGAGAAGTTTAAAGCAACTCAGACTTGGTAAATTACGCGGGTGGCAATATAGCCACCCCCGTTCGTTGAATGAAACGGAGATACAGTCATGGCCGGTGGTAAAGAGATAAAAAGTAAGATCGCGAGTATTAACAATACCCGTAAGATCACCAGTGCTATGGAAAAAGTTGCGGTCAGCAAAATGCGCAAAGCGCAGGAGCGCGTAGCTGCAACCCGCCCATACGCTGAAGGTATGCGCAAAGTAATCGGTAATATTGCTCAGGGCAACATCGAATACCGTCATCCGTATTTATCGGAGCGTGACGTTAAACGGGTTGGCTACATTATTATTTCAACCGATCGTGGCCTTTGCGGTGGCTTGAATACCAACGAGTTTAAGAAAGTTGTGCTGGAAATGAAAAGCTGGAAAAACCAGAATGTGGAAGCAGAGTTCGCCGTTATCGGCAACAAAGCCACTACATTCTTTAAGCGTTTTGGCGGCAAAGTAGTAGCGCAACAGTCGGGTTCAGGCGACGTACCACGTTTGGCTGACGTGATTGGTTCGGTAAAGGTAATGCTGCAAGCATACCTTGATGGCCGGATTGACCGCTTATTCCTGGTATATAACACTTTTGTGAATACCATGAAGCAAGAGCCAGTGATCGATCAACTCTTACCTTTGCCCCAAACAGAAGTTTCGCCAAAAGAGCATAACTGGGATTACCTGTACGAGCCCGATCCACAACCTATTTTAGATATGTTGCTGGACCGCTACATCGAGTCACAGGTGTATCAGGGTGTTGTTGAAAACGCTGCCAGTGAGCATGCAGCGCGGATGGTGGCAATGAAAGCCGCTACCGACAACGCCGGTAATTTAATGGATGACCTGAAGCTGGTATATAACAAAGCACGTCAGGCCGCTATTACCCAGGAGCTTAGCGAAATTGTCGCAGGTGCGGCAGCTGTAGGCTAAGGTGAACAGTTTTGAGAAATTTGAGGAAACATCATGAGTCAAGGTAAGGTCGTCCAAATCATTGGCGCCGTTGTGGATATCGATTTTCCACAAGAAGCGGTACCTAGCATCTATGACGCGTTAAACGTGACTGACGGTGATCTGGCTGGGTTAGTGCTGGAAGTGCAGCAACAGCTGGGTGGCGGTACAGTTCGTACTATCGCAATGGGTACCACTGACGGGTTACGTCGTGGCACTCCAGTTGGAAATTCAGGCAAAGCGATTCAGGTGCCAGTCGGTAAAGCGACCTTAGGTCGTATTATGGACGTATTAGGCAACCCGATTGATGAAGCCGGTCCTATCGGTGAAGATGAGCGCTGGTCAATCCACCGTGCGGCACCTTCATACGAAGAGCAGGCAACGTCTAACGCCCTGCTAGAAACCGGTATTAAAGTTATCGACTTGGTTTGCCCGTTTGCTAAAGGTGGTAAAGTGGGTCTGTTCGGTGGTGCCGGTGTCGGTAAAACCGTAAACATGATGGAATTAATCCGGAACATCGCGATCGAGCACAGCGGCTACTCAGTATTCGCCGGTGTCGGTGAACGGACCCGGGAAGGTAACGATTTCTATCATGAAATGAAAGACTCTAACGTACTGGATAAGGTATCGTTAGTGTATGGTCAGATGAACGAGCCACCAGGTAACCGTTTACGCGTCGCGTTAACCGGCTTAACCATGGCAGAGAAGTTCCGCGAAGAAGGTCGTGACGTACTGTTTTTCGTAGATAACATCTATCGTTACACCCTGGCCGGTACTGAAGTATCAGCACTGTTAGGCCGGATGCCATCAGCGGTAGGTTATCAGCCGACCCTGGCAGAGGAAATGGGTAAACTGCAAGAGCGGATTACCTCAACCAAAACCGGTTCAATCACCTCAATTCAGGCGGTTTACGTGCCTGCGGATGACTTAACCGATCCGTCACCAGCGACCACATTCTCGCACTTAGATGCGACAGTGGTACTGAGCCGGAACATTGCGTCACTGGGTATTTACCCGGCGATCGACCCGCTGGACTCTACCTCACGCCAGTTAGATCCGCTGGTTATCGGTAAAGAGCATTATGATGTGGCTCGTGGCGTGCAAACGGTACTGCAGCGTTACAAAGAACTGAAAGACATTATCGCCATCTTAGGTATGGACGAGCTGTCTGATGAAGACCGGACCTTAGTTTACCGTGCGCGGAAAATTCAGCGGTTCCTGTCTCAGCCGTTCTTCGTTGCTGAAGTATTTACCGGCTCACCTGGTAAGTATGTACCGCTGAAAGAAACTATCCGTGGATTTAAAGGTATTCTGGAAGGTGAATATGATCACATGCCAGAGCAGGCTTTCTACATGGTAGGCTCTATCGACGAAGCGATCGAAAAAGCGAAAAAGCTTTAAGCAAACAGGCTTTAGGAGAGCGAAATGGCGATGACAGTGCAACTGGATGTAGTAAGTGCTGAAGAGAAAATTTTCTCTGGCCTTGTCGAGTCCGTGCAGGTCACAGGCAGTGAGGGCGAGTTAGGTATTTTACCTTTTCACGCCCCGTTACTGACTCCTCTGAAACCTGGCATGGTCCGTATCGTGAAGCAGTTCGGTGAAGAGCACGTAATTTATGTTGCCGGTGGCGTACTTGAAGTACAACCCGACAGCATAACTGTGCTGGCCGATGTCGCGGTACGCGGCGAAGACTTAGACGAGCAGGCGGCATTAGATGCCCAGAAACGGGCAACTGAAGCAATGCAACACGCCGGTGCAGATTTCAATTATGCTGAAGCAGCAGCGCAACTGGCTGAAGCCATTGCCCAGCTGCGGGTTATACAGAAACTGCGCAAAAAGTAAGTTTGGGTTCCGAAATAAAAAGCCACCGTAAGGTGGCTTTTTTTATTGCTGCATAGTCCCGTTAATGAGCAGCTGTGGTCTGCCACTGGATAAACTCGAGCGCCAGCTCGGGGGTAACAAAGACGGTTGCATACAAATTGTCAGGATTATGCGGATCCGGATGGAGCGCCATCAGTTTATAAGGTAGCTGGCTGTGCCGGATGTCGCCGGT
>NZ_JAWVZF010000055.1:0-16196 GCF_033722355.1 Arsukibacterium sp. | reverse complement strand
TTCACAACTTGGTAAGCGGTAATGGAAGGTCGGCCGCGCTTTAATCAGTTTATCTTCGGTCACGGCTCTGACTCTTTTTTTATCCAGATGCAGAAATAACGGTAAGCAATCCAGTGCCCGGTTTCGGGTCGGATTAAACTTAAGATAATCATCAATCAGCTCAGTGATAGCGGGCTGGTAATCTTTGTCAGTGATTTTCTGCTGATATGCCTTGGGATAAGGCTCGATAAAAGAGGTAAGGCTGCGGACAATATCAATATGTTCGCGATCACGTAACCAGTCCTGCAGACAGACAAACGCCTGAATGATCCTAAGCAATATGTCGACATCTTTAGTGGGAATTTCCGGATTAAGCTGCAGCCCAAACGCATATTGCAACGATTCAGACGAGCCTTTAGCACCCTGCTGATGCAATAAGGTAACCAACTGCGTCACCTCATCCAGTCTTGAGAACGGTAATGGCGGCGTTACTAACTCCAGCGGCACGACTTGCTTGGCCACAGTCGCCAGCAGGCTCTCCAGCGACTCCTGCAGATTGTCAGTTAACGAATCCGTATCAAACTTTTGTTCACCCATTTTTGTTAACAACTGGAAATCCAGCTCAATCAGCCAGTCGCCGGCGTCATCGCCGCTTAGCCGGTAGCGATAACGACCATCTGGTTCTGCTTTAAGCTTTAACTGTTCAGCCACTAATTCGGCTACATCAGCCAGCTCGAGACCGCTGAATTCTATTTCAATACCAAAGCGTCTGGGGTTGCCAGCGTAACTGGTTTGCCACGGTAAGGCTTGCAACTGGGGTGAACTGGTCAAAAATACCTCTCATTCAGACATTTACATTTAGCCTAAGGGAGCTGCCGGGCCTTGTCAAATCACCGACCTGATACAGCAATCCCTGATAGTTTAGGTTAAACTAACGGCGAAACCGCAATAGAAGAGACTGTTTTGAAAATTATTTTTCGCTCAAGTTGGCCACTGTTTCTGGGCGTGGCGATTGTCGGCATGACCACAGGGCTGCAAAATACCCTGCTGTCGTTGCGGGCAGAACTGGAAGGTTTTGCCAGTGCCAGTATTGGCCTGATGCTCGCCGGCTATTTTATTGGTTTTTTGCTGGGCTCTATCCGTGCGCCAAAAATGATTATGCGGGTAGGACACATCCGGGCTTTCGCTGCTCTGGCTGCAATGGCTTCAATCAGCATTCTGCTGCATGCCATCTGGGTCAATACTTATGCCTGGTTTGTACTGCGTTTGTTATCCGGTTTTTGTTTTTCGGCTATTTTTGTTATCGCAGAAAGCTGGGTAAATGACAAAGCCGACAACCGTAACCGCGGCACTCTGTTATCTCTGTATGTCTCCATGCTATTTGGCGGTATCGGTCTGGGTCAGTTTTTGATCACGATTGGCGATCCGCGCGATTTTATCCAGTTTACCCTGGTATCCGTGTTAATCAGTGCCGCAGTCATACCACTGCTGATTACAAAAACGCCGGCGCCCACCTTTCAGCAGGCCGAAAAGATGCCTGCCCGTCAGTTACTGAAACTGGTGCCGCTTGGCGTACTGGGCTGTTTTATTCTGCAATTTGGCTACGCTTCGATGTTTGGTTTTGGCCCGGTGTATTTCTCACGGCTGGGTTTATCACTGCTTCAGATCGCCAGTCTGATGGCCATTTTTATTTTCGGTTGCCTGTGTATGCAATTTCAACTCGGTAAGTTATCAGACAGGTTCGATCGCAAAATGATTATGACCGTCTGTGGCTTTAGCGCCAGTCTTACTGCCTTCTGGCTGGCTCAGCTGAGCGCAGAAAGTGGCTGGCAACTGTATTTTGCCTGTTATATTTTTGGTGCGCTGTTTTTACCGCTGTACTCGATGGCTATTGCCCATACCAATGATCATCTGGCAAAACGGCAAATGGTGGCGGCCAGTAGTGTCCTGATCCGCGCTAACGGTCTTGGTGCAATTGGGGGCCTAGTGCTTTCAGGACTGTTGCTCGATAAATTCGGCAATGCGGTTTTTTTCTATTTTATTGCACTGTTACCGGCTATTGTTGCTCTGATGGCGTTTTATCATTACTGCTTCAGACGCCCTACCAGTCAACGCCCCCACTCTAACGCAGTGTCACCGACCCAGGTCACCCAGACCATGATTAACAACGCTTTAAACGATGATTAAGACTGCCATAAACCCGTTTTAACGCTAATGCGCCACACCAGATAACTGGCATATTCGGCAATCAGTTTACTGTATAAATCATAATTGCTGAGATTTACCGTAAACATACAGTTCCAGCTGCAATTTAATGGCCGGAATGTCTGGCTGCTGACGGTAGTCAATCCGGCATTCATTTGGTGGTAGTCAATTAGTCGGCTGACCCGCCAGCCGTGAAAATCACTGGTAATAAACTGCAGCCGTTGCTGAGCGGCTAACCGTTGACGTAAACGGCTGAATTCCAGATAAGTATTAGCACCGGCATCAAAACAATCGATTGCCAGCGGCTGTTGCTGCTGGCTGAGTAAATAATTCTGATAAGGCTGACAGTAGCGGGTGGTAATAATCACCGCAGCACGTTGCCCGCCCAGAACCTGGCCCAGCCGATCCAGCCTCGCCCGCGCGCACGCTGGCAGGGTGTCTGCCGAGCCGCCACAGCCAAGCACGATATAGGTACTATCACTCTGCGGTAAACTGCTGCCGGTAATTTGCGCTGCATAATGGTTGCGAACCAGATTAGCAACATAGGTATTGCCGGCCAGATAAAAGCCCAGCAGCAGTAACCACAGGCCTTTTTTGCGGTAAAAAAGGCAGGCCACTAACAGGGCATAAAGAAAAATATTGTGCGGATACAAAAAAGGTTCAAGCAGATCTTTCATCGGGCCCCCGTGCCATGTCTGAAGTATGGTCAGCTGCTGAGCTTAACAGATAACGGTTAAAGACCATGGCATTTAGCAGCGCCCAGGGCAGCCAAAGCATGCCAGAGGTAAGCACATGACCGGCCAGCATGGCCACACCAAACAACAGCAAATTAACACACAGTACAGTGGCTGCCAGCCGGTGACGGTCAATCTGACTGTAACAGCTGTAAAAAAACCGGCCAAAGGTCAGCCCGAAAATCAGCCCACCAGCCAGCCCATAAAACACCAGTAAATCAAACAGGTCTATTTCAATAAAATATTTCTTCAAAAGCACACTAACCCCAGCAACCCCTACCCCAAACAGTCGGTGTACATCCGGATAGTGTCGCTCTGTCTCCTGCCAGATAACCGCTAAATATAAATCTCTGGACGACAGCACAATCCCTGCGACGCCGCGCTGCTGATAGGCATACGCCAGCTTATCGTAAAGCCCAGCGGCACGGAGTAAAGGCTCGGCGTACCAGATAAACAGCAGTAAACAGCAAAACGCCAGCAATAGCGCTACCGACAGTGGCCGGGCATAGCGCCGGTAATCCCGCTTGCTGGCAGCCAGTAACGGGATCAACATAACCAGCAGCATACTGCCAAGCAGCCCGGTCTTGGTCAGTAATAATGCTGCGCTGCCAATGGTGGCCAGGCTTAATAGCAGATAACAGGCTTTTTGTGCTGGCCAGCAGCGCCATAACAGCCAGCCGCTGACTACCAGCAGCACAACAGCCAGTTCATTGGTGGAATAAAAATAGCCTTTTACCCCCAAAAACGGCTGGGCTACATTGTCCATTGGCTGATAGGCGGTATACCCATACCCCAGTAAACCCAGCGCCAGGTTAAGCAAAATAACACCATAACTAAGCAGCATCAGCCGATCAGTCAGCAGCAGCAACGCCAGCGGGTAACGCCGGCAAAACTGCCGGAAAAAGCAAAATGCCAGTAAAGGTGCCAAGGCTTTAAGCAATAAAGCAACCTCTGTCGCAACAAAATCAGCGACAGTGGCATCACTCAGTGCTGTGACGGTCATATAACTGTAGGCCGGCCCGCCAAGCCCCAGCACCAGCAGGCCTGTCAGCCATAGCAACTGTTTGTCACGCCACAGGCATAGCTGCCACACCAGCAGGGTCAGCAACACTACTTTATATAACAGCGACCAGGGTAACGCCGCCGGCGTCTGTTGCAACGCGCCACTGATACTGTCAACCAGCAGGGTCCAGGGCGCCAGATAAAACAACAGCAAGGCCGGCCAGCTGTCTGCTGACCAGCCAGGTTTAGCGGGCTGGCACGCTGGCATCAGTAAGGTTGCGATTAATGCTGACTGCATTATTTTTTAAATAACCCCGCCAACCCTTTACTAAAGAATTTGAGCCGGATACCACTTAACCAGCTAAGTTTCTGCTTCAGGTAATATCGCCATTTCAGCGACGCCAAACCAAAGCGGCACTGGCGAAGCAATTCCAGCAAACTCAGTGGCTGTTTCTCCATCATCAACCGGTAAAACATCTGGTTTTGCAGGTTTCGTTCACTCATCAGCGACCGGTGCTTGGCAACAAACTGTTTATGCGCATCCAGTCGTTTTGGTGAGTTAGTGATCCTGCCCAGTTCATGGCCTACGTTTACCTGATAACTGGCATCACTTATCCGTCTGGCCGGGCCGAAAGCCGCTACGACCCTAACCCACATATCATAATCCTGAAATGCAGCCAGCCCCTCATCAAAACCATGCAGTTGCAGCATCCGCTCGCGACTGACCAGCGCCTGATTTGATAAGGTGTGTAAATCAAGTAAGCTGCTCAGGGAAACCGTTTCATCGCGGGAAAACAGCGTCTTCTGCACATTACCGTAATGCCAGATATAGCCGGAGCATACACAGCTGTACTGTGGATCATAGGCCCGGTATAAACTGCTCAGACGATGGGGCAGGAATTCATCGTCATCGTCAATACCGGTAACAAACTCGCCTTGCGCTTCATTTATTGCCCGGTTGCGGGCAGCACAGGCTCCTCTTCCCTCGGGCTGCCTGAATAAGCGGACCCGACTGTTCTGACCATAACGCTCATTGAGCACTCGCCAGGTATCATCAGTTGATGCATCATCAACCACCAGCAGCTCAATATTCGGATAATCCTGAACCAGCACCGAATCAATCGCCCGGCATGCCATTACCACCCGGTTATACGTTGGCATATATACACTGATTAATGGCCAGTGTTGTTGTGAATTCATACTCATTTTCCTGTTACACCTTGCCAGTCCAGTACCACCATAAATACCGCAATAAACCAAGCTGACGGCCAATCCGGCTGGGTTGCAGAACCAGCCGGTATGCCCATTCCAGATTCAGTTTACACCACAATGCCGGTGCACGTTTCACATTCCCGGTGTAAACATCGTATGTGCCGCCAACGCCCATATAAAAACAAGCCGGATGGGCCTTTTGCAAACGCTGGATCAGGAGCTCCTGCTTTGGTGTTCCCATGGCGACACTGACTATGGCTGGTTGTGCCTGCTGAAGTTGGGCAATCAGTGCCGCTTCATCGCTGAAATAGCCATCCACCGCGCCGACAAGCTTAGTGCCTTCTGCCAGCAGCTTGTCACGAGTTTGTACCAGCACCTCGGGCCTGGCGCCAATAATAAATACCGGCACCTGATGACGGGCCGCCCGCAACATTAAACCCTGCCAAAGCTCACAGCCCGGGATCCTCGCAACATGCCGGCCCAGTCTGCGGCGCATGGCCTTTACCACGCCAATACCGTCTGCATAACGAATATCGGCGGCGGCTATTACCTCCCGCAACTGGGTATTGCGGCTGGCTGCGAGCACTTTTTCAGGGTTGATCGCTATTGCTGAGCCGGCGAATACCGGCCCCTCTGCCGGAACAATAAACTGCAGCAGCGCCGCCATATCTTTAAACGCCGCGACGTCAATGACGCCAACTTTCACCTGCTCTGGCATTGCCGTTTGCAATGATTCTGACATAGCCTACATTTCCTGATAAATATCAATAAGTTTAGTAGCAACATCCCTGACCAGACATTGTTCTGCCCGTGCCCGTGCCGCCAGCTGCATTTTCCGGTAACGCTCTGGGGGCAGTTGCCAGACGTTGGTTAAGGCGCGCTGCAACTCCATAATAAGATGCTGTTCATTCAGTGGTGTCTGCTCACTGTTCTGAGCCACCAGAAAACCATTCTCCGCGTGCTGCAGTTGTGCTGCAGCACCATCGGTCAGCGTGGCAACAACAGGGGTATAACAGGCCATCGCCTCTGCCATAACCAAGCCAAATGATTCATAACGGGACAAGCTGATAAAACAGCGGGCCTGCTGGTAGAGCAGCGCCAGTTCGCTGGCCGGCTGCGGCCCGACTAACTGGATATCAGGATAGGGCGCGATCGCTTCTGTTAACTGCTGAAGCATCGGGCCGGCACCGGCAATCACCACTTTTTTAGCCTGCAGAAAAGGCAATAATGCGATTAAACGGTCAATGCCTTTATTATGGTCCAGACTGCCAACATAAAGTAAGTCTGTCGATTTATCGCTGTACTCAAGCATTGGCAAAGCAGCAAAACTATCGGCAATACCGGCCGACAGCACAGTACTTTGCCGGCAAGGCAGACTAAAGCGGGCTTTCAGGGCGTCACTGGTAAAAATCCAGTGCTTCACTTTAGCGGCACACCACCGATACCAGAAGCCGGGGGCCTGATATTTATAGATATCACTGCCATGACAGGTAACAATAATTTTTGCTGAGGGATTTCGCAGTGCTTTATATATCAGCGCCAGCCAGATCGTCGGGTAAAAAAAATGAACATGCACGATGTCATATTTCTGCCGGCTAAACAGAAAGCGCCAGACAAAGTCAGCTAAAAATACCGGGTATTTAAACAACCGGTTCAGCTTTGAGTCAGTATGCCAACGCATAAAATGATAGCCAGGGTTTAGCCTGGCCAGCGCCTCAGCTTGTTGCAACACAAATAATCCCTGAAACGGCGCGGTTGGTTTCGGGCCCATATTGGTAATAATTAATACATTGGGTTTGCTATTCAAGGTTTTGCTGTCCAAAGGCCGGTATTCCTGACTACAATAAGCGCATCACTTACTGAAAACACTTAGTTTATAGCTAATTAGCTTTATTAAACCAGTAAAGTAAGTTGCGCCAGAGATTATAAACCGATTGCAGCTGACGACAGGCTGAATAAAGCCGATACGGAATAAGAATGCCGATAACTGAAACCATTTACAGTATCATCATTGCGATTGCCGCCAGTTTTCTGGCTATCCTGCTATTGCGGCCACTGGCACCCAAACTGCGATTACTGGATATTCCTCGTGGCCGCAAGCAGCACAGCGGCGCCGTGCCATTAGTAGGTGGTCTGGCAATTTATCTGACGCTGTTAGCGGTTCTGGCAAATCATATCTCCTCAGATGTTACTCTTGGCTATTACCTGCTCTGCGCGGCGGCAATTGTGATAATGGGCGCTTTTGATGATGCGCTGGATTTAAGTGTAAAATTACGGCTGACCATTCAGTTGCTGGTTGGCCTTGCTATGATTTACAGCCTCGATTTACATATTAGTAATTTAGGTAATATATTCGGGTTTGGCACAGTAGAATTAGGAGTTTTCGGCATTCCGTTTACGCTGATTGCGGTCATTGCGGCCATAAATGCTTTTAATATGACCGATGGCATCGATGGTCTGGCCGGCTTACTCAGTGTCGTCAGTTTTGGCAGTATTGCGGCGTTTATGCTGCTTTGGGGGCAGCAGACCCAAGCCTTGTTGCCGCTGGTGTTTATTGCTGCCCTGCTGCCTTATCTGGCGTTTAATCTGGGCTGGATTAAAGATAAAAAAATTTTTATGGGCGATGCCGGCAGCATGTTAATTGGTCTGACAGTGATCTGGCTTTTGCTGGTAAGTACCCAAAGTGAAACAGCCAGCTTCCGGCCGGTAACGGCGCTGTGGTTAATCGCCATTCCGTTAATGGATATGGTTGCTATTATGCTGAGGCGGATATTAAAAGGTCAGTCGCCGTTTCAGGCCGACCGGGAGCATCTGCATCATATTTCCCTGCGGCTTGGCTTAAACTCACGTGAATCGCTAATTTTAATTACATCACTGGCCTGGATTTTTGCCTGCATCGGCATTATCGGTGAATACCTGCTGGTACCTGAAGTTGCCATGCTGCTGTTGTTTTTCCTGGTATTTGCGCTGTATATTGGCCTGCTGCAAAATATCTGGCGGATTATTTCCGCCATTCGCCACAATATTGCCAACCGGCGTTAGTCATGACTTTCTCTTCTGAATCTGCAATGAGCACATTATGCTGAAAAAAATCTTAGTTGCCAGAGCCACCGCTATGCTGGGGGACCGGCTGGTTAAACTGCTGGCAGCTGCAATACTCACTATTTTTGTCGCCCGGGTGCTGGGCGCCAGCGAGCTGGGTATTTACTCTATCGTCATGGCCTGGAGCGCATTTTTAGTGCCACTTACCAGTATGGGCCTGAACAATAATGTCGTGCGGCGCATGGTTCAGCAACCCACTGCACAGCATGCCATGACCTTGTTATATAGCGCAGTAACGTTGCGGCTGGCTTTGGGGTTATTTGGCGGCAGTCTGATGTTGCTGGGATTTTATCTGTTGTACCCCACTATGTTTGAGGGTAATACGGCTATTGCCATTCCGGTGCTGTTTTTACTGCAGAGTTTTTTTGGTTTACTGCTGTTTGAGTTTTATCTGAATTATCAGGGTACGTTTCGCAGTACCGCTTACCTTAAAACCACTATAACCCTGCTAAGTTTTGCGGTAAAACTAGCCCTGCTATACAGCGGCTTTGGCATTGCCAGTTTAATAATGATGACCGGTATTGAATTTATGCTGGTCGGTATTGGCCAGTACCTGCTGTACCGCGCTAAACAACAACCGTTTTCAGAAGGCGAAACGCGCTGGCCACCTTATCATCCAAAGTGGTTCAGTGCTCAGCAGATAACGCCGTTGTTAAAGCGCTCCAGCTGGCTGTGGTTGTCAGGCATTGTTGCGGTGGTGTATCTGAAGATTGATATTATTATGCTGGGCGCCATGGCGGGTACCGAACAGGCCGGTATTTATGCAGCGGCCAGCAGATTGTCTGAGTTATGGTATGTGTTCCCTGCCACGCTCGCCACCCGTTATTACCCGGATATGTTAAAAGCCTATCAGCAGGGTGTGACGCCTTATTACCTGAAATTGCGCCGGTTCGCGGTATTATTTTTCAGCGCCGCCTTTGGTATTGCTGTGCTGATGACACTTACTGCTCCCTGGTTAATCGGCCTGCTGTTTGGTGAAGACTTCAGCGCCGCAATTACCGTACTTAGGATCCATATCTGGGCCGGTTGTTTTATTTTTGTCCGCTATCTGATTAGCCAGCATCTGGTTATTACCGAGCAAGAGCCGTTATCGTTGGTCAGCCATGGCTTAGGTGCATTATTAAACATCGGGCTAAATCTGTGGCTGATACCAACGATGGGAATTATCGGTGCTGCCTGGGCGACACTGATTTCTTATGCCTTTGCGTCGTTCTTTTTCTTATTTATTTTTAGCAGCACCCGTACTCAGCTATGGCAGCTTATTACTGTGCGCAACACTGACAATCACTAAAGGGTTATATATGAGCAAGCCGCTGTTCGTTGAAATTAAAGGTGTCCAATTCCGCAACAAAGGCGCTTACCTGATGTTACTGGCTTGCCTTGATGGCCTGAAAAGCCTGCCGGATTATCAGTTAGTCTTATCACCAGGCCCGAATTTACCCTACCCGGAGCGTGCCAGGCTCGGTGCCTGGCAGAAACTGGCATTTCGGCGCAAGGGCATTGATTTAACAGGACTGATTGGCAAACTACCCGCTGCTGTGCAACGCCTGTTGCAGCGCTATGGTATGGTTACCGAACGTGATGTCGATATTGTGCTAGAAGCAAGTGGCTTTGCCTATGGCGATCAATGGCCTTTGCAGTTTTTAGAAAATACCGCCAGAGAGGTGAAACGTTTTGACGCGGCTGGCAAACCTTTCATTTTTATGCCACAGGCGTTTGGCCCCTTTGCCAGTGAACAAAGCAAAACCGCCATGCGCGATATTATCCGCCATGCCAGACTGATATTTGTCCGGGATCCGGTGTCGCTGACCCACTTGCAAAGCTGTGTTAGCCCCTTGCCAGCCAGCGTGGTACTGACGCCTGACTTTACTGTTGGTTTAATACCACAAGCAAATCATGACGTTCCCGAAATAGTAAAACCCTACGCTGTGCTTGTTCCAAATTCAAAAGTCGTGTCCAAATATAACCATGCGGATGCTGAAGCCATGCGGGACAGTTATGTCAGCGCCTTTGCCGCTGCAGCAGATAAGCTGACAGTACTGGGTTATCAGGTGGTATTGGTTAATCACGAAGGTCGCGAAGATGCTGCACTGTGCGCTGAAATCGCCAGATTGTCCCCCTGCACCTCTGTGCAAATTGACGATCCGCTGGCGGTTAAGGCGTTTATCGGCGGAGCGGAACTGGTAATCAGCTCACGTTTTCATGGCGCGGTTAACGCGTTAAGTCAAGGCGTACCCTGTGTAGCAACAAGCTGGAGTCATAAGTACCACGCTATGATGAATGATTTTGCGATGGCGGATTATTGCATAGAGCAGCTTAGCGCAGACAGTCTGTGCCGTTCGATTGATACGTTGCTGGCAAACAAAGCTGACATTCTGCCGCAACTGGCAGAACGTGCAGCTAAGATAAAACAACGCAACCAGCAAATGTGGCAGCAGTTACACCAGCATTTAATGCCGCTAAACCGTTAAGCCCTTAGTTACTGCTCCTGGCAAAGTGGACAGGCACGCACAGCGTGTTGTCCACTTTCTCAGGGCCGCCGCACATTTCATCATAAGCAGACTGATGCACCAGAAAGGCCTGGCGAACCACGCATTCAGTCAGTGCCTGTTTAACTTCGTCGACATTCAGAAACTGCTGTGGCCGGTTATCGTCATCAACGATAAAACCTTTGCGGCTGTCAAAAACCGCTTCCACCAGATAGACTCCCATTTCAAAAGAATGGATAGTAATTTCATCAATCCGGACTTCCTGCCGGTTCAAATGAGCAAGACGATGATAGTGCATAACTAGGCTCCACTGTTATTGGTAAAATAACTTTATCAGCTCCAAAGTTAAAACATACGGCGCCTGACCATTAACAGATTGCTTTTTTTAACCAGCGCCTGAACCGCTCGGTGCAGGCGGCATTCATTGCTTTACCTGCACATAAAAAAAACGCTACTATCGGCAATATTGTTCGTCTTTTGCGATAACAGATCGCACCCGGATACTGCCATGGATGCCAGTTTTTTTCGTTGTAAGCAGGTTCTTGTTGTCGAAGATAGTGCGCCGGTCCGGGCATCGATCAAAGGCATGTTACAACAAATGGGTTTTGAGGCCATTCACTTAAGCCGTGACGCCAACGATGCGCTGAGCCGCTGCCATGAAATCCCTTACGATTTTATTCTGTGTGACTTTAATCTCGGTGAAGGAAAAGATGGCTATCAGTTGTTTGAAACCCTGAAACAACAGGCACTGATGCCGCCGCTTTGTTGTTTCATTATGATTAGTGCGGAAAACCAGCGCCAGCTGGTGCATGGTGTTATTGAACTGCAGCCTGATGACTACATTTTAAAGCCGTTTACCTATCCTATGCTAAACGAGCGATTAATCCGGGCGGTTAAACAGAAAATTGCCTTACGGAAAATATACCTTAATTTATTTGAAGAAAATTTAGCTGAAGCCATTTTTCAGTGCGACAGTGTGGCGAGCGCAAAGCCGGAATTTGCTTATCAGGCGCTGCGAATTAAAGGCGAGTTACTGCTAAAAACCGGCCAGCATCAACACGCTGAGCACTTCTATAAAACCATACTGACCGATAAGCCACTGCCCTGGGCCAGACTTGGCGCTGCTATTGCTGCATTTTATCTGGAGCGATGGGATGATACCGAACTGCAGCTGGCTGATTTAACCCAGTATGACATTACTAAAGTTGAAGCGCTGGACTGGTTGTCTCATTTGATGGTGAAATACAACCGCTATGAGGCTGCCCAGCAAACCTTATATCAGGCGGTACTGTTATCGCCTAAGAATATTAAACGCCAGCGTACGCTCAGTAATCTGAATGTCATTATCGGCGACAAAGAAGCCGCCGCCCGGATCAATGGCAAACTGGTTGATGCAGCCCGATATTCGGTTGAAGAGTCAGCAGAATATTACCTGAACCATGCCCGCAGTTTAATTGATCTGGCCTACAGTAAAAACCCGCTGGAGCGAACTGTGCTGCTGCAGAACGCCGGTCAGCTGGTCGATAGTGTCAGTAAACGCTTTGTCAGCCCTCACTGGCAAAAGGCGGTTAATGTGGTACGCAGCCGGATCCTGGCGGCCAAAGGGCTATTAATTGAAGCCCGCCAGTCATTGCTGGATAACGGCGTTGCCAGCCAAACAGAAAAAATGACCATCGACAGTTGCATGGACGCTGCCAAAGCCTACTTTGAACTGGGCGATATTCACAGCAGTCAGTTTTATATTGATAAACTGGCCGGCTATTTAATTAATGATGATTATCTGACTGACACCCAGAAAATTATGCTGAAAATGGAAAAAATCCGCCACGAAGAATTAAAAGCAACCATTAAACAAATAAGCGGCGAAGCGGCTGCAGCTTACGAAAATGGTTTTTTTATTCAGGCCATCAGTCTGTTTTGTGAAACCTTTGACCATATGCCTACCAATACCATTATCGCGCTGAATATCCTGCAAACAGCCAGCAAGTGTGCCCAGCTGCCGGTAACCTATCTGCGCTACTGTAAGCAGGCGATTAAGTTACTTAAAGCTTGCGTACTGGAAAAAGCCAGTCAGGTAAAATTTCAGCACTACTCAGCCTTACTGTGTGAGCAATATCCGCAACTGAAAGTTCGTACCCGCAGACCGAAAGCCAACAGTTAGCTAGCACAGAGCAGTAATCAATTAAAAACCCGGCAACGAATGCCGGGTTACTCTTTACTGATTACGGCCGGTTTGCCGGCCAGGGATCTGATCCTTGTCCGGATTATAACCTGACTTCTGCTTATCCGGCTTATATTGCTCTCTCTGCTCCTTTGAGCCACCTTGCCGCTTTTCTTCGTCCATGGCTGGACGACCACTTTGACCTTTTTGGTTAGCCATAACAGGCCTCCTTAAAAGTAGATTAGACAAAGATATACTTGCATTTGTGAATAGTGTCGGTTCCGCTATTC
This sequence comes from Arsukibacterium sp., assembly GCF_033722355.1. Lineage (GTDB taxonomy): Bacteria > Pseudomonadota > Gammaproteobacteria > Enterobacterales > Alteromonadaceae > Alishewanella. The sequence continues at coordinate 3,022 of NZ_JAWVZF010000055.1, read as the reverse complement.
ACATTCCGCTACTGCGCATTTGTCACTGCATAGTTGGTGCCACATCTTTTGCCCACGATGGCCCTGCAGATGATGTGGCTCATCTTATTAAAATGTATGACTTCGTTATAATATTTAAGATATTGCTCATCCGTGAGTTAAAGGTAATTTTTCCAGGTAGTGTTGAATTTCTTTCATATTCTGTCTGTAACATATACAACTACAGCCCCCTGCTGGCTGCTTATCAGCCAACGTCACGGCTCTTCAGCCCTGCCTGAGTCAGCTGTTGGCATTCTGGCAAGCATCTTGCTCTTCTAACACCGTATGACAAAAATAAGCGAAGATGCTGTGACGTTTCCGCAAATGCTAACTCAGAACCTGAGCATCACTGCTGCCAGTCTTCGCCTGATTTCAGGTTCATTAAGCTAACCTACGGAGGTGTGAAAATGACGTTTTCAACTACTCACTCAACATTTCTGAAAACCGGTTGTGCTCTGGGCATAGCAGCTGCACTGACCCTGGCAACGCCGCTACAGGCAAACCCTGTGAAAAACAAAACAGATGGTAGCTGGGTAGCGCTGAGCGGGCAGGTTGTAACCCATACTCCCAGCCAGTTTGTTCTTGATTATGGTGAAGGCACAATTTTAGTGGAAACCGATGACTGGGATTCATTGGGTGATGGCTGGGCAATTAACGCCGGCGACAAGGTCACCGTCTACGGTATGGTGGATGATGGCTTTTACCAGAGCAAAAGAATAGAAGCTGGCAGTGTTTATATTGAAGACTCCAGCACTATGGTTACCGCGCCGTCCAGCGCCGATGAAGAAGCCATGCCAGTTACCTATACCTATTTCAGCGTTCCGGCCGACTATGACCTGCAACTCGCAGGTACAGTGTCATCGGTGTCAGGGCGCAATTTCACTATTGACACCGGTAAACGTAAAGTAACTGTTAACACGCTTGGCATGGGGTATAACCCGGTTGACAACATTGGCGTGCAGCAGATTAAGAAAGGCGATTTTGTCTCGGTAACGGGTGATCTTAACCTCAATATGTTTGACAAGGCGCTGATTAATGCTGAAACGATAGTGTCGTACAACTAACGCCAATTTTGGCAAGTGTTGTAAATGTGTTTGACACTCTGCGGACCTGGCAGGTGCCTGGTCCGCTTTTTAGCTGCTGTAACTTATGTTCAGTCTCGTCAGACAACACATTCTGGAGGACTTATGCTAAATATTTCAGCAAGTACTAAATATCTGTTATCCACCGCCATTGTCGTTGGCCTGGCAATGGTGTTACTGCTGCCGCTGCAGGCTGCAGAGTCACTGAAAGGTGAGCCCAAAGGCAGTTGGATAGCACTTAGCGGTCAGGTGGTGTCGCATACTGACGACTCGTTTATACTCGATTTTGGTGACGGTTTTGTCACCGTTAATACTGATAACTGGAATACCATTGGTGGCAGCTGGGCCGTCAGTGATGGTGACAAAGTGACTGTGTATGGCCTGGTGGAAGAAGGTTTTTACCAGAACAAGGTTATTGATGCCGGCAGTATCTATGTCAGAGATGCCAGCACCATGGTATCTGCGCCGGATACTGATAAGCAGGCGATGGCCAGCACTTTTACCTATTTCAGCGTTCCTGGCGATTATGACTTACAGGTGGCAGGTACCGTAACATCCGTAACCGATCGTAAATTCACGATAGACTCAGGTACGCGCAAAGTAACGGTAGACACCATACGCCTGGGTTACAATCCTTTAGATAATCAAGGGTTGCAGCAAATTAAAGTAGGCGATTTTGTCACTGTCCGCGGTGAATTAAAACGCAGTGTCTTTGATAATAGCGCCGTGGTTGCCGAGAGTATTGTGACTTACAACTAGCAAAACCGGTAACGCTGCCCTGAAGCAGCCCCCTGCCGCTCGCAAGCGACCGGCAGGGGGCTGGCGCTCTGTCTTATGGATACTACAAACTACTGAAAAAACGCTCGCGCCGGGGTAAGTAATAGTTATCGTAATCCAGCGAGAATAACACGCTACCTGCCCGGCCGACGATTTCATGCCGCGGTACAAAGCCAATAACCCGCGAGTCTGCGCTGTTATCGCGATTATCGCCCAGTACCAGATAATGCTCCTCGGGCACCTTTACCGGTGCAAAATCAGCTAAGCCACTGGCTAGCGGCGAAAGCTTTACCGGGTGGGCAACGCTACCCAGCTGCTCGGTTAGCAGCACGCTGCGCGTAGTGGTTACGGCCTGTTCAGCAATATTCTGATTGGTTTCATGATAGGCCAGCTGTTGGCCGTTGATCGTTAACACATTTTGCCGCATCGCCACCACATCACCTGGCATGCCAATCACCCGTTTCACCAGCCGGTTATCGGCCGCTTCTGATGCGAATATCACAATATCACCCCGTTTCGGATCCGCCAGTTTAAGCAATGAGACCGTAGTAAAGGGCAAACGCAGATCATACGCCATTTTGTTTACCAAAATCCTGTCGCCAATTTCAATAGTTGGCTGCATCGAACCGGAGGGCACATCGTTCCAGTCAGCAATGGCACTTCTGAAGACAAACATTAAACCGATAAAAACAATAAAGCCGCGGTTATTGTGCCAGATTTTTTTTGCTTTAGTCGTTACGCCCACGATTACTCCCTAATATTTAGGTGGATAGAACAGCCGAGACATTACCAGAAAACACGGTAAGAAAAGCTTCTGAATGGCCTTATGACTTGCAAATCATGCCAGAGTTCAAGCCCAACCTTGGTTGCAACTATTTCATTTTTTAACTGTAACATCTACAGCACGGAGCTTAATTTCATCAAGAAAAACACCCTTAGCTTAAATAGCAAGGAACTATCTTGCTGAAATAAATGGCTATTTATAATTGGCAAGCTATTTGCACCTATTCTGGCACCAGCGAAGACAGAAGCTTTAACCGTTAGATCTGATGTTTTCGCCAATGACTTAAATTCATTAAAAATCTCGGAGGTGTAAGAATGACTTTTTTACCCAATAAGATTAATTTACTTAAAACAGTATGTGC
>NZ_JAWVZF010000054.1:0-16306 GCF_033722355.1 Arsukibacterium sp. | reverse complement strand
TGCAGCGTGCTGGCAATATCGGCGATATCAGTCAGCGGTGCATCGACAAAAACACCAACAAAGTTAAGTGGCGCTGCGCTAACCAGCTTTGCCGCCTGCTCAACGCTGACACAACGTTTTGATGCCGGGACAAAAATAAAACCGCCATAACAGGCGCCGGCCTGCCAGGCCGCTTGAACATCCTCAGGCCGGGTTAAGCCACAGACTTTATGTTCGCCGACAATCAACATCCGGGCGGCCCTGGCCAGGTCGCTTTGCGCCATCAGTGAACTGCCCACCAGAAAGGCATCTGCGACCGGCTGTAACTGCCGTACCTGCTGATTGGTGTATATCCCCGACTCTGATACCACGGCAACCCCATCAGGGATCAGTTCCGACAGCACAAAACTGGTATTTAAATCGGTGCTCAGATCGCGCAGATTACGGTTATTAATACCAATCAGCTTTGCACCAAGTGCTACCGCTCGGCGGGTTTCCGCTTCATTACTGACTTCAGTCAGCACCGTCATATTAAGATCGCCCGCCAGTGCAGCCAGCGGCTGGTAATCTTCATCGCTTAATACCGATAACATCAGCAGCACCGCATCGGCGCCATGCAGACGGCCCAGATAGATCTGATAAGGGTCGATAATAAAATCTTTGTGCAGCAATGGCTTGTCGGTGAGCTGACGCATTATTGCCAGGTTCTGATAACTGCCCTGAAAGAAATGCTCATCAGTCAGGACGGAAATGCAATCTGCATATTGATTATATACCTGGCTTATTTCAGTTAAATCAAACTGTTGCCTGATCACGCCTTTTGACGGAGAGGCTTTTTTACATTCCAGAATAAAGCGGCTGCCCGGCTGTTGCAGCGCTGCCAGAAAGTCACGCTTGCTTGGTGTTATATCATCCACAAACCGGTGCAGTGGTTTTGTCTGTTTAAGGCCTGCCACTTCAGCGGTTTTATGCTGGATAATTTTAGCCAGCACGCCGCTGAGCTGCTCGCTGCGTCGCTCGTTAACCATGGCTGATTTCCTTAAATTGTTGCAAGGTTTGCATTGCTTTACCACTGGCCAGACATTCCAGCACTGCCCGGGTATTTATCACAAGATTATCGCCAAGCCCGGCAATTTTCAGCATAGCCGCAACGTTCATGGCCACCGCCTCGTTATGGGCGCGCTGGCCGGTGCCTGACAGTATCGCCAAAGTGGCCGCGGCATTGTCGGCCGGGCTGCCGCCAGCAAGGCTGCTAAGTGGCTGCGCGTTCAGGCCAAAATCATCAGGACACAGAGTAAACTCGGTTATCGTGTCATCCTTAAGTTGGCAGACATAAGTATTGCCATGCAGGGCAACTTCATCACAACCACTGCCATGCACCACCCAGGCCGCTTTTGTGCCCAGTTGCTGCAGCGCTTCAGCCATTACCCGGCAAAGGGTTGGATCATACACGCCCAGTAACTGAAAATCAGGTGCGGCCGGGTTAACCAGCGGTCCTAACAGGTTAAACAGCGTGCGGCTTTTCAGGGCCTGGCGCACTGGCATGGCATATTTAATGCCGGCATGGTAAAGCGGTGCAAACAAGAAACTGCAATTTGTGGCTTTTAATGTGGCGAGTGCCTGGGTAGCAGACAGCTCGATATTGACACCCAACTGCTCCAGCAGATCGGCTGAGCCTGAACGTGACGAGACACTGCGATTGCCATGTTTAATTACCGGCAGCCCCATACTGGCGCCAACAATGGCTGCTGTCGTAGAGATATTAATTGTATTACTGCCATCACCGCCGGTGCCGCAGCAATCAATACTACCGGCAAGCTTTTCAGCAAAAGGCACTGCGGCCTGGCGCAGGGCTCTGGCAGCACCGGCAATTTCCGCTGCGGTTTCGCCGCGCATTTTCAGCGCCACCAGTAAGGCGGTCAGGGGTATCGCTGGCACCTGCCCCTGTACTACTGCACTGAAGAAGGCCTCGCTCTGACTCTGGCTAAGTGACTTGCCAGTTAAGACCTGTTGCACCAGAAGCTGTACCTGGGCCGACAGCTGTTGTTGCTCGACGTTTATCATCCATCACTCCTTAATAAATAATGAATACTTTGCTGCAACAACGGCTTACCAAGGGTAGTCAGAATAGATTCGGGGTGAAACTGAAAGCCCAGCATCCGTTGTTGTTCATGGATCACCGCCATTGGAATATGCCGGTCAGTGCCAATGCAGGTCAGCGCATCTGGCAGTTCAGTAGCCATCAGGGAATGGTAACGGGCTACCGAAAACGGATTCGGCAAGCCGTTGAAGACCGGATGCGGCGCAACCCTGATACTGGCTGTTTTACCGTGCACGGTTTCGCCGGCACGGCCAACAATGCCACCATAATGCTCGGTGATGGCCTGATGCCCCAGACAAATACCGAGCACCGGATAGTGGCCGGCGACCAGACGCAGCAGCGCGGGCATACAACCGGCGTCTGCCGGGGCGCCCGGGCCGGGTGACAATACTAACAGTACCGGACCGGTTTCCTGCTGCATCTTGTCAAAAATGTATTGGGCGGGCACGGTATTTCGGTACAGTTTAACCGCATAGCCTGACTGGGCGAATTCGTCCACCAGGTTGTAAGTGAAAGAGTCGACATTATCTAGTAAATACAGCGTCGTCATAATGCGTTATTACTCCTGGCTCGGGTTAGTGGCCTGATGCCATAATGGCGCTGATCACGGCCTGGGCTTTATTACGGGTTTCCTCTGTTTCCAGTTCGGCCACTGAGTCAAACACCACACCGGCACCCGCCTGTATATAAGCGGTGTTGTTGGCAACATAGGCTGATCGAATGACAATACAGCTGTCAAAATCACCATTGCCGGTTAAATAGCCGACAGCGCCACCATAACTACCGCGGCGCTGGCTTTCCACTTTGCGGATAAGTTCAGCAGCTTTGACCTTCGGCGCGCCTACCAGAGTGCCCATATTCATACAGGCCTGATAGGCGTGCAGGGCATCCAGCTCAGGTTTTAAGGTACCGATAACCCGGGATACCAGATGCATCACATATGAATAGCGGTCTACCTTCAGCAATTCTTTGACATAGCGGCTGCCGGGCACACTGATCCTGGCAACATCGTTGCGGGCCAAATCGACCAGCATTAAATGTTCGGCTTTTTCCTTGTCATCCTGGCGCAGTTCCAGCTCAATCCGGCTATCTAAATCACGGTCAATAGTGCCATCCGCTTTAAAGCCGCGGCGCCTTGTGCCGGCAATCGGATAAATTTCCACCTGCCGGTTGCTGGCCGAAAATTTCAAAGCAGACTCAGGTGAGGCGCCGAATAACTGAAAAGCCGGATCTTTTAGATAAAACATATAAGGGCTTGGGTTAAGCTGTTTTAATTTGGCATAGGCCGCCAGCGGGTTCGGGCAGGGCAGGCTGAAGCATCGTGACGGCACTACCTGAAATACATCACCACTGACAATATGCTGCTTTAATGCCTCTACCTGGCGGCTGAATTCGGCATCACTGATATCGACCTGTAATGTGCTGTCATCGCCAGGTTTGCCAGCTGCCAGTGCTACCGGTTCAGCCAGCCGCTGCTTTAACTGCTCTAAGCGTTTACCAATGACAAAATAAGTGGCCGGGGCCTGTTCGCCACAAAACACATTGCCCACCAGCTGGCTTTGTCCTCGCTGATGATCAAGCACCAGCAGGGTTTCAGCCAGATAGAATAAAAAGTCCGGGCACTGATTATTGCCATTACCGACATCGGGCAATTGTTCGGCATTGGCCACCATGTCATAGCCGATGACCCCAGCCAGCATAATGGCAAAATCAGGCTGATTATTGGCCTCAGCAGTTTGCAGGCTGTGGCTGGTCAGCTGCTGCTGAATGACCCGCAGCACTGAAAACGGATTCGGCTGCAACAGCCGGCTGACTTCATCCAGCAGTGGGTCCGGCTGGCTGAACAGCAGGGTCAGACTATTCTGCTGTTGTGTCAGCTTTGCAACGTCTGCCAGCTTGCGGGCCAGAAAAGGTAATAAGGTGCAGCCATTCTGACTAAGTGCAGTGATAATGACTTGCATGCCGTTGCACTCAATGCGCAGTGCCGCATCAAGCAGCATCAGGCTTTTCAGGTTATCTTTGCTGTCAATCTCGGCAGATTCGAGCAGCACGGCATTATCGCTGTCAGCACTTAAACAGGCAAAGGTGGCCAGCGCATCCGGATGGTAAGGCGCTGGCATGGTAATACTGGCAACTTCGCCTTGCTGGTCGGTAATATGACTGAAAATCATAATATTAATCTCTTAAAATAAAAAAACCCGTTTCTTATCAGGAAACGGGCTTCGGTAATTAAAGCTAATACAACGCCTACACACGCCCGTTGGGTATGTGCCACCACCAGTTGGTCAGGTTAAAAGCGCTTGTATAATGCATTGAGTTTAATCACTGATTATTACAATAAAGTTGCCACATAAAACCGCGAAATGTGGCGCGCGTCAAGTGCTGTTTTGTTATATCTCAGAATTAAAAGCGTATAAGCGGCCAGATGGCTTTTGCAGCCGACTCGTTTAGCGGCATTATTTTGCAGCACTTTTTTCCAGCTCGGCCAATTGCTGCCAGATTTGCTCGCTTTGTTCGGTTAAGTCGGCATACAGCCGCATATCGCCGTTACGCTGGGCATGCATGGCCTGCTCCAGCTTACTGTCGTATGCTTTACGTAATTTTTTTGCCGGATTGGGCTTTAAAAAACCAAACATCATTACACCTTATAATAGATTTGCTGGTGGATACGCAGCGCCGGGGCGGCTGGTTCAGTAAGCAGTATGCTTTGCCAAACGACAGCGCTGTGCGACAATAGCAAGCTGATATAGAGGTAGTGATGAAATTTGACTTACACAGCCATACCTGGTGCTCTGACGGCGTATTGTCGCCGGCACAATTGGTTGCCCGGGCCGTTGAACGCGGCGTGGACGCGCTGGCAATTACTGATCACGATACGGTGGCCGGCTTAGCGCCCGCCAGGGCAGCGATTGCCGAGCAGCAACTGGCCCTCAGGCTAATCAACGGTGTCGAAATCTCGACCTGCTGGCAGCAACTGGAAATTCATATCGTTGGCCTGAATATCAATCCGGATTGCCCAACGTTACTGGCCCGGCTGGCATCACAGCAACAGCAAAGGATGGCACGCGCAGAAGAAATGGCGCGGCGGCTTGAGAAAAGCCAGATCCCAGATGTGCTGCCGGCGGTTCTGGCACTGGCGGATGGCGCCGCAGTAACCCGTACCCATTTTGCCCGCCATCTGGTCAATATAGGCAAGGCGGATTCAATTAATGCGGTATTTAAGAAATACCTGGGCCGCGGTAAAACTGGTTATGTGCCCAGTAACTGGGTAGAGATGGCTGATGCAGTGCAGTGGATCCATGATGCCGGTGGTGTCGCGGTGCTGGCGCATCCTTTAAAATACCAACTGACAACAAAGTGGGTAAAACGGCTGGCGGAGCAATTTGCTACGGCCGGCGGTGACGCGATGGAAATTATTTCACCGCAGCAAACCCCGGTACAAAAGCGTGAGCTGTGGGCATTGTGTCAGTTGCACGGTTTAACCGCGTCAGTGGGTTCAGACTTTCATCAGCAGACCAGCTGGAATGATCTTGGAAAAAATCTATATTTAACTGATGATGTTACGCCGGTCTGGCATAACTGGGCCCTGAACTAACATCTGAGCCCGATCCCTGACGGCTTATGACATGGACACTCGCTGCCTGGCAGCTGACTAACGACAGAAGAATAACAGATGAGCCAATTTTTTAATATTCATCCTGACAATCCGCAGCAACGCTTGCTAAAACAAGCGGTACAAATTATTAAGCAAGGTGGTGTCGTAGTTTATCCAACCGACAGTGGCTACGCCCTGGGCTGTCATGTCGGCGACAAAAATGCCATGGACAGAATTACCCAGATTCGTCAAATCAGCGGTGAGCACCATTTTACTCTGATGTGTCGCGATTTATCGGAATTGTCGGTCTACGCTAAGGTAGAAAATACCGCTTTTCGACTGATAAAGAACAATACACCCGGCGCCTATACTTTTATTTTACGGGGCACTAAAGAAGTGCCGCGGCGATTGTTAAATGACAAGAAAAAAACCATTGGCCTTCGGATCCCGGAAAATAAAATTGCCCAGGCTCTGCTGGCAGAACTGGGTGAACCCTTATTATCGACCAGTTTGATTTTGCCGGGGCAGCATTTTGCTGAGGCCGATCCCGATGAGATGCGCGCCCGGCTGGAGCGTCAGGTTGATTTAATTTTGCATGGTGGTGTGATAGGTGAAGATCCGACGACCGTGATCGACTTATCAGAAGAGGGTGCTACCGTGCTTCGGGAAGGTCGTGGCGATCCGACGCCTTTTATGTAAAGTCAGATGAGCAACCCGCCTGGTAATCTGACGGTACAACCCCCTTTGCCGCTGGCGTTTGTCCGCGGCGAAGCGGTGCATCAACGGCCGGACGATCTGTATATTCCCCCGGATGCGCTGGAGGTGATGCTGGATGCGTTCGAAGGTCCGCTCGACTTTTTACTGTATTTAATCCGCAAGCATAAGTTTGATATTGTCGATTTACCGGTTAACGAAATTACCCTGCAGTATATGGAGTATATTGATTTAATGCAGGGGCTTAACTTTGAACTGGCCGCCGAATATCTGGTGATGGCGGCGATGCTGGCCGAGATAAAATCACGCTTATTATTACCCAAACATACTCAGCATGATGATGAGGAGCAGGACCCGCGGGCCGAGCTTATCCGTCGCTTGCAGGAATATGAAGTGTATAAACAGGCCGCCGGTGAACTGGACAGCCTGCCACGCGACGAGCGTGATTACTTCACTGCCCGGGCCGCGCTTGCCGATAATTTCAGCCCCCTGGTTATACTGCCCGAGGTGGAGCTGACTGAGCTGGTGATGGCACTCAAAGGCATAATGCAACGGGCGAAAGATTTTCAGCATCACCACATTAAACGGGAGCATTTGTCGACCCGGGAGCGGATGAGCCGGATTTTAGATTTACTGCAACAGAGCCAGGGTTATCTGGTATTTGAACAATGTTTTGATCTGGCCGAAGGGCGTGAGGGTGTGGTGGTGAGTTTTCTGGCAATACTGGAGCTGACCAAAGAGAAAATGATAGCGCTGACTCAGGTAGAAGCCTATGGCCAAATTCACGTTAAATTAGCCCGGGAGTAGTACTGATGGCCCAGAAAATTAACGATATTCAGTTGTTGCAACTGATTGAGGCTGCTATTTTTGCCAGCGAGCAACCGCTGGGTGTCGCTGAGTTGCAGGCCACGGTGCTGCAACGTTTCACTGTCAGTAAAAGCCGGATAGATGCTACAATCCGCCAGCTTAAAGATGATTACAGTGCCCGCGGCATTGTGCTGCAGCAAACGGCTTCCGGGTTTCGGTTTCAGACCCGCCCTGAACTTAGCGATGATTTAGCCCAGCTGTGGCCCGAGCGCGCTGCCCGTTATTCCCGCGCGGTGCTGGAAACCCTGGCCCTGATTGCCTATAAGCAACCGGTGACCCGTGGTGAAATTGAAGAGGTGCGTGGCGTGACAGTGAGTAGCCAGATTATGCGCACTTTACTGGATCGGGGCTGGGTAAAAGTGGTGGGCCATAAAGAAGTTCCCGGCCGGCCGGGCTTGTACGCCACTACGCCATTGTTTTTAGATTATTTTGGCTTAAAAAGCCTTACTGATTTGCCGCCTTTGCCGGAATTTACCGCGCTGACGGCCGATCTTCTTCCCACCGTCGAGATGACAGGAGAGTTACACTAATGAGTGATAAAAGCAGCAGTGAAAAACTGCAGAAAGTATTAGCCCGCGCCGGCATTGGCTCGCGCCGGGAGATGGAAGAGTGGATCAGCAAGGGCCGGGTTACTGTTGATGGCAAGCCCGCGACGCTGGGCGATCGGGTCAGCACCAATCAGGCAGTACGGGTAGATGGCCACCCGGTGCAGCTGGCCAGTGAGGAGCAGCAAATCTGCCGGGTACTGGCATACCATAAACCTGAAGGTGAAATATGCTCGCGTACTGATCCGGAAGGCCGGCCCACGGTGTTTTCCCGTTTACCCAATATTAAAGGGGCCCGCTGGATAGCCATTGGCCGGCTGGATATTAATACCTCAGGTTTGCTGTTGTTTACCACAGATGGTGAACTGGCTAACCGCTTAATGCACCCGAAATTTGAAGTCGAGCGCGAATACGCAGTACGGGTATTTGGTGATATCAATGATGCGATGATCCAGCGGCTGCGCACCGGGGTTGAGCTGGAAGATGGCAAAGCGAACTTTAAGAAAATTAAAGCACTGCCGGGCGAGGGGATTAACCGCTGGTTTCATGTGGTTCTAACCGAAGGCCGTAACCGTGAAGTACGGCGGATGTGGGAGTCGCAGGGCGCTGTGGTCAGCCGGCTTATCCGGGTACGTTATGGCGATTTACTGCTGCCCAAGCACATTCCTGCCGGCGGTTATGCCGAATATCCGCTGGAGGAGGTGAACTACCTGCGCCAGTTGGTGCAGTTAAGCCCTGAACAGCAGACTCTGGTTAAAAGTGAAGATCGTACCGAACGTCGCCGCCGGCTGGCCAGCATGAAGCGCGCCGTGCGTAAGCATCAGATCGCTGAGAAAACCCCCGCCAAAAAAGCGGAGCCAAAACCCAAACCCGCTGCCAGGCCACAACGCGCGCCTGCCGGTAAAGGTAAGTCCACTGAGCGCCAGCCTACCGGCAAGAAGCCAACCCGGCAGGGCCAGAGTTGATATCGTAGACATTGCCCGGATAAGTTACCCCAAAAGGCGCTGCGGCGCCTTTTGTTATAGCGCCTAGCAGGGGTTACTTATTCTCAGCATAACCATTGGGGTTCTGGCGCTGCCAGTGCCAGCTGTCACGCACCATGTCAGCCAGCGTTTTTTCTGCCTGCCAACCCAGCAGCTTTAACGCTTTATCCGGTCTTGCAAAGCAACTGGCAATATCGCCCGGCCGGCGGGGCGCAATCTGATACGGAACCTCAACCTGATTAACCCGCACGAAAGCGTTGACCATCTCCAGCACACTGTAGCCGGTACCGGTACCCAGATTAATCGCTTCAATACCCTGATGATTTTCAAGATATTGCAGCGCTTTCAGATGGCCGGCGGCTAAATCGACAACGTGGATATAGTCACGGACACCGGTGCCATCGGCAGTGGGGTAATCGTTACCGAAAATATTCAGCTTATCGCGCTTACCCACTGCAACCTGTGAAATAAACGGCATCAGATTGTTGGGAATACCATTAGGATCTTCACCAATCTGACCGCTGCTGTCGGCACCGACCGGATTAAAATAGCGCAATAGGGTAATGCCCCAGTCAGGTTCTGCATTAACCAGATCTGCCAGAATATGCTCAATCATCAACTTGCTCTGGCCATACGGATTGGTAGCCGAGCGCGGTGCTGTTTCGTCTATCGGCACGGTTTTGGCATCGCCATACACCGTGGCTGAGGAGCTGAATACCAGCTTCTTAACATTAAACTCCCGCATTACCCGGCACAGGGTAATAGTACCACCGACATTATTATCGTAATAATGTAAGGGTTGTTCTGTTGACTCGCCAACCGCTTTTAAACCGGCAAAATGGATGACAGCAGCCACCGGGTATTGCCGGAAAACTGCGCTAAGTGCCGCTTCGTCGCGGATATCACCACTGAGACAAATGATGTTGCCGCCAGCCAGTTTTTCGACCCGCTTAAGTGCGGTCGCGGAAGAATTGCTGTAGTTATCAAAACTAATTACCTGGTAGCCGGCACGCAGCAGGGCTAAAGCGGTATGACTGCCGATATAACCAGCACCGCCCGTTAGCAGAATATAATTCATTTAAGGCAGCACCCGTTTGAACGGTTTAACCGTGGACTTAACGTAAACACCCGCAGTTAAGTAGGGATCACTGTCAGCCCAGCGCTGAGCATCAGCCAGAGAGGTAAATTCGGCCACCACCAGTGAGCCGGTAAAACCGGCACCACCGGGCTCATTGCTGTCTATCGCAGGTAACGGGCCGGCAAGTAATAACCGGCCTGCTTCATTCAGGGCCTGCAGCCGCGCCAGATGCGCTGGTCGGGTTGCCAACCGGTTTTCCAGACTGTTGGCCGCATCTTCAGAGTAAATCATATAGAACATGGTAAAACCCACCTACTGTTTTGTCGCAGCAAGATAGCAGATCCGGTCGCCAAAACCAATTAGCTGTGCCTTTGTAAAAGGTCGGGCTAGGATTTGCCGCGGCCTGCTGTTAGCATGCTGAGCGAATATTATAAAAATAGCCTAACAACAATTCTAATAATAAAATTCAGGGAGTCCGCAATCCAATGAAACGTGAACAATTCAGCTCCAGTCTGGGCTTTATTCTGGCGGCCGCAGGTTCGGCCGTCGGTATAGGTAACCTGGTCGCCTTTCCGGTGATGGCGAGTAAAAACGGCGGTGCCGCATTTTTAATTATTTATGCCATTTTTGTATTTTTTATCTGCCTGCCGGTCATGCTGGCGGAAATGAGTCTGGGCCGGCATACCCGGCAAAACCCGCTGGGCGCCTACACTGAAATTGGCCAGAACCGGGCCTGGCGCACCGTTGGTTGGTTGTCGGTGATTACCCCTTTTATGATTGGCGTATTTTATCTGGTTATTACCGTCTGGATTGCCGGTTATCTGGGTAAAGCAATGATGGGCCAGTTAGATAAACTTGCCGATCCTGATGGTTTTGGTTTTTTTATTAACAGCAACGAGTTGTTTGTTTATATGGCAATCGTTGTCGGCCTGACATTTTTAATTCTGCAGGGCGGGGTGAAAAAAGGGATTGAAAAAGCGACTACGGTGCTGATGCCAACGTTATTTGTTATGTTAATTGCGCTGGTTATTTACGTATTGACGCTTGATAACGCTATGCTTGGGGTCAAGTTTTTCCTGGTTCCGGATTTTAGCAAAATTAACGGTAACGTATTAAATGGCGCGCTGGCCCAGGCCTTTTTCTCGCTGTCACTGGCCATGGGCATTTTAATCACCTATGGCTCTTATATTCAGAAAAATAACAATATTGTCTCTGCCGGTAAAATGGTGGCGGCGTTATCGCTACTGGTTGCCTGTTGCTCGGGTTTGCTGATTTTACCTGCGGCATTCTCGTTTAATCCGGACATTGAAATCAGTGAATTGTCAGAATCGAGTATTGGCATGATTTTTATGTTCCTGCCAAAAATCTTCCTGGCGTTGCAAGCGGATATTGGCTATTTCGGCGCCTCATTTGTTGCTTCATTTTTCTTCCTGCTGGTTTTTTTCGCCGCCATGACCTCGCTGGTGTCTATTATTGAGGTACCCGTGGCCAGTATTATGGATGGTAAGGGACTGACCCGGCGTAAAGCATTGTATTCGCTGGGCGCGGCTATGGTGGTGCTGGCGATTATCAGCGCGTTGTCATTTGGCCGGATTGACTGGCTGAGTAATATTTTAAGTTATGGTGGCAATACCAAGTCGTTTTTTGCTCTGATTTACGACATGTTTTATGAAACCATTCTGCCGTTAAATGGGTTGCTGTTATGTTTGTTTGTGATTTACCGTTGGAAGAAACATAATCTGGATGCCGAGATGATCCAGGGGAATAGCCGTTTTGCCGGTTCGCTGTTACAGAAATATGTTAATTTTTCTCTGGGTACCTTTATTCCGGTAATTCTGGCCATTATCTTTGTCAATACAGTGCTGACCATCTATTTTGGCTACAATATGCTGACCGTATTCTTCAGTTATATTGGCTTTAACTAATCTCAGGGCTTAGCTGAATCAAACAAAGAACCCGCCAACGGCGGGTTTTTTTTGGCGGTTAAGTAAAAGCTTAGTCAGCGGCATCTGGTGGATTTTTCTGTTCAAATAACTGGCGGCGCATTGCGCTGAACTGACTTTGACATAATGCATAAGTTATCGGGCGGGTGATCAGCGGGTAAGCGATGATAAGCAGTAATACATAACCGGCGATTGCCCAGCCATCCGCTCTGGCAATTAAAATAAACAGCCCGGATAAAACAAGTAACTTGAGAATATTCAAGCCGACTTTAGTTGGTGCCGGCAGTTTATCAGCGCAGGCCCTGACAACTTGCATGCGCTGGGCAAAATTGAGACCGCGTAATTCGGGGATTTTATGGCTGTTAAAATACAACATGGTTTATCCTTGCTAAAACGGCCGCCGTAGCGGCAGGCGGATATTATAACCCGTTATTACAGCCATTGCCCATCGCCCGATCAATTTGAACGCGCTGACGGGCAAAAATTTACAGCAGGCCGCGCTTTGCCATACATGCGGCAATATCGCTCAGGCTGGCCGGATCGTCAATGGTTGAGGGCACGACATAATCCTCGCCATCGGCAATTTGCCGTAGCAGTTTACGCAGTATTTTGCCTGAGCGGGTTTTCGGTAATCGCGGCACAATCAATGCCTGCTTAAAGCAGGCCAACGCGCCTATCTGCTGGCGTACCCGTTGCACCAACTCACTTTGCAGCTGTTGTTCGCTGATATCAGCCCCGTTTTTAAGTAAAATAAAACCAACTGGTTGCTGGCCTTTCAGTGGATCGGCCAGGCCAATAACACAGCATTCGGCGACAGCCGGGTGGCTGGCCACAACTTCCTCCATCTCACCGGTTGATAGCCGGTGACCGGCGACATTAATGACATCATCGGTCCGGCCCATCACATACAGATAGCCATCATCATCGAGGTAGCCGCCATCGCCACTGGCATAATATCCCGGAAACTGACGCAAATAGCCGCTGACAAAACGTTCCGGGTTCTGCCAGATCGTGGTCAGGCAACCCGGCGGCAGCGGCAGTTTGAGCGCAATATTGCCCTGCTGGTTAGCAGGCAAAGGCTGGCCGTTATGATCGAGTATCGCAACCTGATAACCGGGCACCGGCACTGTAGCCGAGCCGGCTTTAGCGGGCAGTAACTCAATACCGGCCGGATTGGCACAAATGGCCCAACCGGTTTCGGTTTGCCACCAGTGGTCTATCACTGGTTTGCCAGTGTGGCTGACGGTCCAGTCGTAAGTGGCCGGGTCCAGTCGTTCGCCAGCCATGTAGATCCGCTCTAATCCAGTTAAATCGTATTGTTTTAATAACTGTGCATCCGGGTCCTCTTTGCGGATCGCCCGAAAGGCAGTGGGAGCAGCAAACAGCGCTTTCACGTTATATTCGGCGCAAACCCGCCAGAATGCACCGGCATCCGGGGTATACACCGGTTTGCCTTCATATAACACGCTGGTACAACCGGCCAGCAAAGGCCCATACACAATATAAGAGTGACCAACCACCCAACCGACATCTGAAGCCGCCCAGAATACCTCACCCGGCGCCATGCCATAAATGGCCTGCATACTGTAATGCAGTGCCACCGCATGGCCGCCATTATCCCGCACCACGCCTTTGGGTTTGCCGGTGGTGCCGGAGGTATACAAAATATACAGCGGGTCGGTGCTGTTTACCGGTACACAGGCTGCCGGCTGTGCCTTTTTAAGCAGACATTGCCAGTCATAATCGCGCTCTGACTTAAGCTTGGCCAAAAGCTCTGGCCTTTGCCAGATGATACAACTGTCGGGTTGATGTGCAGCCAGCTGCAAGGCGTTATCCAACAGCGGTTTATAAGCGATGACCCGGTTAACTTCAATACCGCATGATGCAGAAACAATGACTTTCGGGCTGGCGTCGTCTATTCGCACAGCCAGCTCCTGAGCGGCAAAACCGCCAAATACCACCGAATGCACGGCACCCAACCGGGCCACAGCCAGCATAGCAATCACCGCTTGCGGGATCATTGGCATGTAAATGACGACCCGATCACCTTTGGTCACCCCCCGGGCCTTTAATACGCCGGCAAACATGGCTACTTCAGCAGTCAGTTGCTGATAACTATAGTGTTGTTTGCTGCCGGTCACCGGTGAGTCATAAATCAGTGCCACTTGTTCACCGCGACCTTGCTCGACGTGATAGTCGAGCGCCAGATAGGCGGTATTCAGTTCGCCATCGGCAAACCACTGGTAGTGCTCACCATTTTGGGTAAGAATTTGGGTAGGGGCTTTATACCAGTTCAAGCGTTTTGCTTTGTCGGCCCAGAATTGCCGGCTCTGCTGGCAGGCTGACTGATATTCAGTTTGATAAGACATCGTGATTGTCCTTGTGGCGGCGGTTTTAACTACCTTAGCGAAAAACCGCCGTGTTGCCACTTAGACTTATGGCTAACCGGGCAGCAGGTTGAGCCAGTTTACTTGATACAGATCATGCCGACGGTCTTTTAAGTTAGTGACGGAGCCTTCATTGCGGATTTGCTTCAAGCGATCCAGATCTAAATCAGAGAACATCATCATTTCGGTATTTGGCGTGGTTTCAGTCATTACCGCATCATGCGGAAAGGCAAAATCCGACGGCGAGAAAACCGCAGACTGCGCATACTGAACGTCAAGGTTATCCACCTGCGGCAGATTACCGCAGCTGCCGCAGATCACGACATAACACTCGTTTTCAATGGCACGCGCCATGGCACAGTGTTTGACCCTGAGAAAACCATTTTTGGTGTCGGTCCAGAATGGCACAAACAGCACGTCCATATCCTGCTGAGCTAACAACCGGCTTAATTCGGGAAATTCAACATCGTAACAAATTAAAATACCCACCCGGCCGGCATCCGTGTCAAATACCTGCAGTTTATTGCCACCTTCAATAACCCAGTCGCGACGTTCGTGCGGCGTAATATGAATTTTGCTCTGACAGTCAATGGTGCCGTCACGCCGGCATAAGAAACTGACATTAAACAGGCTGTCACCTTCAAGTACCGGCATTGAACCGGTAATAATATTAATATTGTAGCTTACCGCCATGTCGGACATTGCTGCCTTAAACTGCTCGGTAAAACCGGCTAAAAAACGAATAGCTGCGGTCTGGTTCGATTTATCAGGGCACAGCCCCATCAGTGCGGCGTTAAAAAACTCCGGAAACAGTGCGAAGTCGCTCTGATAATCAGCCAGTGCGTCGACAAAGTATTCAACCTGTTGCAATACTTGCTCTACCGATGCCACTTCCCGCATCTGCCATTGCACGGCACCTACCCGGATCTGAGTTTTCCGGCTGTTCAAACCTGTCTGAACCGGCTCATAAAAAATATTATTCCATTCCAGTAAGGTGGCATAGCCCTGTGAGCTTTCGTCTTCAGGCAGGTATTTTTTCAGTAAACGCTTTAACTGAAAGTCATTAGATAACTGAAAACTCAGAATGGGGTCGTAAATCTCCCGGCACTTTACTGCCTCAAGATATTCGGCGGCCGACATCTCATTACTGTGCTGCTGATAATTCGGGATCCGCCCGCCGGCTAAAATTGCCCGCAGGTTCAGCTGGCGGCACAATTCTTTGCGGGCATCGTATAACCGGCGGCCCAGCCGGTAACCCCGGTAATCGGGATGGATCATTAAATCCAGACCATACAGGGCGTCACCGGTTTTGTCGTGCAGAATGGTTTCCCGTTTACCAATTAAATCGTCATAGGTATGCGGATTGCTGAAACGGTCATAGTTAACCTGAACGGTTAATGCCAGGCCAATAATCTCATCATGATCGACCAGACAAATCTGACCTTCAGCAAAATCTTTAATCAGTTTATTAATCGTGTGCTCAGGCCAGGCGCCGCCAATATCAAAGTAGACCTGGTTCATTAATGCCTTAACCTGAGGATAATCGGCTGGGGTCAGGTGGCGGATTTTTAAATGCAGATCGTCGCGCATAATTCAGGCTCCTGTTACTTGCGTCAGACAAACCATATCACCAAATATCCAATCGGTAAAAGCAGCGGCTAATTTGAATTTTATTAATATGTTCACTACTTTAAATACACGCTGGCTGAAAAAGGACGGGTCATGCCATCTGAGTTTATTAGCGTTAAACGGGTTGTGTTTGTCAGCACCCTTACCGGGTTATGCTGGCTGGCACTTACCGATAACCGGGGCTGGTGGTTCTTCTTTGCGCTTTGGTTAGCCATTCTTTACTGGCAGTACGTTAATCAATTAAATTTACCACCGATCCGCTGGCATCGATTGCCGGGGTTTTTAATGTTTTTTTCAAAACAGCTGGTGCTGGGGGCCTTTGATGTTGCCTGGCGGGCATTGGCCATTAAACCTAATATCGCTCCACAGTGGCAGTGGTATCCCGTCAGATTATCGCAGCCAGCCAGCCGGCAGCTGCTGGCAAGTTTAATTAGCCTGTTACCGGGCACCTGCAGTGCTCAGGTACAGCATCATCGGCAACGCAC